>JAZNGV010000045.1:0-68489 GCA_045576595.1 Paludibacteraceae bacterium | reverse complement strand
TTCCGGTAGCTTTACCACGACAAGCGAAGGTATTGCGACAGGAGTAGAAGAAATTTCCTCTTCCCTTCAGGGAGGAGACAGAGGTAGGCTTATCCTCCGTGACGGTCAGGTTCTCATTCTCCGCAATGGTAAAACCTACACCATGCAAGGACAAGAAGTGAAGTAAATTTTACTCTAAATCCAAGAAAGGGCATCTATTTCGGATGCCCTTTCGTCGTATAGTAGGTTATGTGTTATAGTTAAGTCTGTGCGGTGCTACTTCTTATTTTGCTTCGCTCAAACGATTATTACTAAAGCAATCTTCGGCACGCCCCTTCTTAATTGTTCAATGTACTGCGTACCTCGTTTAGTGTTCGCCTATATGCCGCATTTATGCGAGCATATGCTGCCTATCGCCGTACACAAAACATAGAATTACATTCTATTTGGCAAAAAAACACCTATTTTCTTGCATATGTGCAGTTTTTGTAGTATCTTTGCATACTTTTTGTAGCCTATCGAAATAAATAAATCTCCATACCAATATGAAAGAATGTAATCTAACCACGAAAATGCGCATTTATAAATGGGAAGAGTTGACGGATGAGCAACGCGCTTTAATTCAAGTAGCTAAGGAGCAAACGAGTCATAGTTATTGTCCGTATAGTCACTTCCATGTGGGAGCAGCAGCACGATTAGCCAACGGAACAATAATTCCTGGATGTAATCAAGAGAATGCAGCTTATCCGAGTGGTTTATGTGCAGAGCGCAGCGCTTTATTTGCTGCCGGAGCCCAACACCCGGACCAACCCGTAGAACAATTAGCAATAGCATGCTTTACCGACGGGCATTTTACGAAAGAGCCAGGCGCTCCGTGCGGAGCTTGCAGACAAGTGATGACTGAAACGGAACACCGATACGGCAATAAGATGCAAGTGTTACTTTATGGGGATGAAGAAACATATGTGTTTGAATCGGCGTCCGAGTTATTACCACTCATCTTTGTGAGCGATAATCTGAAAGGATAAGGACGACTACTGAATAGATGAAATTTGTCAAGAAAATAGATGTGTATGTGCTTCAGAATTTTCTGGGGTTGTTTGCGGCTACTTTCTTTGTGGCAATCTTTATTCTATTGATGCAGTTCATGTGGATGCATATCAATGATTTAGTGGGGAAAGGAATAGGTATTGGTGTATTAGCGGAGTTTTTTATCTATGCAGCGGCGTCCGTAGTGCCATTAGCATTGCCCTTGGCCATTCTATTGAGTTCGTTGATATGCTTTGGAAACCTTGCAGAACGATTTGAGTTGACAGCCATGAAAGCGGCAGGAATATCTTTATTCCGTATCATGCGTCCATTGGCTATTACTATCGCTTTCGTGTCCGTAGGAGCTTTTTTCTTTAGCAATAATGTGCTCCCTAAATCCCAAGTGAAATTATGGGCATTGATTTTCTCCCTGCGGCAGAAAAGTCCAGAACTACAAATACCGGTAGGGGAGTTCTATGACGAGATAAGCGGATATCATATCTATGTTCGTGAGAAAACTCCTAAAGGAGAACTGCTCAATATGATGATATATGACTATTCTGATGGGTTTGAGAATGCCAAGGTAATGGTGGCCGATACAGGACGATTGACAACCAGTGCCGATAAACGCTATTTGATACTTCATCTTTTACACGGAGAGTCCTTTGAAAATATCGACCAGAAACAGCAACGAGCAACGGGTACCAAGCAGAATATACCCTATAGACGAGAGACTTTTGCGAGCAAGAAACTGATAATTGATTTCTCAACGGACTTCAACCGCTATGACGAATCCATTTTAGAAGACCAGCATGTGAGCAAGAATGTGGCGCAACTGCTGCAATCTATCGACTCAACCCATAATGTTTCGATAGAGAGAAGTCGTGATCAAAGTAGTAAACTCATCAAAGAGCGTTATTTCGGGCGCGAAAATGGTAGAGAACAAATTATTCCTACACAATTGACACAAGAGCAATATACTACGCATAATATAGACTCGCTTTGGGCATCGTTGGATGTGCATAGGCATCGACAAGCATTATCGTTGGCGTATGAGAGAGCACTCAATTACCGAGACCAAATAGAGTATAATGCTATTATGCTCAATGACTCACAACGCTATATACGAAAGCACGAAATAGAATTATACCGTAAGTTCACACTCGCATTCGCATGCCTGATATTCTTCTTTATCGGAGCGCCACTGGGCGCGATTATCCGCAAGGGCGGTTTGGGTGCTCCTGTCGTAATATCGGTTATTATGTTTATTGTCTATTACATAATCGATAATACGGGGTATAAAATGGCACGCGAAGCCCTATGGCCATCTTGGGCAGGTATGTGGCTTAGTTCGTTTATACTGCTCCCAATAGGTATCTTTCTAACCTACAAAGCAGCTACAGACTCGCCGCTCTTCAACCCAGAGGCATGGGGAATGTGGATAGCAAAAATCAAAATGAAAATAAGAAAACGATATACTTTATGAAGATTAATACAATAGAAGAAGCATTGGAAGACCTCCGTTTGGGTAAGTTTGTTATTGTGGCAGACGATGAGGACCGTGAGAACGAAGGTGATTTTATTATCGCCGCAGAGATGATTACACCCGAGAAGGTGAATTTTATGCTCCAGTATGGGCGTGGCGTACTTTGTTGTCCTATCACAGAGCAACGCTGTGTTGAATTGGATTTGATGCACCAAGTGGCAAATAATACATCCATGCTTGGCACACCTTTCACTGTCACCGTAGATAAATTAGAGGGATGTTCGACGGGTGTCTCTACAGCAGATCGTGCCGCAACTATCCTTGCTTTGGCAGACCCTAATAGTAAACCAGAGACATTCGGTCGTCCAGGGCATATCAATCCGCTCTATGCTCGCGCAGGAGGCGTGTTGCAGCGTGCAGGACATACGGAGGCAGGTGTCGATTTAGCGCGCTTGGCTGGATTTCAGCCTGTAGCAGCGCTTATTGAGATAATGAATGCAGACGGAACTATGGCGCGCATGCCTCAACTGCAAGAAGTGGCGCAAGAGTTTGATTTGAAGATAATCACTATCAAGGATCTCATTGCCTATCGCTTAAAACACGAGGCGCAATATGCGTCTAAAGAGGAAAAAGACGAGGCGCAAAACATAGCGTCGTCTCGATTGATAGAGCGCGGAGAAACAGTCTTTTTGCCTACACAGCAAGGAGAGTTTATGCTTACACCATTCAAGGACCTTACAACAGGATTAGAACATATTGCATTGACAAAAGGAGAATGGAAAGAAGATGAAGCCGTTCTTTGCCGTGTGCATAGTAGTTGCGTGACAGGAGATATATTTGGTTCGTTGCGCTGTGAATGTGGTGAACAACTCACACACGCTATGCAGATGATAGAGAAGGAAGGGAAGGGTATTGTTGTGTATATGAATCAAGAAGGACGCGGAATAGGGCTCATGAATAAGATACGCGCCTATAAGCTGCAAGAACAAGGAGAGGATACAGTGGAGGCAAATATCCATTTAGGATTTAGACCAGACGAACGCGATTATGGAGTTGGAGCACAAATACTGCGCGAGATGAATGCCAGACGACTGAGGCTGATGACTAATAACCCTGTGAAACGAGTAGGATTAGAAAGTTATGGGATAGAAATAATAGAGAATGTGCCGATTGAAATAAAACCTAATAGGTTTAATGAACGATACATGCGCACGAAGAAAGAAAAAATGCACCATGATTTAACATTGGTTTGATTTCTGGCACGATATTTGACATTAAGAAGGTAAAACCAAATAAAAATACGATTATGAAAAAATTAACTACACTTCTTCTGATGTTGACACTCATGAGTGTTACATCGTGGGCAGATGAGACAATCACTGTTTCAGCAAACAGTACGGATATCTCTGAAGGATTAGATTTGAAGGTTGTAGCTAAGCTCTTTGCAGAAGCTGAAAATCTTGAGCAGTTCGAAATGAAGCTCAATAACCCGGATAGTGCGTTCTGCAACCTCGATCTGAATGGAGATGGTCAAGTAGATTACTTGCGCGTGATAGAGACAGGCGAAGGAAATAAGCGTCTTATCGTATTACAAGCTATCTTGGCTAAAGATATATACCAAGATGTGGCTTCTATCTATGTGGAAAAAGATGAGGCAGAGCAAGTAACCGTACAAGTAATAGGTGATGAGTATGTGTATGGCGCCAACTATATCATAGAGCCTATATACATAAGGCGACCATTAATCTATGATTGGTTCTGGGGGACTACATGGTATGCGTGGACTTCTCCGTGGTATTGGGGATATTATCCAAGTTGGTGGTACGCACATAGTTGTTGGGCACATGACTGGTACTGGCATCACTGCTATGCATTCCATCACCACCACCATTGGTGCTCTTTCCGTCCGGGACACCATGTACACCATGGTTGGCATGAGTTACATAGCGGTGTAACCCGCAGAGATTACGCAGTGGCCCATCCACATCGCTCTTTCTCTCAGCGTAATAGCGGAATGAGAAACGCTCATGATATACGCAGCACTTCGAGTGTTCGTACACGCCAAGCGTTAGCTGCAAACACCCCTACGCGTTCTGTGGCAAGTCGCACTTTCGGTAGTCAGAATACCGTTGCGTCGCGTTCTCAATCTGTAGCACGCAAGGATCAAGCGACCGCTCAGCGCACAGCTACCGCTCAACGCACTGCTACCACTCAGCGCACAGCAACCACCCAGCGCACAGCAACTGCTCAGCGCACCAGTGCTGCTACTACCCAACGCACTGCTACCGCGCAACGCACCAGTGCTCCTGTACGCACCAGTGCGGCTACCACGCAACGCACAACCACTACGCGCTCGTCTAGTACATACACTCCTCAGCGCATGCCTTCGAGTTCACGCAGTAGTGTAGGTTCGTATTCAGGCGGCAGTCGTTCAAGTGGCGGTTCCTACTCAGGAGGCGGTCGCTCTGGTGGAAGTTATTCTGGCGGAGGTCGTTCAAGTGGCGGTAGTGGAGGAGCACGCCGATAAGAACTATAACGATAATAAAATAAGGTGACTCGTATGAGCCACCTTATTTATTATGTGCGCGCGTGTGCGATTAGTGTGCTGCAAGCATATTGCTTGGGTCAAGCAGTTCGTCTAATTGCTCTTTGCTTAGAATACCGTGCTCTAATACCAAATCATACACGCCTTTGCCTGTCTCCAATGCTTCTTTAGCAATCTTGGTAGAAGCTTTGTAACCAATAACAGGATTGAGTGCAGTGACGATACCAATAGAGTTCTTAACGGTAGCAGCGTTATGCTCGCGATTGATAGTAATGCCGTCAATACATTTCTCACGAAGGATTTGCATCACGTTACGCAACCATGTGATAGATTCGAAGATACATTCGGTGATGATTGGTTCCATCACATTGAGTTGTAACTGTCCTGCCTCCGCTGCAAAGCATACAGTGGTGTCGTTGCCAATCACTTTGAAGCATACTTGGTTGGTTACCTCTGGAATAACAGGGTTTACTTTGCCTGGCATGATAGATGAACCTGGAGCCATAGGAGGAAGGTTTATTTCGTGCAAACCACAACGAGGACCGGATGCCATTAATCGCAGGTCATTACATGTTTTGCTCAGTTTGACAGCTAAGCGTTTCAAGGCTGCGGAGTAGCTTACATAATCGCCTGTGTCAGGTGTTGCAGCCACTAAATCTCTTGCTTTGGTGAATGGTTCACCTGTTAGTTCGCATAGCTTCTGTGTGCAGAGTTCTGCATATCCAGCCACAGCGTTCAAACCCGTACCGATAGCAGTAGCGCCCATATTGATTTCGTATAAGAAGTTAGCATTGCGGTTTAAGTTAGCAATTTCGTCCTCTAATGTATTAGCGAAAGCGTGGAATTCCTGTCCGCTGGTCATAGGTACTGCATCTTGTAACTGTGTGCGTCCCATCTTGATAGAGTCGTTAAACTCATCTCCTTTCTTGCGTAATGCAGCCACTAATTTGCTTAGTTCTGCAGTTAGTTCGCGGTTCATACGAATGAAAGCATAGCGGAAAGCAGAAGGGTAGGCGTCATTGGTGGATTGAGCGCAGTTGACATGATCGTTAGGCGAGCAGAATTGATACTCACCTCGTTGGTGCCCCATGATTTCCAATGCGCGGTTAGCGATTACCTCGTTGGCATTCATGTTGACAGTTGTTCCAGCGCCACCTTGCACCATATCAGTAGGGAATTGGTCGTGCATCTTGCCGTCAATCAGTTCTTTGCATGCCTGTGCGATAGCTGCATAGATTTCATCATTGATAACACCAAGTTCGTGGTTGGCCTCAACAGCAGCGAGTTTAATATAGCCCATCGCAATGATATACTCTGGGTAGTCAGACATTTTGAGGTTACTAACTTTGTAATTGTTAATACCGCGTTGAGTCTGTACGCCATAGTATGCATTGGCTGGTACTTGCAATTCGCCTAATAAATCGGATTCGATGCGAAATGCCTCGCATGATGGTTTTTGAAGTTCTTCTTTCATAATGAAAAAATATATAGTTGGTAATGTATATTATTGTGCGATTGAACCTAATAAAGACTGAACAAATTCTTTTCTATTAAAGCATTGTAGGTCAGTCATTTGTTCTCCTAATCCAATGAATCGGACAGGTATTTTGAATTGGTCAGAGATGCCAATAACCACTCCTCCTTTGGCTGTTCCATCCAGTTTGGTAATGGCGAGTGAAGTGACCTGTGTGGCTGCAGTGAATTGTTTTGCTTGTTCAAAGGCATTCTGTCCAGTAGATCCGTCTAAAACGAGCATCACATCGTGCGGTGCGTTAGGTACAACTTTTTGCATCACATTCTTTATCTTGGTCAACTCATTCATGAGGTTTATCTTGTTGTGTAATCGTCCTGCAGTATCAATGAGCACGATGTCTGCATCATTGGCTTTAGCTGATTGCAGGGTGTCGAAAGCCACCGACGCAGGGTCGGAACCTTGTTGCTGCTTGATGACAGGTACGCCAATGCGTTCGCCCCATATACATAATTGCTCTACAGCGGCCGCGCGGAAGGTATCGGCAGCACCAAGATAAACCTTCTTACCTGCTTGTTTGTATTGGTAGGCGAGTTTGCCAATAGTCGTTGTTTTTCCTACACCGTTGACACCCACGACCATGATAACATAGGGTTTGGTAGGCAGTTCGTCAGTAAAATCGACTTCATCTCCGCTGTTGTTCTCTTGGAGTAACTCAACGATTTCTTCTACTAATAGTTGGCGCAGTTCGGAGGTGCCGAGGTATTTATCTCGTTTGGCTCTCTCTTGTACACGCTCAATGATACGCAGTGTGGTCTCTACGCCTACATCTGAAGTGATGAGTGCTTCCTCCAGTGAGTCAAGCACATCGTCGTCAATAGTTGATTTTCCTGCGATAGCGTGACTGATTTTGCTGAGTACAGATTCCTTGCTTTTTTCGAGTCCTTTATCTAAGGTCTCTTTCTTTTCTCTGTTAAATAATCCAAAAAATGCCATTATGTTGTGATATTTATAGTATAAGTTAAATGATATTTTCTTTAATATTCTTAATGATGTATTGCACATCCTCTTCTGTCACCATAGGACCACTTGGTAGGCATAACCCTTTTTTGAATAAAGTTTCAGATACGCCATTTGTGTATGCAACTTCGTTTCTAAATACAGGTTGCTTGTGCATAGGTTTCCATAGTGGTCTGCTTTCTATGCCCGCCATATCTAATTGAATACGCATGGCCTCTACATTATTATTTGGTTCGCAATCGGTATGTATATTTGAATTGCTATGTACTATTCCAGCAGCACCGCCGATTGCTCCTTGAATGTTTTTTGTATAGGTTTCTTCTTCTCCTTTGACCTTTATACTCTCGTCTAAAAGGATTGTAGATAACCAGAAGTTACTATCGTATTGGTGGGAAGGGTTGTCATGAAAACTTATTCCAGGTATATCCTTAAATGCATTTTTATATAGTTGTGCAATATGTTGGTGATGGGCAATATGCTCATCAATAATTGTCATTTGTCCTCGTCCTATTCCTGCGCATATATTTGATAGTCGATAGTTGTATCCAATAGTTTCGTGTTGGTAGTATGGATAGCTTTCTCGTGCTTGTGTAGCGAGCCACATGATTTTTTCTTTTGCTGCTTTATTGGGACAAATGATGGCTCCTCCTCCTGAGGTAGTTATCATTTT
Organism: Paludibacteraceae bacterium; assembly: GCA_045576595.1. GTDB lineage: Bacteria > Bacteroidota > Bacteroidia > Bacteroidales > Paludibacteraceae > Colicola. Next base: position 60,289 of record JAZNGV010000045.1, on the reverse strand, counting down.
ATTTCCATTAAAGGATAATATACCATACTCACCAAATGTACCACATACTTGATTATTGAAGCGACTGCCCATTCCCTCAGCAGCATCTTCTATTAGAGGAATATTGTATTTTTTACTAATAGCGACGATTTTATCTATTTGTCCGGGCATGCCGTATAAATAGACGAGTATAATAGCCTTTGGGTATTTTCCGGTCTTTTCTTTTCGTTCTATAATCGCTTGTTCTAAAAGCGTAGGATCTATATTCCATGAATTTACTTCGGAATCAACGAATATGGGTTTTGCTCCGATATATGTAATTGGATTGGCCGATGCGCAGAATGTAAAACTCTGGCATATTACTTCATCTCCATTTTTTACACCGCATGCAATGAGTGCTAAGTGTATGGCAGCAGTTCCTGACGAAAGTGCGACTACTTCTTTGTCTTGCCCAACAAAATGTTTGAGGTCTTCTTCAAAGCCATTAACATTAGGTCCAAGTGGTACTACCCAGTTGGTGTCGAATGCTTCGTTGATGTATTTTTGTTCTTGCCCGCTCATGTGAGCCAAGCATAAATAAATGCGTTTTTGCATATATTACATTATATTAGTTCGTTATTATAAATCATTTGTCTTCCCAATATAGTGCAAAAAATGATTCGAATATCATCCATGAACGAGTAATGTTCAGCATAATATCGGTTTATTCTTACTTTGTCAGGGTATATAACTTCATTATTGTATTGTATTGGGTTTGCCTTGGTAGCCAGTAAATCTTCTTCATTTCTGTATTTGAGTGTTGCTGGTCCAGTAATGCCTGGTCGTAGTGTCAGGATGATACGATTTTCTCCTTGCAGTTTGTCTGCATAGCCTGGCACATCAGGTCGAGGACCTACGAAGGACATATTGCCAATGAGCACATCCCATAATTCGGGTAGTTCATCTAATTTATATCTGCGTAATTTAGCGCCGAGTGGTGTGATACGACTTTCACCAGCTATGCTGATGCTTGTTCCATTATGTCCAATGGTCATCGTACGGAATTTATGGCATGGGAAAAGTTTTCCGTCTTTTCCTACGCGTTGCTGGACGAAAAATACAGGACCGGGCATTTGTTTTTTGATTAGTATGGCTACTACGAGTAAAATAGGCCATAGAAATAGTAAACCTATTAATGCCATAGTGCGGTCAAATATGTATTTAAGTATTTTCATTTATTTTATAGTCTTTTGATGATAGCGTTTATTGCATATCCTAAAAAGCAGAATGTGGCATAGATGAGATTGATATTTTCAATTTCTCGATAAACTCGCCATACATCTTGTGCTGCTTTCCATTTTTTTGCTGTATTTGAGGTGGTCACTATTCGGTATGATGCGAGGCATTGCGGCATGGAGTATGCGTTAAAACCGCGTTTCATAATTTGTAGCCATAATGCAAAGTCATGACTGCTTTTTATATTAGGCATCCTAAAATCACCTGTTTGTTCTTTATCTATGATAACTGTTAGGCATCCGATAGCTGTATTACGCAAATACTGGTGGTAAGTCATAGAGGAGGGCATTTGTAACTCTTTGCCTTGCGAACTACCATCTTCGTTTATAATTCTGTAGTTTGTAAATGTGAATGCATACCCTGTTTGTTGCATGTATGCAATCTGTCTTTCTAATTTTTCAGCATCCCATATGTCATCAGAGTCTAAAAACGCTATGTATTTACCTTTTGCGATTTTCAATGCCTCATTTCGAGTTAGTGCTGCACCCATATTATTAGTATTACGCTGATAATGAATACGCTTGTCTTTAAACGATGCAACGATAGAAGTCGTGTTATCTGTAGAGCAATCATCTACGATAAGTAGTTCCCAATCCGTATAGGTTTGAGATAGTACACTGCGGATGGACTGCTCAATAAATCGTCCACTATTGTACGCGGGCATTATGATGCTTACCAATTTATTCATTTAAAGAATAGCTTATATATAGCGCGCAAACTATTTTTACTCCATTTTGATTTCTGCGCTTGATTGATTAGACTTGTATTTATATTACCAATGTTATGTATTTGCAGAGTGGGTGTGTATATTACTTTTAGTTGTGCGGCACGCACCAACTCTGCCATGAAAATCTCTTCACCATACATAAATCCGGGAAAGTGCAATTCCGGATTTTGCTGTACAAATGCCTTCGTAAATAGCATGAATGATCCATGTCCTGCATATATATAGCAAGTAGGATAGATTGTTTTCTTTCTATTTTTGAGTAAATGTAAAGAGTGATAAATCCTGTATATAATAGTGGAACTATAGATTATATCCCAAATAATAAAATGGCATTTTGTGGGGCGTGAGAGAAAATACGGATTTTCGTGTCTATCAATTTTTTGTGTGTAAATATCTGGTGCAATCCAACCAATATGTTGTGTATCAATAGTCAGTAGTTTTTCAAAGAAATCAGATGTCAGTGTTAAATCTACATTTGAGATAGACACGAAATCATAATCACTTGCTTGCTTATTGTATATTTCCAATGCGCCACCCATATAACCTACATTATTTTCCGAGTTGTCCGCCACTTGTATATCTATTTGTAAATGTTCTTTTACTGCCGTTTCTGCACGATAAATGGACTCCACGAATTTCTGGAGCATATCATCTGATTTATAGTTGACACATATGAGCAGTATTTTTTTCATTTTATGATATAAGTTCTAACGAAATAATGCATTATTGCAAATAATGTGATAGGCATAAATAGGATGGCTCCAGTGGTAGTTAATAGGCTATCTTTATTGGCAAATAGTTTATTAATAAGACGAATGGAATATACACTTCTATATTTAATCATTCTCAATATACAAATCCATAATTCTTTTGAGATGCGTATCGTCCATAATAGTTTTTTCCAGCCAGATAATTGTGAACACATATAAGCCATGAAGATGAAGTTTCCTTCTTGCATTTTTATATACGAACTGGTTTTCCCTTCTTCGTTTTGGTAATACAATGCTCCGCAATAGTCTGTGATATATTCAATTTTTGGTGTTGCATTAAAGCATTGGATAAGAAAATTCCAATCTTCTCTATACCGGCATTGCTCGTCGAATAGAATATTATTGTCCTTAATAAAATCGGCTCTATACATAAAGGCGTGCGGAGGTACAGAATAACCAAGTCCCCATTGGGTATAAATACGCATTTTATCTATTTTATGGGTATAGGTGGTGCTTGTCCCATCAGGATAAACAAAGCAGAAACCTGTTTGGCATATATCTATGTTACATTCTTCCAATCGTTTCGTTTGTTTCTCCAATTTGTAGATGTCAATTGTGTCGTCTGCATCAAGGAATTGTATATATTTGCCTTTGCTATGCTTCAGTCCGCAGTTTCGTGCACTGGCACTTCCACCATTCTCTTTGTATATGTGTATAAATCGCCTATCTCTGTCACAGAAATCTTTTGCAATAATAGCACTATTGTCAGTAGAGCCGTCATTCACAATAATACATTCCCAAGTGCTTAAACTTTGTTTAAGTACTGACTCAAGTGCTTTTGCGAGCAAATCGCCTTGATTATAGCATGGGATAATTATAGAAACGAGTGGCGTCATTTTATATGTAGGAGTGAGTTAACTTATCCAGTGTGCTCCTTTGGTTTTAAGTGTTTTACGATTATTATGAATAGCACGATACATGGTATGGTAACGCATTAGTGCCTGAATTAAGTATTGTATATCTTTTATTCTTCTTTCGCATATGGCAGTGTGTATAACGGCTAATACATATCTCCATCGTATAAATAAGCAATGTAATGTACAATAGTTGATGTTAACGGCTCTTAATATCAAATTTTGGTATATAGATTGCATGGATGGACATTTCACTGCTATGTTTTCTCTATCGTGGAAGACGCGTGCGGATGGTATGAAATATATACCTTTTTGGTGGTAATGGATGCGTTGTAAATAGTCGTTATCTTCCGCGTAATGAAAGAATAGGGGATTAAATCCGCCGATTTCTTCAATTACAACGCGTGGCAGTAACCAGCATGCTGCATTTATTTCGTCGGTATAATATTTATTCGTTTGTCCTACTGTCCAATCATTTTGTAGTCGCTCTAATTCAGGTGAACGCATAACTGCGTGTTTGCAGAAATTAGTATCCATTCGATCTCCCTTGCCAGTCATATGTAATGGACTAATTAAAGAGTGATCATCCATATATGGCAGCATTTTTTCTATCATATCTGGTGCTATCCATGCGTCTTGATTGAGTAATAAAACATGTGTGGCTCCGTTTTGGAGGGCATATTGTATTCCTTTATTATTTGCCTGCCCAAATCCTAAATTAATATGGGATTTTATGAGAATGGTATTTGGGTAATCGGACAAGATGTATTCGGTGGTGTTATCGGCAGAGTTATTATCTACGACGATAGGTGTTATATGGATAGAAGAGGATAAAATGCTTGACAAGCATTTGTCTATCCATTTCATTCCGTTATATGTAACTATGACACAAAATATATTCATATCGTTTATAAGCTTCGAGAGTTCTTTTGGTTCTTTTCTGGGTGAACAGCCTCGTACCACATATCGTACCTGTAAGTGGTATTTACATTCTCATCAAAAATAGATGTATAGGGAACGAAAAACTCGTAGTGATATCTCTTATTGTTAGGCCAAATACGCAAATAGTATTTCCCACAATAATAGGTAAAAATCAATACAAAAACCACTTTGGTTAGCGCTAAGTGTTTGAGTTGTATTTTTATACTCGCAAGAAATTCTGCCATCATGATGATGCAGAAGAGGATAGAGTAGTTAATAAAGCGGTAAAAGCCAGGTATGCTGCATACCAGAATTGCAATCACTAAATAGAAACTGAAATAACGAAGGTAGTCTGAATGCCATTTATCATCAATCTCTTTGTAGTATTGAACAAAATAAATAATGCCTGCTTGCCCTACAATATAGCGTAGTGCTAATTCGAGAAAACCGGGTAAGTTGCTTTTTTGATCTGCGTACGATATGATTTTATTGCTTAGAATACTGCTATACTTTTCAATGAATTGAATGAGAAATGCAATGAAATAATCGCTTGCTATCCATAATATAAAAGCGACTATGAAAGTAATCAGTAAAGTATGTATGTTGATTTTAGGAAGCCGAATAAATGGGAAGATAAATACAATGAGCGCCGATAGATGGAAAAATAGGCTTACAAAGACTAAAGCATAGAATGTTTTCTTGTTTCCATCTAAATATTGTGCCATTCCTATCCCGCATAAACAGATTGCAAATGCTTCGCGCATCACTTCTGTATTAAAAATGAAGAAGTATCCCGTTAGACCATAAAGGAGTACGCACAGAAAAATCTTCGATGTGTATTTCTTGAATAAGTAAAAAACACAGATATTTACAAAAAATGCTTCAATTAGTTGTACAGCATAAAATGAGTTGAATAATTGTTTGCATATAATATTGAGCATAGACCACGCTGGCATGTATCCGCGCAATGCGATACATTCCATTATATATTGTCCGTAATCTTGTGGGTGGGTTGGTACATCATCAAAGTCATTCATGTAGCATTGTGTGTCTCCTCCAACGCCGTTTCTCAGTCCAGATAGTAAAATAAGATAAAAGCATAAAAAGACATACCACCATTTTTTTGAGGTTGTATATTCCTGCTTATCGAAGACAATAGATAAGACTAATGTGAGTAATATGAATATGATGTATGGCACTAATTAACTTGTCTCTTTGACCAAAATTCATTAATAACAACACTCGGCCATTTCCAGTTTTGGTATGCCAATTGGGCGATACCTGGCGCCAAGATAAGTCCCCATATACCAAAATCAAAGATATAAAGGAATACAAAAAGCAAAATCACTGTTGCGCCGCCACTCAGCAGAGAAGGGATAAAGAATGGAATTTTGTTATCCGCCATGATAAATCCTGCCGAAATGGCATGGTTGTGCTCCAATGCGCTGATGAGTAGCATGACGCATAGCTTTCCAATAGGCACAAAATGCGTTTGGCTATTCATGAATGCTAAAGCCCATTCGCCAAGGAAAATCCACGCGAGACCACCGAGGATAAATACCGCCCATAAACTACCGGTGCACAATAAATAGTAATGTTTTAATTGCGAAATATTCTTCTCCGCACGGCATTGCGCTAATTTAGGCGTATAGGCTTGGTAGAAAACCGAAGCGCAGCGTGCTAAGATATCCATCACTTGGATGGTAATTCCGTAGCATGCTATTTGCTCTAAAGTGAGAAAGGCAGAACCAATTAGAATAGCTGATTTATTGACACAGAAACCACCTAAATTTGTCAATCCTATCTTGATGGCATTGGGGGTGATGGCTGTTAGTATATTCTTCGGTTCTTGCGCTTGTACGCAGGCTAATTTTTCTTTTAATGGTGCTGTGAAAAATACCTTGTAGGTGAGGAAACGCCGAATGATGGTAGAAATGAATTGTGAACCAACGATAGCAGTTAGTCCAAAACCTGCATAAATCAAAGTAATAGCCAAACCAATGTAAACAATTTGTCCTAACATATTGATTTGTTGGCTTTGCTTCACATATCCTTTCCCTGTTAATAATGCGTCGTAGTAGAATGTATAGAGATTATAACAGTTGATGGCGATGAGTAGCAGCCACGCGATGAGTGCGTCAGTGCGATCCCCGGAGTATTTCTGCAATATATAATAGAAATACGCCGTTCCTGCTGTTAGCAATAATCCGAATACGGCGAGGGCAATCCATTGGTAGAAACGCCTCATAGCGATGAGCGATCCTTTTAGCAAACTATAATCTACATTCGCGTCGGAGTCTGTGTGCGCTACACCATTTTTCTGTAGTGTTTTGACGCCAGTAAAGATATAACTTATGTTTCTGGCAAAGGTGGGTCTAAACCCAAAATCGAGCAATAAAACGAGCGCAGTGATTGTTTGGAATATATTCCATACACCTACTGTCTCATCTGGCATTTTATTGAGAATAAATGGCAATAAAAGCACGCCAGCGCCTATCATAAAAGCCGTGCCTGCGTAGCTCCAAATGATCTCTTTCTTTCCGATATGTTCTACTTTTTCAGCCATTTATCAGCCATATGATTATTAGTCGCGTCGGAAAATATCGCGGGTATATACTTTCTCTTGTACATCATCCAAACAAGTATCATAACGATTGGCAATAATCGCTTGACTTTTCTGTTTGAATTCAGCCAAGTTATTTACTACCACACTGCCGAAGAAAGTGGTACCGTTCTCCAGAGTAGGTTCGTAGATGATTACTTGCGCGCCTTTTGCTTTCACGCGTTTCATAATGCCTTGAATACTCGATTGACGGAAATTATCACTATTGGATTTCATGGTTAGGCGATACACACCTATGACGCATGGATGCTCTTCTGCTGCATTGAAGTCACCATTGTGATAGTAGTCGTAATAACCTGCTTTGGCAAGTACTCGGTCAGCGATGAAATCCTTGCGTGTACGATTACTCTCTACGATTGCTTCAATCAAGTTTTCGGGTACATCTTGATAGTTGGCAAGCAGTTGTTTGGTGTCTTTAGGCAAACAATAACCGCCATAACCAAACGATGGATTGTTGTAATGCGTACCGATGCGTGGGTCTAAACAAACACCATCAATGATGGATTGTGTGTCTAATCCTTTCATCTCTGCATAAGTATCGAGTTCGTTGAAATAACTAACGCGTAGTGCCAGATAGGTGTTTGCGAATAGTTTCACTGCCTCTGCTTCCGTTAGACCCATGATACGCGTCTCAATATTTTCTTTGAGTGCGCCTTCTTTGAGTAACTCAGCAAAGCGAGTAGCTTCTTCTTTGCATCGTTCATTGCTTAGAACCGTTCCAACAATGATACGACTTGGATAAAGGTTATCATAGAGTGCTTTGCTCTCTCGCAGGAATTCCGGCGAGAAGAGGATATTATCGCATTGGTATTTTTGGCGTACGCTTTCCGTGTATCCTACGGGTACGGTGGATTTGATAATCATTGTAGCGTTAGGATTGACGCGCATGACGGTTTCAATCACCATCTCCACTGCAGAAGTATCGAAATAATTACGCTTACTATCATAATTGGTAGGCGCTGCGATAACGACAAACTCTGCGTCTTTATATGCTTTGTCTGCGTCTAAAGTGGCGGTGAGCCTCAAAGGTACTTCCCGTAAATAACGCTCAATATACTCATCTTGGATAGGCGATATATGGTTATTGATCATCTCTACTTTCTCTGGAATGATATCCACTGCCCATACTTCATTATGCTGAGCGAGTAGAGTAGCGATGCTCAAACCCACATATCCTGTGCCTGCAACTGCTATTTTCATATTTATTCACATTATAAGCGTGCATCCACGAACTGACGATCTACAAAGTTCTTCACATCGAAGATAACAGCACCTTGCTCTTGGTATTTCTTGAAATCAAATGTTTGGAATTGCTCATGACTAACGCATGCGATGATGGCAGCATATTTCTTGTTAGGCTCAATAGCAGGAATGAGTTCTTTTCCATACTCATGCTTGATAACCTCATTACTTGCCCATGGGTCGTACAAGTCCACATTTACACCAAAATCCTCTAACTCATTAGCGATGTCAATCACTTTGGTATTGCGGCAGTCAGGACAGTTTTCCTTGAAAGTGACACCTAAAATAAGCACATTAGAGTGCAAAATCTTGTGGTCTTTCTGAATCATCAGTTTAAGCACTTTATCCGCAATGAATTTTGCAATCGAGTTGTTGACTGCACGACCGCTGAGTATCACTTGTGGGTCGTATCCTAAGGCTTTTGCTTTATGCGCGAGGTAATATGGATCTACTGAAATACAGTGGCCGCCAACTAATCCTGGGCGATATTTGAGGAAGTTCCATTTGGTGCCAGCTGCCTCAATCACATCATTGGTGTCGATGCCTACGCGATCGCAGATGAGTGCCAACTCGTTCATGAACGAGATATTCACATCGCGCTGACTATTCTCTACTGCTTTGGCAGCTTCCGCAACTTTCATGTTAGGAGCCTTGTGTGTGCCATTGAGCAGAATACTATTGTAGAGTGCGTCCACGAGGTCGGCTACCTCTGGTGTAGAACCCGAAGTAATCTTGGTAATCTTGGTAAGAGTGTTCACCTTGTCACCTGGGTTAATGCGTTCAGGTGAATAACCACAGAAAAAGTCCTCGTTGAATTTTAATCCTGAGAATTTCTCCAATACAGGCACGCAGTCTTCCTCGGTACAACCTGGATAGACGGTACTTTCGTAGATGACTATGTCCCCTTTGCAAAGTGTTTTACCAATGGTCTCGCTCGCTTTGAGGAGTGGTGTGAGGTTCGGATTGTTGAATGCGTCGATAGGAGTAGGTACGGTAACAATATAGGTGTTTACCTCCTTTAGTTCCTCTGGGTTTGAAGTGAAAGATAGACCAATCTCGCCTGTACTCTTGTATAAGTCACGAGCTTGTTTCATTCCCACGAGGTCTGCCTCAAGCGTGTGGTCTTCTCCTCGCTCAAGTTCCTCAACGCGTGCTTGGTAGATGTCAAAACCAATAACACGATACTTCTTACCGTACTCAATAGCTAAAGGTAAACCAACATAGCCTAAGCCGATAACTGCAATTTTTCTGTTCTCTAAGTTCATGGTGTATAGTATATTATGTTTGTTATATCACAAAAAGCCCGCAAAGATACTACTTTTTTTTGATATATGCAAGCGCGTGCGTACATTATTTTAGAAAAGTGCCTATTTGGGTTTAAAAATAAATATTTCCACCTGTAAAATAGTGCATGTTAAATATTTTTTGTACCTTTGCATCGTATTTTGCCGTATTGTGGGCATTTAATGAAAAAATAATAGATATATGAAACATTTCAAATTGTGGAATACGCTTTGTGGATGGGTGGTATTTGCTATCGCAGCCGCTACGTATCTCCTTACATTGGAGCCATCCGCATCGTTTTGGGATTGCGGTGAGTTTATTTCAAGTGCATGGAAGTTGGATGTCGGCCACCCACCCGGAGCACCATTCTTTATGTTGATGGGGCGTTTCTTCTCGCTTTTTGCAGCAGATACGACGCAAGTGGCAATGTGTGTTAATGCGCTGTCCGCCTTGGCGAGTGCATTCACGATCTTGTTCCTTTTCTGGACTATCACGGCGTTAGCGAAGAAATTAGTGCAGCCTGATACATTGTGGAAAGGCATTGCATTGCTCGGAGCTGGCTTTGTAGGTTCACTGGCTTACACTTTCAGCGATACTTTCTGGTTCTCGGCAGTAGAGGGTGAGGTATATGCTTCGTCGTCTTTGTTCACGGCAGTGGTTTTCTGGCTTATCCTCAAGTGGGATGAGTTGGCAGACGAGGAGGGAAGTGACCGCTGGTTGATAGCCATTGCGTACCTAATGGGATTATCTATTGGTGTGCACTTGCTGAACTTGCTGACTATTCCTGCTATCGTGTTGGTGTATTATTTCCGCAAGTATGATTTTTCTTGGTGGGGGATGTGTAAGGCTTTCTTCGTTTCTTGCGCTATTCTACTCATTATCTTATACGGTATAATACCTGGATTTCCAACGATAGCTGGTTGGTTTGAATTGTTATTCGTTAATCAACTCGGATGTCCGTTCAATACAGGTCTTGCGGTGTATATACTATTGGTTATTGCGTCGCTGGTATGGGCTATTGTTGAAACCAAAAAAGACCAGTCCAAGCAGCGTATGGCTATTGCCTGCACGCTCGCATTTGCTTTGAGTGGCGCAGCTTTCCTCTTTGAGAAATGGTGGATGGGATTAGGTCTTTCTGCGGGCTTATTGGCTTTCTTGATGACTAAGCCTAATATGCTCTCGGCTCGTTGGCTTAATACAGCTATGGTGATGATTACTGTCATTCTGATAGGTTATAGTTCGTATGCTGCACTCGTTATCCGTTCCAGCGCAGATACGCCAATGGATCAGAACTCACCCGATAATGTGTTCTCACTCAAGTATTATCTTAATCGTGAGCAGTATGGAGATCGTCCTTTATTCTATGGTCAGACATACAATGCGCCTGTCAAACTCAGAGTGGAGGGTAATATGTGTATCCCGGTTGAGAAAATAGGGCATGCGCAATATGCTCCAGCACCATCTGTAGAGGGGGAGAAAGACAAATATGTTATCACTGGCTATAAAACCAATTATGAGTTTATGGACCAGTTCTGTATGCTTTTCCCGCGCATGTATTCTTCGCAAAGTTCGCATGTGCAAGCATATAAGGAGTGGGCAGATGTGAAGGGTAAACGCGTCAGGTACGACTATTGTGGGCAACAAAAAACGGATTATTGTCCTACTTTCGGTGAGAACTTGCGTTTCTTCTTCCGTTACCAAGTTAATTTCATGTACTGGCGCTATTTCATGTGGAATTTCTCGGGGCGTCAAAATGACTTACAGTCTTATGGAGATATAACAAAGGGTAATTGGATTACGGGCTTTGATATAATTGATGACGCTATGTTAGGCGACCAAGACTTGTTACCGACAGAACTCAAAGAAAATAAGGGACATAATGTGTATTACATGTTGCCGCTTATATTGGGTTTGATAGGTATCATATGGCAGTTGACCAAGCGCAATGGAGAGGAAACTACAGAAGGAAAGAAGAATTTCATCCTTACTTTCTTGCTTTTCTTCTTGACAGGTTTGGCTATTGTCATGTACCTCAATCAAACACCTTACCAACCGCGTGAGCGTGATTATGCCTATGCAGGCTCTTTCTATGCTTTCTGTATATGGATTGGTCTTGGTGTCTTGGCACTGATAGACTGGTCTAACAGCGCATTAAAATCTGATGGAAGCAAAACGATGGTTGCTGTCTTGGTGGCTCTCGTTACATTGCTCGTGCCTGCACAGATGGCTTCGCAGAACTGGGATGACCACGATAGATCGAATAGATACGCATGCCGTGATTTCGGTGCTAACTACCTCAAGTCGTGCGAAGAGAATGCTATCCTCTTCTCCAATGGAGATAATGACACTTTCCCATTGTGGTATAACCAAGAAGTGGAAGGAGTAGGCACCGATAAGCGCGTTTGTAACCTCTCTTATCTGCAAACAGACTGGTATATAGCGCAGATGAAGCGTCCTTACTATGAGTCGCAAGCGCTTCCTATCTCATGGGAGTATAAGGATTATATGCCGGGTAAGAACGAGATAGCGCGTGTGGACAACCGTCTCGGACAACCTATCCCGGTGGAGAAAGCTTTTGCTTTCTTGCGCTCTGATGACCCACGCACCAAGAATAGAGAAGGAGAAAATTATTTGCCATCTGATCAATTGTATATTACTACTCCGGCAGGCGAACAGATGATGCTTCGGAAAAAGCGTATGTACACGCGCTCGGAGATGATGATTATGGAAATGATTGAACAGAATGACTTTGAGCGTCCTATGTATTTCTGCGCAACGGTAGGTAATGACTATTACCTTGGACTCGAACCATGGTTAGAGTTGACAGGACTTACTTATCAGATTACACCTACACGCAGTGCTGATGGTCAACCACGCGTCAATACGGAGAAAATGTATGAGAATATGCTCCATAAGTTCCAATATGGTAATATGAATATCCCGGGTATTTATATTGATGAGAACCTTATGCGTATGTGCCGCACGCACCGTATGATGCTTGCTCAATTGGCAGAACAACTCGTGCGTGAGAACCAAAAAGAGAAAGCGCTTGAGGTGTTGGATTTTGCAGAAGCGCAGTTACCTGGGTATAATATTCCATACGACTACACTTCTGCGTCTATGGCAGGCTTGTACTTCATGCTTGGCGAGGACGAAAAAGGATTGGCTATCATGGATAAGGTGGCGAATACATGCGTGGAGTATATTCGTTTTGCCAACTCGCTTGATAGAAGACAAAAAGCGGTTATGGAGTCCACCACAGGTCGCCAAGCAGCTATCTTAGGTTATGTGCTGCAAACATGCGAGCGCTTCGGTCATAACGACTTGATAGAGAAATACTACGCCGATTACGCAGCGTATGCAGGACGCTAATACAAAATACAATGACACAATAATGCAAAAAATCAATCAAACACCAGTTTTACTGCTCACCGGTTATCTGGGGAGCGGTAAGACTACTTTGCTCAATAGAATACTTACCAATAACCAAGGCATACGCTTTGCCGTTATTGTCAATGACATCGGCGAGGTGAATATCGACGCCTCGCTTATTCAGAAGGGCGGAGTGGTCTCGCAAGGAGATGACTCGCTCGTTGCACTGCAGAATGGATGTATATGCTGCTCACTCAAGATGGACCTCATCGAGCAGTTACATGACCTCATGGCCAATCCATCCATGCGGTTTGATTATATTGTTATCGAGGCAAGCGGAATATGCGAACCCATTCCTATCGCACAGACACTATGCTCATACATGCAAATGGTACCGCAGTACGCACAAGATGGACTGCCAGTCCTCGACTGCATATGCTCTGTGGTGGACGCATTACGACTGCGAGATGAGTTTATCGAACAATTAGATCATCATGCAAATAAAAAGCAAGTTGTAGCCAAGCAAGAAGACCTCTCTGCGCTTGTTATAGAGCAAATAGAATTCTGCAATGTAATTTTATTAAACAAGGCTTCCGAAGTTAGCGAAGACGAATTAAACCACATCAAGTCAATCATTCGCGCTATACAACCAAAGGCACAAATTATTGAAACGAACTACTGTGATGTGCCCTTTGAGAATATACTCAATACGCGCCTTTTTAACTTCGATAAAGTCGCTACTTCTGCCACTTGGATTCATGAGATTGAAGATGCAACCCACCACGAACACCATGAACATCATCACCACGAACATGAAGACCACTCGCATTGTGATCACGAACATGGGCATTGCTGCTGTGGCCATGACCATAAGCATGGTGACGAATATGGAATTGAGACCTATGTTTATTACGCGCGCAAGCCATTTGATCTGGGAATGTTTGATGAGTTCGTGGCGGCACATTGGCCAAAGAATATCATTCGCTGTAAAGGTATGTGCTATTTTGCCGAGGAGTTTGATATGTGTTATCTCTTCGAGCAAGCTGGTAAGCAGTTCAATATGCGCCAAGCAGGGGAATGGTTTGCAACGATGCCTAAAGAGGAACTGATGCAACTCATGGCGCAGGACGCACAGTTACAGAAAGATTGGGATGAACAATATGGTGACAGAATGCAGAAACTGGTCTTTATTGGGCAGCACTTGGATAAAAAAGCACTTACAGAAGCATTAGATAATTGTTTGGTATGAAACGAATAAATAACCCTTGGATAGCGATACCGCAATATAACTGCTTTGGTTGCTGTCCTACCAATCCAATAGGAACGCAGATGCGCTTTTTCGAGGATGGAGAAGATATCATCTCCATCTGGAAACCCACGCAGAACCATCAGTCATGGATTGATACGCTGCACGGAGGTATACAAGCGGTGTTGTTAGATGAAATATGCGGATGGGTAGTCTTTCATAAACTGCAGACTGCGGGAGTGACAGCGAAAATGGAAATGCGCTATCATAAGCCCGTTAGTACGCAGCAACCATATATCAAACTGCGTGCCTATCTGAAGGAGATGCGACGCAATATAGCGATTGTACAAGGAGAGATATGGAGTGGGGCAGATACTTCCAAAGGAGAAGTGTCTGAACTGCTTTGCGAGTGTGTATGCACATATTTTACTTTCCCGCAAGAGAAAGCCAAGGAAACAATGGGGTATATCCCTTCTTCCGCGGAAGACAAGGATTACACTTGGGACGAAGCCATCAACCTCCACTGACCACTGAAAACTGACCACTGACTACTCCCAAAATGTCCCTTGACGAATACATAGCAGCCCATTCGAGTGCGGAGAATGAAGTGCTTCGTGCTATCACTCGCTCCACCTATGTGCATACGCTCAACCCGCATATGCTCAGTGGACATGTGCAAGGACGCGTCTTATCCATGATTAGCCATATGATACGACCGAAGCGTATTCTCGAATTAGGTACTTTCACGGGCTATAGTGCGCTCTGCCTTGCCGAAGGACTTGTGCCGGATGGGCGCCTGATAACTATAGAGCATAACGATGAGATGGAAGAGCGTATCAGACACCATCTGTCGCTCTCGTCGTTGGCGGAACAAATAGAACTCGTCATTGGGGACGCAAAAGAATGGATGCACAACCATGCACAGGAATACAACGAGGCATTTGACTTGGTTTTTATAGATGCCGATAAGCGTGAATATTGTGCGTATCTGGACTTAGTCTATCCGCTCGTGCCTGTGGGAGGGTTTATCTTGGCAGATAATACTTTATGGGACGGACATATTATTGACTCTAATTATGACAAAGATAAACAGACTATTGGGTTGCGTGCTTTCAATGACCAATTAGCGCAAGATGAACGATTTGAAAAAGTTATTCTTCCCCTACGAGATGGGCTTACTCTCATCAGAAAAACAAGGTAATACGAAATTGTAACAATTTTTTTTCAAAAAATCTTGCACAATTGATTATTTTGTCGTACCTTTGCAAAAAAATTAACACTTTAATTATATTACTATGGATAAAATAGATGAGTTGGATCGTAAGATCCTCAAAATTATTACACAATCTGCGCGTACTCCTTTCAGAGATGTAGCTGAGAAATGCGGAGTGAGTCGCGCTGCCGTACATCAGCGTGTGCAGAAGATGATAGAGCACGGCGTTATTACAGGTAGTAGTTATCATGTGCAGCCTAAAATGCTTGGATACCAATTATGTGTCTATATAGGTATCACAATGGAGAAGGCTTCTATGTACAATCAAGTTATTGATGCGCTCAAGCAGATTCCAGAGGTGGTAGAGGCACAATATACATTAGGGGCTTATGGCTTGCTCGTAAAGGTCTTTGCGCGTGATAATGAGCACTTGTTGAAGATTTTGAATACACAAATACAGGAGATTGAAGGAGTGGCCAATACGGAGACACTCACTGCCTTGGCACAGCCTATCTATCGCCAGTTACCTATTGAAATTTAAGCATTTATGGAACGCGTCATTAGTGGAATACGCCCTACTGGAAACTTGCACCTCGGTAATTATTTCGGGGCAGTAAAGAGTTTTGTCAAGATGCAAGATGAATACGATTGTATGTTCTTCATTGCAGATTGGCATTCGCTTACCACCCATCCTACGCCTGAGAATATACGCCGCTCGGTGAAAACAATACTTAGTGAGTACCTTGCTTGTGGTATTGACCCAAGTAAGGCGCCTATCTATGTGCAGAGCGATGTGAAGCAAGTATTAGAGCTGTATCTCTACCTGAATATGAATGCCTATCTGGGAGAGTTAGAGCGCGTTACCTCTTTTAAGGAGAAAGTGCGCAAGCAGCCTGATAATGTCAATGCAGGATTGCTTACTTACCCATGCCTCATGGCGGCAGATATATTGGTGCATAAGGCAGACAAAGTGCCTGTCGGTAAGGACCAAGAGCAGAATATGGAGATGGCGCGTCTTTTTGCGAGACGATTCAATCGTATATATAATATTGAGTATTTCAAAGAACCTCAGTCATTCCATTTCGCGGACAAGGCAGTCAAAGTGCCTGGGTTGGATGGCTCTGGTAAGATGGGCAAGTCGGAGGGTAATTGTATTTACCTCTGCGATGATGAGAAGACAGTGACAAAGAAGATTATGCGCGCTGTGACGGACCAAGGACCTACACAGTTGAATCAAGAGAAACCTGAAGTGATTCAAAATCTCTTTGCATTCTGCGAACTCATATCGGGTAAAGAGGCAGCGGACTACTATAATGACCTCTATAATAACATGCAGATCCGTTATGGAGACATGAAAAAGCAGATTGCAGCCGATTGCAATACGCTGCTCAATCCTATCCGCGAACGAATACAAGCTTTTGCTTCGGACGATGCTTTGTTGGATTCTATTATGCGTCAAGGCGCAGAGGCGGCTTCTGCTCGTGCAGAAAAAACGATTGAAGAAGTAAGACAGATTATTGGCTTTAGAGCATTATAATAATGAGTAAGCGTATATTGATAGGGATTTTTCTGATGGCTATCACAGCCGCAGGATGGATGGTGACGCATGCTGCGACGCCTATCCCTATTGATGATGCTTATTACCAAACAGGGGATGAGATGCGCGATTGGAAAGCGCAAAGTGCTATAGATGCCTATTTGGCGGGCGATTCGATAACTCACAACGCCGGGGTAACTAATGCAGCCGACACGCCTTGCAAACCAAATATCGTTTATCTCTCTGTCACTGATACAACTGTTACGGCTATCATACATAGATGTCCTGCACCATGATAAAGCGCTCATACATACTACTCATCTTGTTGCTCCTATTGGCATGGAGTGGGGGAAGTATGGCTCAAGATAATGCGCGTTTGGCGGAGCGAACAATCAATGGCACAGCGCGCTATGTGGGAATGGCGGGAGCTATGACGGCTATCGGAGGAGACCCATCCGCTGCATTAGATAACCCTGCCGGACTGGGACTATATAGACGCTCCGAACTGATGCTTACTGTCGATTATGCCCATGATGTCACAGCGCAACAAGGACTAACGGCGGACCCTAACAAAACGCATATCTTCTCTTTTCCGCAAGTTTCGTGGGTAGTTAGTTTTCCTACAACGAATATATATGAGGTTGGACCGCAGTTCCATAATCTCATGATTTCTTATCGTCGTCTCCATACATATAATCGTTCTTTTTATGCGCAAGCGGGTGCGGACGCAGCGTTGGGCGCGCTCGTGGCAAATACAGGCGTGAATTTAGGAATGGATTATTGTACGGACCGAATGAATGTAAGTAGTGGCTTGTCCGTGGAAGAAAGTGGGAGTATAGATGAGTATTCTTTCCAATGGGCAACGAATATATCCAATAAGTGGTATGTGGGATTAGGCATCAATATGCAGTCATATAGTATGTTTTCGGAGGGTGATTATGTAGAGTCTTTTCCGTATTATAACGCCCAAGGAAATGCCTATTATAATCGCAATACCACTTCGCTTCTCTTTAGCGGACTGAGTTGCACTTTCTCTGCGGGAGTGCTCTATCGTCCTTTGAATTGGCTCCGCATGGGTTTCTCGCTTCAAACGGCTTCCATGGGAGAAATCACCACTTTTACAAATGGCACTTTCGCCGCGCAGACTGACTCACTCCGTTTCTCGTATGCACCGGAAGGGGTATTCCACGATTCGGATATACGCTTGCCGTGGAGAACATCCACCTCGGTGGCTTTCCAAATAGGCAAGATAGGGATGATTAGTCTCCAATATGATTATGCACATACAAGGAATATAGATGATATGCACTCTTTGCGTGCAGGAATGGAGTTCGTGCCTGTGGCTGGCATGTATATCAATGCGGGATATGCGTATGAATCAACATTCAATTCGCATATACGACCTGTTCCGATGGACCCTTCTTTTGACAGACAAGACACCTATTACATGCGTCCATTGGGCACACAATATGCATCGCTGGCGTTGGGATACCGCGGAAAGTATATGATAGCGCAAGCGGCTTACCAATATAGATGGCAGCGCATCGCACTGGGAGCGCATGAAGGAGCCAAACCCTACGACATGCACACCGATACGCATCGTATCGTAATCACACTCGCATGGCATAGAAGAACATAACAGCGTCCTTGCAATCAATAGGAACCGGAAAACTCAACACTAATATCTAACCGAGTGCAAATGCTTTACTAATGGCGTGCCGATACTCGTCTGCGATGACCCACGCAAGTGGAGAGCGACAATGAGGTGGTCGGATTACAAAGGAAAAAGCAGGCCTCAAATCCTATCTTCAGGAGTTTTCACGAGTGAATATTGCAAGGACGCTTTTTTTGCATAAAATCACTTCGCAAATTTGGTACTTTCAAAATAATTTACTACCTTTGCAGCCGTAATGACTCACACTTTGTATGTCGTTATCCCTACGGACCTTAGTGACCTTATAGTCCTTATAGTCCTTATAGTCCTTAGAGACCTTAAAGACCTTTAAGTCCTTATTGATTTTAAGCAAACAACAATATTAATCTTTTAATTATGAAAAAACTTTTTACTTTATTCCTTGCGTTGGTAGCTAGCATGAGTGCTATTTACGCCTCTGACAAGCAAGTAGACGGCATTTGGTATGATTTTAACGAGTCCAACAAGACTGCTACCGTCACTTACCGCGGAAGAAGTTACGATAGCTATAATAATGAATATTCTGGTTCAGTAATCATCCCTTCTTCTGTTACCTATAATGATACTACCTACAGCGTGACAAGTATTGGAGATGATGCTTTCTATGAATGCTATTCTTTGACCTCTATTACAATTCCTAATAGCGTGACGAGCATTGGAAAACAGGCTTTCCAGTATTGCTCTTCTTTGGCCTCCATCACTATCCCTAATAGCGTGACAAACATTGGAAATAATGCTTTCGCTGGTTGCTCTTCTTTGACTTCTATTACTATCCCTAATAGCGTGACAAGTATTGGAGATTATGCTTTTGGTGGTTGCTCTTCTTTGACTTCTATTACTATCCCTAATAGTGTGACAAGTATTGGAGATGGTGCTTTCGCTCGTTGCTCTTCTTTGGCCTCCGTCACTATCCCTAATGGCGTGACAAGTATTGGAGATTTTGCTTTCGGTGAATGCTATTCTTTGACCTCTATTACAATTCCTAATAGCGTGACGAGCATTGGAAATAATGCTTTCCAGTATTGCTATTTTTTAACCTCCATCACTATCCCTAACAGCGTGACAAGTATTGGAGATTGTGCTTTCAAGAGTTGCTCTTCTTTAGCCTCTGTCACTATCCCTAATAGCGTGACAAGCATTGGAAGTCTTGCTTTCTATGGTTGCTCTTCTTTAACCTCTATTAATGTGGATGCAAATAACGCGAATTATTGTTCGATAGATGGAGTGTTGTTTAGTAAAGATAAAACCACACTTATTCAATATCCAATTGGCAATACTCGTTCAGAATATATAATCCCTAATAGCGTGACAAGTATTAGAAGTTATGCTTTCTCCGATTGCTCTTCTTTAACCTCTATCACTATCCCTAATAGCGTGACAAGCATTGTAAAGTATGCTTTCGATAATTGCAAATCTTTAACCTCCATCACAATCCCTGAAAGCGTGACAAGTATTGGATATGCTGCTTTCGGTGATTGCTCTAAATTAACCTCTGTGATAAATTATGCTACACAACCACAAG
Source organism: Paludibacteraceae bacterium (assembly GCA_045576595.1). Taxonomy (GTDB): domain Bacteria; phylum Bacteroidota; class Bacteroidia; order Bacteroidales; family Paludibacteraceae; genus Colicola. Next base: position 40,031 of record JAZNGV010000045.1, on the reverse strand, counting down.
CAATAGATGGAACTGCATTTTGGAAGGTGAAATTATCTGCTTGTCAATTACATGTGCCAAGTACAAGTGTCGGCTTATATCAAACTGCAGAAGTGTGGAAATTTTTTGGTAATATACAACCTATCCGGGCAGAAGATATAACGGATGTGTCTAAAATAATAATAACACCTTCTGAAAATGAAGTAGAAATCACTTGGCCTTCTGTTAATGGTGCTGCAAGTTACGAATTGGTAATCAAAGACAAAGATGGAAACATCGTTTGCACACTTATCTTCAATGCCAATGGTCAATTAACCTCTATGGCTTTCAACGCTCCTTCTCGTAATGGTGTGCCAGCACAGACACAAAACGCAGGTTTCTCCTTTACTATCACCAGTTTGGATAGCGGTACAGGCTATGACTTGACTCTTACAGCAAAAGATAATAGTGGCAATGCTATTCAAACAGCGACTATCTCGTTTGTTACTACAGGTGGCAATATTTCCACAGACATGAATCAAGTACAAGGTGACGAAGTACAAAGTACAAAGGTGGTAAAAGATGGTCAGGTTCTCATCCTCCGCAATGGTAAGACCTACACCATGCAAGGACAAGAAGTGAAGTAAATACTCACTGCTTATTACTAATCAAACGGAGGCGAAGATTGTTCGTCTCCGTTTTGTATTCTATCCCTTGGGGCGGAGGTCGGGAGGAGGCTTCCGTCCTTAGAGACCCTATCGTCCTTACAGTCCTTACAAAAAAATCACATATTCCGCTCCACCAATTTGCATATGTGCAATTTTTGTTGTATCTTTGCAGCAAAATTCTTAAATAATGAGGAAACATATTATATATATCATTCCTTTACTCTTCTGTATAGGTTGTCACACGCAGAAGAAGGTGGCTATTGAAAGTACAACTGCGTATCAGTCTACGAATAGGACAGATAGCCTTCGTATAGAATACAAAGACTCTTTGGTGGAAGTCTCTTTACCTAACTATAAAGAATTAACGGATAATACATATACCCAAATGTTAGGAGGAGGGGAAGAGTGGTGGCGATTGCATTTCTCTGTACGCGAAACACAACAGTCAGTGAATAGGCTCTTCGTGGAGTGGGCAGAGAATGGTACAATGAAAGAAAAATTAAATGAATTAGTACAATCTTTTACATATAAACATCGTAGAGAATACAAGGAAAAGGAACGCTTGAGAATACATATCACTTACCTTATTCCATTAGAGGATGTTAGTCAGAAAAAAGTTATTAAAGTGGCAATTGAAAATTTTTCTCCAGACTTTAATGAGGAGGAGGGGAGAGCATTATTTGAATTTGCTGAAAAAATGCAAATAGATTTCGAATATAGACCTTATAAAAATTATACGACAGGCAATGTTGTGGTGAAAAAGTTATTGAGAATACGAAAACTAAAGAAATAACATTCCCTTATTGCCATACTTTCCCACCGCCACCCATTCCGAGTGGCGGTGGGTTGGTAAAAAATCAAAATCCCAAGTTTTTTCCCAAGTCAAAAATTTGCATGTTTCATACAAAAGCCGTACCTTTGCACCGAAATTTTAAATCGTAGGATTAAAATCTATAGTGTTGTTTATTAATAAATTTTACAATTATGAAAAAATCAATTTATTTGCTGCGTTAGTAGCTATCATGTGCGCGTTCTCTTCTTGTGTTGATGAACCTACAATCATCGGAAAATGGCAAATGAACACCATGAAGATGCAGTTGATTATGAATGGTCAAGTGGTACAAACAGTAGAAGAAACAGTTCCGAGCGAAGATCCAATGTACTGGCAGTTTGTTGACGAGAGTACCGGTAAAATGATTCAGTCTGTTGATGGTGATGTCTCGACAGAAGAGTTTACTTACACGCTAACTGATAATGTTTTGACAATCACTCCTCGTGGTGCTGATTTCTCAATGACTTGTCAGGTGGTAAATTTAACAGAAACAGAATTGATATTAACTGTAGTTCCAGATCCAGAAGGCGAGGATACATATCATCAAATAACCTACAACTTAACTCGAGTAACAGAGTAATTAAATACAATTACTACAGTTCACTTTCATCAATTTCTATTTATTAGACATACTGGTAAATTAAATTTTATTTATGTTTATGGCTTTTGAGCGCTTTACACCCATAGTGGGTGATGATTTTGGTGCTAAAAAGGACTGAAAGTGTACTTTTAAGGCATTTTTAGCTGCAAAAACATATAAGCGCATAGCGCGTAAGCACTCAAAAGTGTTTATCTAGGTTTATTTACCAATAAAATTGTTTTTTATATTTTTATTTTATTTTCTATATTTTTCTTTATTTTTAATAGTATACCAGTGAAATACAATAAGAGCAATCTTATTTTTCTTCTCTATTAATTCCCCACCGCCACCCATTCCCAGTGGCGGTGTTTTTTTGATGTCGCTATCGTCCCGTATGTCTCTCGTATTCGTCCCGTATGTCTCATTCCGCTTAGCATTCTCCACCGTTCGCATCTCGTTCGCATCCTGAACGTCACCGAAGGGTGCATGCAGGATACATGCAGGGTTTTTCAGTCCATTCACGGTAGCACTACGATAGCATAACGGGACCATGTAATAAGATGACTATAAAATGAGGTAAAGAAACCTTAAGTGCAACGCACGAGAAAAGAAAAAGCAATAAAAGAAAAAGAACCAAAAAGAAAATTATAAAAAGAAAAGCCAGTCCTGTCCTAGTCTCCCTAGTCCCCCTATAATCCCCCTAAAAGGACAAGAAGGACAAGACAGGACTTTATAAATAATTTGAAAATAATATTTATCTGTGTTTATGGCTGACGATTGAGAGTTCGTAATTAAGCAGCGTTGCAGTTTTTGAAGTGAACAAAGTGAACGCTTTTTTGTTAGCGAAGCATGTTTTTGTAAGATGTGTGTGATCTAATTGACTCGATAATGTAAATTTTATCTGTGTTTATCTTGGTTTATTTACCATCAATAATCACACACATCGAGTTTTTGATTATATATATATCGCTACTCACTACTCACTACTAAAGAAAGGAGCACTTCGGTGCTCTCTTCGTTTTTTTATAAAAAACACTCACGCGCTTGCATATGTCAAAAAAAATCACTACCTTTGCAGCCGATTTCGTAAATAACTAAAAAACATAATACAATGGCAAAGAAAAAACAAGAGTTCGTGAAACAAGACGAACAGTTACAAGAAGTAAACGAAGCACTAACAGGTGCAGGTAAATGGATTGAAGAAAATGCTAATCTCATCAGCTGGATCGTCGCTGGAGTAGCAGTTGTCGTACTCGCATGTATCGCTATCAACCAGTATGTAATCAAACCGAAAGCACTCGAGGCAAGCAACGAAAACGCTAAAGCAGTGGCTTATTTCATGAATGGAGACTTCGATAAAGCACTCAACGGAGATGACGCAGAGTGCCTTGGATTCGAGGCTATCGCTGAGGAATATAGCCGTTATCAAGAAGGTAAACTCGCTGCACTATACGCCGGTATATGCTACTACGAAAAGGGTGAATATGAGACTGCTGCAGAGTTCATTAGCCAGTTTGATGCTGATGACCTCACTATCGCGCCAGCCGCAAGCCAACTGCTCGGAGACGCATATGTCGAATTGCAAGACTATGACAAGGCTATCAAAGCATACAAAGCAGCCGCTGCTTCAAAGAATGACCTTATCGCACCTATGAGCCTCAAGAAATTAGGTATTCTCTATCTTACACAAGAAAACAAAGAAGAAGCTAAGAAAACATTCGAAATAATCAAAAATGAATATCCTACTTCTTCCGAAGCACAAGAAATAGATAAATATATTGCTGTCGCAGAATAAATGCTATGACAACCGATTTATCACTATATGATGCAAATCAATTGCCTAACGCTGATGTCCTCGGGCGTCAGCGTTATGCTATTGTAGTAGCTGACTGGAATAGCGAAATAACTTTCAAACTCGCACAAGGAGCTATCGATACACTACGCAAACATGGCGTCAAAGAGGAAAATATAGAGGTATGCCATGTGCCAGGAGCCGTCGAACTGACATACGCAGCAGCTAAACTGATGAATGACAACCAGAAAATGTTGCCACCAAGCAATAAGTTAGCCGCAGTCATCGTCATAGGATGCGTCATACAAGGAGATACACCACACTTCGATTATGTATGCCAGTCAGTAACACAAGGAGTGACTATACTCAACGCACTCGGAGCAAACCAATATAAATCGCTTGACAGAGCACATGTACCTGTCATCTTCTCCGTACTTACCGTACTCAATAAACAGCAAGCATTAGACCGATGCGGAGGTAAATTGGGGAATAAAGGCGTAGAAGGAGCATACACCGCTATGCGAATGGCTAACCTCTGAAACACATTCTAATAAATGAATCCATTGAAAGTATATAAGTTCGGCGGAGCATCGGTGAAAGACGCAAAAGGCGTACGAAACCTGCAATCAATCGTGCAACTCGAATACGAGAAAGGCACGGAAATCATGGTCGTCGTTTCAGCGATGGGCAAAACAACCAATGCACTCGAACAAGTACTCAATGAACTTGTAGCAGGCAACGAACAACAGGCACTCGAGCAATGGATACAAATAATAGACAGCCATGTGGCGGTCATGAAAGAGTTGGGATTACAGCCCGGAGTAGATGTGCGATTGCAAGGAGAAATACCGTACGACCCACAACGCTCTTACGATGAAAACTACGACCAAATAGTTTCAATCGGAGAAATACTATCCACACAAATAATCGCCGTCTATCTGCTCAAACAAGGAATGCGAGTAGAGTGGTGGAATATGCCCAAACTGCTCCGTACGGACAATACATGGCGCGAAGCAAAAGTAGATGACGCATATAGCCAACGCATTATACAAGCTGGTTGGAAACGACCACAACGACCACAGATAGTTGTTACACAAGGATTTATAGGAGGTACAGCCGACGGACAACGCACTACACTCGGACGAGAAGGCTCGGACTACACCGCTGCACTCTTAGGTAACTACCTCGATGCAGAATCAGTCACTATCTGGAAAGATGTGCCGGGTATCCTCAACGCAGACCCACGCATCGAACCCAATACTATCCTCATCCCGTCCATGCGCTATATGGATGCGGTGGAATTGAGTTATTCAGGCGCGCAGATAATTCACCCTAAAACCATCAAACCGCTTGAGAATAAGCACATCCCATTATATGTAAAGCCATTCGGCGACCCTACAGCAAGCGGCTCATGTATCTCTGCCGACGCAAAAGGACCTATCAATGTGCCGGTATATATATGGCGGAAAAATCAAATCCTCATTACTATGAGAGCCAAAGATTTTGCCTTTGTGCTCGAGGAAAGTCTCAATGAGATATTTACTATCATCCATAACCACCGACTCAAAGTATCACTCATTCAATCATCGGCGGTCACTATATCCGTGTGTGTGGATAATACCTCTTATGTACCCGCTGCCATCGAAGCACTACAGGAGCATTTTAATGTGTCGTACAATGACCAACTATCACTCCTAACAATACGAGGTACTACACCGCAGATAATAGAAGAAGCCAAAGCTAACCGCACTGTGATGCTCAGCCAAACAACAAGAAGAACAGCACGATTTGTGCTCAAAGAAAAATAAATATTTATATCATGGAAACAATCAAACAATACCTATCCAAAGCGTATTGGAAAGAATTGGGTGCTTCGTTCTTGCACGCACTCAAAACAGTGAAGTTCTGGCGAGAACTGCTACTCATGACAGCCGGTATGATGCTCGGAGCCATCGCTGTGTATTATTTCTTAATGCCAAGCCATCTGATTATTGGTACTATCTCTGGTCTCTCTATCGTCATCAACACGGTATTAGGCGGCGATGCCGATACATTCTCGTACTGGGTGATGGGTATCAATGCTTTCTTGCTCGTCATGGCATTCATCCTTATTGGTAATGAATTTGGAGCGAAAACAGTCTATACAGCCATGATTTTAGGTCCGCTTACACAACTATGTGACCGTATTTATCCATACACCAACTTGACACACAAAGTGATAGAAGCGCCTGAAGTGCTCGCGCAACTCCAAGCAGGACAAACAGTACTCGATGCCAATGGGAACCCTTATTTGCTCAATAGAGCAGGGGAAGTAATGATGCAAGTCAGGGATTCCGTCATGAGCGGAGGAATAGGTATGGGAGATGTATGGTTCGACCTCTTATGCTTTGTACTCCTCCTTAGTGCTTGTCAGGCAGTGCTATTCCGCATCAATGCCTCTACCGGAGGATTAGATATATTAGGAAAAATAGTCAATAAATACCTCCACTTGGATATCGGCGCGTCTGTATCCTTCGCGGGAGCAATAATCTGCTGTACGGCATTCCTAATCAACGACTTCCGTATGGTAGTGATAGGATTGATAGGAACTTGGATTAACGGATTAGTGATAGACTTCTTCACCGCTGCACTCAATAAGCGCAAACGCGTATGTATCATCTCAGACGAGTCGGAACGAATACGACTATTCATCATTGACAAACTTGTGCGTGGCTGCTCCTTGTATCCTGTCAAAGGAGGTTATAGCAAGGATGAACGCACTGAGATACAAACGCTACTCACGCAAGATGAGTTCTCTGACCTAATGGCATTCATACGCGAGAATAAGATACAAGCCTTCATCACAGCAGGCAACTGCTCAGAGGTCTATGGACTATGGTTCAAGCACCGTAAGAAAGATGGAAAGGTCGTCATCGCACCAGAGGAAGACTAAAAAAATATTCATTATTCATTATTAATTGTTCATTAATAACATGAAACCAACACTATTTATATTGGCAGCGGGAATGGGAAGCCGCTACGGAGGACTCAAACAATTAGACGGACTCGGACCGAACGGAGAAACAATAATGGATTATAGCGTCTTTGACGCACTACGCGCTGGATTTGGGAAAATCGTTTTCGTCATCCGTAAAGATTTTGAAGAGGACTTCAAGCAGAAAGTACTATCTAAATACGAAGATAAAATACCATGCGAGGTATGCTTCCAAGCAATCGATAAAGTGCCTACAGGATGTACATACAACCCAGAGAGACAAAAACCATGGGGCACCAACCACGCTGTGCTCATGGGTAAAGATTGTATCCAAGAACCATTCGCAGTCATCAATGCCGATGATTTCTATGGACAGGACTCTTTCCGCGTTTTAGCACAATTCCTCTCTTCTGTAGCAGGAAAAGAAGGACAATACTGCATGGTGGGATACCGAGTATGCAATACCCTCAGCGAGAATGGCTCGGTGAGCCGAGGGGTATGCGCAACAGACGAAAACGGTTACCTCACCGATGTGGTAGAAAGAACGAAAATAGTACCAAAAGACGGCAAAATAGTCTTTATCGAAGCAGACGAGGAGACAGAATTGCTACCCAATACTCCCGTTTCTATGAATATGTGGGGATTTACACCTGAATACTTCCGGTATTCCGAAGAAGCATTCATCCAATTCCTCGCACAGAATGGACAGGAATTAAAATCAGAATTCTATATCCCTACTGTGGTTAATCAACTCATTAGCACAGGTAAAGCTACATGCAAAGTGCTTGATACAACCAGCAAATGGTTTGGCGTTACCTATGCCGAAGATAGACCACAAGTGGTGGACAAAATAAATCAACTAATCCAAGCAGGAGAATACCCTGATAAATTATTCTAATATGGCACGCATACTGGTTACAGGAGGTACTGGATATATTGGCTCACATACTGTAGTCGAACTGATGCAACAAGGTTACGATGTGACTATCGTAGATAATCTGAGCAATTCATCCGTAGATGTGTTGGACGGCATTGCTGCTATAGTAGGGCGAAAACCAGAGTTCGCAAATGTAGATTGCTGTCACTATGTGGAATTAGACCATTTATTCACTACATATCCAGACATCATAGGTGTTATTCATTTCGCAGCAAGCAAAGCGGTAGGCGAATCCGTGGAGAAACCATTACTCTACTACCGCAATAATATATGCAGTTTGGTGACACTCATCGAAGTGATGAAATCACACCAAGTACAGAACTTGGTATTCTCATCCAGTTGTACCGTCTATGGCCAGCCTGATGAACAACACTTACCTGTTGACGAGAGCGCGCCTATACAAAAAGCATTATCTCCTTATGGCAATACCAAGCAAATAAACGAGGAGATAATACAAGACGCAGCCTATGCAGATAAGTCACTCAATGCAACCATATTACGCTATTTCAATCCTATAGGAGCACACCCCTCGGCAATGATAGGCGAGTTGCCTAATGGCGTACCACAAAACTTACTGCCATTTGTGACGCAAACAGCCGCTAAACTACGACCAGAACTGAAAGTATTCGGTAATGACTATAACACGCCCGATGGCTCGTGCATACGCGATTATATATATGTCGTGGATCTTGCTAAAGCGCATGTCAAAGCAGTCGAGCGTATGATACATGTAGAAGATAGAACGCAAGTGGAGATATTCAACCTCGGTACAGGAAAAGGAATTAGTGTGCTCGAACTCATCACCACTTTCCAGAAAGCAACAGGCGTCAAAATACCATATTCTATCGTGGGACGAAGAGAGGGAGATATAGAAAAAGTATGGGCGGAACCAACCAAAGCTAATGAAGTATTAGGTTGGAAAGCAGATACACCTATTGAGCAAGTGCTTCTCAGTGCTTGGAATTGGGAAAAGAAAATACGAAATATAACAGAGGAATGACATTATATCCACTTAAATTTCGAGCGCAGCTATTCCACAAGATTTGGGGTGGAAATACCATCGCACAATGGTATAACCATGTACCTGCAGACTATGATAATGTAGGCGAAGCATGGGTGTTGTCGGATGTAGAGAAATACCCTACAGAGGTATGTAATGGCTCGCATGCAGGAGATACGCTTCGCGATTTGATTGAAGTGTATATGGATGACCTAATGGGAGAAAAAGTGTATGCCGAATATGGTAATTACTTCCCATTATTACTCAAATTCATAGACGCGGTGGATGACTTGTCTATACAAGTGCACCCAGATGATGAATATGCTTTGGAGCACGAGAACTCTTTAGGTAAGACCGAAATGTGGTATGTATTACCCTCACCAAAAGAAGCATCTATTTACTTGGGATGGAATAAGAACATGGATGCAGCGTCCATTCATAATGCCATCGAAGATGGGTCACTAACCCAACACATGCATCAATATGCAGTCAAAGAAGGCGATGTGGCGTATATCCCTGCGGGTACTGTACACGCTATGAAGCGCAACACCATCGTGGCGGAAATACAAGAGAACTCAGACATTACTTATCGTTTATACGACTATAATAGAAAAGGAAAAGATGGTTGTTTGCGACCACTCAAGCTCCGCCAAGCATTGGAAGTACTCAATTATGAGTCCGCACCCACCGATGTGCTCACGCACCCGGAAATGGATGAGAAAGGTGTGTCAGAGTTATGCCAAACACCATTCTTTGTATCGAATAGACTGAAAATAACACAGACAATAGAACGCGATTATCGTTCTTTGGATTCTTATGTGGCATTCATGTGCATAGATGGTCAGGCTATCATAGAAGCAAAAGATAGCGATTCGCCCGATAAGCAAGTTACTATTCAGAAAGGTGAAGCGGTACTTATACCTGCCATATTACGCAATATAAGCATTCAACCTATAGATGGCGAATGTCAGTTGATAGAGATTTATCATTGAAAGAAACTAAAATGTACGCTGCCGTACTGACGCGTCTCTATATGACGAGGATGAGAAGAGAAATCAACATCCTTGCCGTGCTCAATGACTAACCATCCTTCTGGTTTAAGCATATCTTGCTTAAATAGTTCATCGGGCAGAGTAGGTAACTGCTCCAACGCATAAGGAGGGTCCGCAAAAATCAAGTCATATTGCACACGGCAAGCATGAATGAACTTAAAGGCATCGCCACGGATAACCGTCAAATTATGAATGCCTAACTGACGGCAACATTGTATAATCCAGTTCTGCTGCACATGTGCCAATTCAACGGCGGTTACTTCGCGTGCGCCACGACTCACACACTCAATACCAATGCCCCCTGTGCCTGCGAAAAGGTCCAGCATGTCTATATCCTCAAAATCCATCCGATTATTGAGCAGATTGAAGAGGCTTTCCTTGGCAAAATCAGTGGTAGGTCTCGCCGTTATATTTTTAGGGGGCGACAATCGCCGCCCCCCATATATACCTGAAATAATTCGCATAGATTACTCCCAGTTACCGGCATTGTTATTAGGTGCGTAAATATCACCTACTTTCAATCCAGCGTAGTGGTCTAACTTCTGCTCGCGGTCAATAAGGTTAACCAACTCTTGCTTATTGAGGTCACCCAAGTAACTCTCAAATGGCGCGCGTACCTCAAACAAAGGAACAGAGATACCTTGGCTGGTCTTGTACTCATTATTTACCTCGATCTCAAATTGGAGACCATTGCTATATGGGATAGAAACAACGGCGTCAATAGTAGTCTCATCGTATTTGCCTTTGTAGAGCGATTGAAGCATATTGGACTCAATAGTGTCGCGGCGGAAACCTTGCAAACCATTTGCCTTTACCTCTGCATCGTTCTCCCAAATATATGCATATAAAGCATCGTTATCCTCGAAATTATTCTTTCTCAATGCTTTCTTCTTAGCCTCATTGATAATCTTGACTGCCTTTTTCTCTGTCATACCAGCCTCTAACTGTTTGTCGGTAAGGCTTCCTTCCTTCAACAACTCCTTCTTAGGCGCAGTTTTGAGAAAATGGAGCAAAGTGTCATAACTGGCAGTGAAACGACCATTTTGGTGGTTATACTCCAACTCTGCTGTACGCAAATCAACAAGATTACTAATAACAGCACTCTCACGCTCCAAGCGTGTTTCTTCAAACTGAATAGGGGTGACAACGCTCATAATGCAGAAGTAAGCCATTACAATTGAGGCTACCGCGAGCGAACTGATTACAATTACTTTTGTTGCTTTCATTATATATTAAATTTTATATGTTTGCACAAATACGCTGCAAAATTACAAAAATATTTTTATATATGCAAAAAAAATCGTAACTTTGTGCCCAAATTTTGAATATTACCAATATGGAGACGAGTGATAAGGTGTTATTTTCCATTCTCAATGAGCGTTTAGAGTTACTTCGCGCATTGGATAAAGAGGGCGATTCGGATCGCAGACGCCATGTGGCGCGCGAGACGCAAACGCTGCATGCGCCTATGGCTCATCGTTTGGGTTTATACCTTATCAAGACCGAAATGGAGGATTTGGCACTCAAATTTTTGGACTACGACACCTATAAGTATATCGCGCACGCGTTGAATGCGAAAAAAGTGGAGCGAGAGCAGTATATAGCGCGCTTCATAGCACCAATAGAGGAGAAACTGAAAAAAGAGGGATTTACTTTCACTATCAAAGGACGCCCGAAATCCATTCATTCTATCTACCATAAAATGCAAGCGCAGCGTTGTGATATAGACCGCATATACGATTTATTTGCCATACGCATCATTATCGATACACCTTTAGAGCGAGAAAAATCGGATTGCTGGCAAGTCTATTCGCTTATCACAGATGTTTTTACTCCTAATCCCAAGCGTCTGCGCGACTGGTTGTCTGCGCCTAAAGAGAATGGTTATGAGTCCTTACACACCACTGTGTTAGGTCCTGATAATAGATGGGTAGAAGTGCAGATTCGTACGCGTAGGATGGATGAAGTAGCGGAGCAAGGAGTTGCCGCTCACTGGTCTTATAAAGGTGTAAAGGGAAATATAATGCAGCGCGAAGGCGATGTGTTTGTCTTCACCCCAACAGGTGACCTACGGCGTTTGTCTGCAGGAGCGACGGTATTGGATTTTGCCTTTTCGATACATACCGAAGTAGGAACGCACTGCGTGGGCGGTATTATTCGCAATCAAAATGTCTCTATCCGACAAAAACTGCAGAACGGAGACCAAATATCTATATTGACCTCACCTAATCAAAAACCGAGTGCCGATTGGCTTAATTTTGTGGCATCGTCCAAGGCAAAGAATAAAATTCGTCAGGCACTCAAGGAGATTGAATACAAGTCCGCTTCAGAGGGAAAAGAACTGATAGAGAGACGATTTAAGAATTGGAAATTAGAGTACACGGAGAATCATATAACGCGTATTGCTGCCAAATTAGGATACCGCACTATCTCCGACTTGTATCAATCGCTTGCAACAGGGAAAGAAGATATTTTGCGCTTGCGAGAGGTATTCCTGTCGCTCGATGAACCCACACAATTTGTGCGTAGGGAAGAAAAAGAATATGTGCCCAAAGAAGAAACAGCGGGATTAGCTATTGAGGTGGATATGAATGTGAAAAATGTGGATTATAACTTGAGTAAATGCTGCAATCCAGAGCCAGGTGACCCAATATTCGCTTTTATATCGGTTACAAAAGGTATTCGTATTCATCGTTGCGATTGTCCTAACGCAGATAATATACGCGAACGATATGCGTATCGCATATTACCTGCTCGTTGGGCTAAAAAATCATAAATACAACATATAACATATAACATACAACATACAACATATAACATACAACATACCTTGTCAGATTACCCAAGCATATTATTAGAGAAAGCGGTCAACCAAATGGCCTCTTTGCCAGGAGTAGGGCGGCGTACAGCCTTACGGTTAGTATTGCATTTGCTGCGTCAATCCCCCGACGAGGTGGAGATGTTTGCAACTGCCTTCACACGACTGAGAAATGAGGTGGTGTACTGCAAGGTTTGCCATAATATATCCGATACGGAGATATGTCCTATCTGCGCTTCGCACAAGCGAGATCACTCCACAATATGCGTCGTGGAGAATGTGCAAGATGTGATGTCTATTGAGAATACAGGGCAGTACACGGGAGTTTATCATGTTTTGGGAGGAATTATCTCGCCGATGGATGGTATAGGACCAAAAGATTTGGAGATAGATAGCCTCATAGAGCGCGTTAAAACAGGCGAAGTGAATGAAATCATTCTGGCACTTCCTACCACAATGGAAGGAGATACAACGAATTTTTATATCTATCGCCGATTGCAGAATATGGAATTGGCAGTAGTGCCCAAAGTGTCCCAAATAGCACGCGGTGTGGCTGTCGGAAACCAATTGGAATATACCGATGAAATAACATTAGGACGATCAATCGTCAATAGAATAGATTTTAAAGGATAAGAGTATGCAAGAAAAACAAGTTATTCGTTCGCTCAACTGGGCGTATTATGCTATGATGGTCATCTCGTTAGTAGCATTGACAGGTATGTATTATGGTTTGCTTAATGATTGGTACATGCCTATTGACAAGCAATCCACATTAGGAATTGTAATTCAATATATCGTTATTTTTGACGCGCTAATCACTATTCCGGGTGGTTTATATGGCTTTAAACGCCTTTGCGAACCCCTCCAGACGATGGAGAATAAAGAGGAGCAGTTCAAGCGTTATCGCAAAATAGCACTATGGCGTATTGTATTGGTAAGTAGCGCCATGCCTTTAGGTATCGTGGCTTTCTACTGGTTAGGCGCATATACATCTATGCTATGGGTAGCTGCTATCGCGGCTATCGCATGGTATTTTACCAAACCATCCGAAGGAAAAATGGAGGCAGAACTGACACCCAAACAACCCAACGAAGAGAATTATTAATACCAAAATATACTATTATGATTATCGCATGCGATTTTGATGGCACGATAGTGACCCATGAGTATCCGAAAATAGGCAAACCTATTCCTTTCGCCATCCAAACACTAAAAAAATTACAAGATGAAGATCATCATCAAATTATCCTTTGGACAGTACGCGAAGGCGATTTGCTCAATGAAGCAGTAGAATACTGTAGAAGTAAAGGACTCGAGTTTTATGCCGTTAATAGCAATTACCCCGAAGAAACACCTGAACATAGAACGGCTCGCAAACTGACGGCTGACCTATGGATAGATGACCGTAATTTAGGTGGACTGCCAGATTGGGGAGTAATATACAATATGATTCATACTGGGCATTGTTTCGAACCCGTGCCACAAGGCAATATGGAAGATATGAGCAAGAAGAAAAAAGGGTTCTTTGCGAAGTTATTTGATTGATAATGAATAGGATTAATAAGCCTATGCGTCTGCGTAAATTAGAACCATACGATTTGCCATTTTTGTACCAATGGGAGAATGATGCCCAAATGTGGGCTGATGCGGATACGCACAACCCTCTCTCGCAGCAAGATATGCGTAACTATATAGAGTCCACTACAGGCGATATTTACAAGGATGGTCAATTGCGTTTAATTATTGAGAACGAAGGAGTTACAATGGGTTGTATGGACTTATTTGATTTTGACCCACGCAATAGGAAAGCCGCAATAGGAATGTATATCGCACCCGAATATAGGTCGCAAGGAGTGGGGGCAGCAGCACTTAGTCTATTGGAGCAATATGCGTTTGGATATCTTCAACTGCGCATGCTATACGCTATTATCGCTACCGCGAATGAACCTTGTAGCCGATTATATGCGCATGCGGGCTATAAACCTTCATCGCCACTGAAAGCATGGACAATAGAGTCTGACGCGGTGGTGTGGATTAAAACGAACGACATTTAGTGTTTAAAAACATACTTGTGAGAATAAAATGAAAAAAAAGTGGCATACACTCTTGTGTATGTCATTTTTATTTTGTACCTTTGCGCTCGCAAAGGTTTTAATGATTATGAAAGAACTTAAATGCCCCAAGTGCGGCAGCACATTTACAGTAGATGAAGCGGACTATGCATCTTTGCTCACTCAGGTGAAAAACAGGGAGTTTGAGGCAGAGTTGATACGCCGTATCCATGAGTTGGAGCAGACGCAGATGGCTAAGCAGGATGCAGAGAAAGCGAAGCGTGAGCAGCAGTTTGCTCAGCAAGTAGCAGCCATGCAGCAGCAAGTGCTTACTATGCAATCACAGTTACAGCAGGCTGAGCAGCAAAAGCAAATTGCTGTTATGCAACTGCGGCAGCAGGCTACGGAGGCGTATGCCAAAAAAGAGCAGGAATTGGCAACGGTGCGCACGCAAATGGATGCGCAACTAAAAGCCGCACAGGAGCAAATAGCATACTACAAAGATATGAAAATACGCCTATCGACCAAAATGGTGGGCGAGACGCTTGAGCAGCATTGCTATAACGAGTTTGCACGAATAAGACCCCTCTTCCCTCACGCATATTTCGAGAAGGATAACGAAGTGGTGCAGGGAACTAAAGGAGATTTCGTCTTTAGGGACTATTCAGAAGATAAAGTGGAATATATATCTATCATGTTCGAAATGAAGAATGAGAATGATGAGACAGCCACGAAACATAAGAATGAAGATTTTATAAAGAAACTGGATGAGGACCGCATTAAGAAAAACTGCGAATATGCAGTCTTAGTTTCTCTATTAGAGCCTGATAATGAGTTGTATAATGGCGGTATAGTGGATATGTCCCATCGTTATGATAAGATGTATGTTATCCGCCCGCAGTTCTTTGTGCCGCTCATTACATTGCTTTGTCAAACGAGCCGCAAAAGTTTAGACGCTAAGCGAGAATTAGCGCTTGTAAAAGCACAGCAGGTAGATGTGACTAATTTTGAAGATAAATTAGCGCAGTTCAAAGAGGGATTTGGTAGGAATGTACGCTTAGCTAACGACCGATTCCAAGATGCCATAGATGAGATAGATAAGACCATTCAACACTTGACCAAAGTGAGAGAGAACCTTATTAAGTCAGGCGATAATCTTAGTTTAGCGGATAAGAAATTACAAGAAGTGACTATCAAACGCCTCACCTATAATAATCCTACAATGAAGGCTAAGTTTGATGAAGCACGACAAGGAAGTAATATAGTCACAATAGAAAATACAAATGTTGAATAAAATAAACACACATTACTATATATCATGAAAAAAGAAATTCAATTTTCGCTCGTTTACCGAGACATGTGGCAAAGTAGTGGTAAGTATGTACCACGCAAAGACCAATTAGCACGCATCGCGCCCGTCATCATAGAAATGGGCTGTTTTGACCGAGTAGAGACCAATGGTGGCGCCTCGGAGCAGGTTAATTTATTGTATGGCGAGAATCCAAACCAAGCAGTGCGCACTTTTACCAAACCATTCAATGAGGTGGGGATTAAGACGCATATGCTTGACCGAGGACTTAACGCATTGCGTATGAATCCTGTTCCTGCTGATGTGCGCCAGCTGATGTATAAAGTGAAGCACGCACAAGGCGTGGATATTACGCGTATCTTCTGCGGTCTGAACGACCCTCGTAATATTATTCCTTCAATCAAATGGGCTAAAGAGGCAGGAATGACGGCACAAGCCACGATGTGTATCACTTTCTCTCCTGTACATACGGTGGAGTATTATGTGAACTTAGCAGAAGAACTGATTGCAAATGGCGCGCAGGAAATTTGCTTGAAGGATATGGCTGGTATCGGACGCCCGACTATGTTAGGAGAGATTGTTGCAGCTATCAAGGCGCAGCACCCGGATGTGATTATCCAATACCATGGTCATACAGGTCCTGGCTTCTCTGTCGCATCCATGTTGGAGGTGGCTAAAGCGGGAGCTGATGTGCTGGATGTAGCAATGGAGCCACTCAGTTGGGGTATGGTGCACCCAGATGTGATTACCATACAGGCTATGCTCAAGCAAGCAGGATTCTTAGTCAAAGATATTAATATGAAGGCCTACATGGAGGCGCGTAATCTCAGTCAAGAGTTTATTGATGATTTCTTGGGTTACTGGATTGATCCTCGTAATAGCAAGATGACCTCACTCCTTGTGGGATGCGGTCTGCCTGGCGGCATGATGGGTTCGCTCATGGCTGACCTCAAGGGTATGCACGCTGCTATTAATGCTAACTTGGCAAAGCGCGGAGAGAAAACACTCAGCGAAGACGAACTACTGGTGGAGCTCTTCCAAGAAGTACAACGCGTATGGCCAATGTTGGGTACACCTTGCCTCGTAACACCTTTCTCACAATATGTGAAGAATGCAGCGCTGATGAACTTATTCAGCAAGTCGATGGGAGAAAAACCATTCTCACGCATGGACCCAGCTATGTGGGGTATGATACTCGGCAAATCGGGTAAACTGCCAGGTACACTTGCGCCTGAAATCATCGAATTGGCAAAAGAGAAGAATATGGAGTTCTATACAGGTGACCCTCAAGCGCTTTATCCAAACGAACTGCCTAAATATATTGCAGAGATGGAGCAGTTAGGTTGGGACCGCGGTCAAGACGATGAAGAGTTATTCGAATTTGCAATGCACGAGAAGCAATACCGTGAGTATAAATCTGGTTTGGCAAAAGAGCAATTCAATAAAGACCTGCTTGAGCGTATGGAGAAAGCAGCGAAGGGTGGTCAGCAAGTGGTATTCCTCTCTGCTGCAGATAAGCGCGCTATCCTGCACCCAAATGCAGAACCAATCGAGGTGGCACACAGCGGTTCGCTGCTTTGGGAGTTGGATTTTAATGAGCAGAGCCAAGCGCCTGTCTATGGTACAAGATTCTTACAAGGGCAACCTATGGTTTATCTGCAGACCTCACACGGTATAGAGACTATCCTCGCACCGGAAAACTGCTCTATTGTTACTGTCGAGAAAGCCCAAGGAGCAAAAGTGACCAAAGGAGATACTATCGCTTGGGTAGAGAAAGTGGATGGACTTGAGATGGTCAAGACAGAAGCAAAGAAAATAGTAGCAAAAGCAAAAAAAGCGGTGAAAGAAGCTATGCAAACGGTTGATAAAGAAGTAAAAAAGACAACTAAATCTGCTTGGAAAAGCCGCAAAAACATAGAAATGGATTAACATACTAAATTGTTACAACAATGAAAAAGTACAATTTTAATGCAGGACCAAGTATCCTGCCACAAGAGGTAATCGAGCAAACAGCAAACGCAGTAAATGATTTTCAGGGCGAAGGATTATCCATCTTGGAGATAAGTCACCGCGCTAAGTATTTCCAACCTGTTATGGACGAGGCTGAAGCATTAATGAAAGAATTGCTGGGCGTACCAGAGGGATACAGAGTTCTTTTCCTTGGTGGCGGTGCAAGTATGCAATTCTGTATGTTGCCTTTCAATATGCTTGAGAAAAAAGCTGCCTATCTTAATACAGGTGTGTGGTCAAAGAAAGCCATCAAAGAGGCGAAAGGATTTGGCGAAGTAGTTGAAGTGGCAGCAAGTACCAATTCTATTCCAAGCGATTACGACATACCACAAGATGTAGATTATTTCCATATCACTACCAATAACACTATTTATGGCACAGAAATAAGCGATGCTAAACTGCAAGAGATATATGCTAAAAAGGGCAATGTACCTTTGATAGCAGATATGTCTTCGGATATTCTCAGCCGTCCTATTGATGTGAGTCAATACGATATTATTTATGGTGGTGCGCAGAAGAACCTCGCTCCAGCGGGTGTTACTTTTGTCATCGTCAAAGAAGCATGCTTGGGTAAGGTAAGCAGATATATTCCTACTATGCTTAATTATCAAACCCATATAGATGGTGGGTCGATGTTCAATACCCCTCCTGTGCTGCCTATTTATACCGCGTTACTCACACTTCGTTGGCTCAAAGCTAATGGTGGGTTAGAGTGGATAGAGAAGCGTAATAAAGAGAAAGCAGATTTGCTCTATAAATGCTTAGATGAGTCTAAACTATTCACACCTACAGTGATGGATGCAGAGGACCGCAGCCGCATGAATATATGTTTCGTATTCAAACCAGGTTATGAGGACTTGCAAGATGACTTCTTTAAGTTCGCTACATCCAAAGGAATGGTAGGTATCAAGGGTCACCGCCTCGTAGGTGGATTCCGTGCAAGTTGCTATAACGCAATGGATGTAGAAGGAGTGCAAGCACTCGTAGATTGCATTAAGGAGTACGAAGCAATGCATTGAAATCTTTTTAAAAAATAAATTTTATGAAAGTATTAGTAGCAACAGAAAAGCCTTTTGCGAAAGTAGCCGTGGACGGTATTCGCGAAGTGGTGGAGGGCGCAGGATACGAACTCGCGCTCCTCGAAAAATATACAGATAAACAGCAATTATTAGACGCAGTAACTGACGCAGATGCTTTGATTATCCGCTCGGATATTATAGACGAGGCTGTGTTGAATGCGGCTAAACAACTGAAAATTGTAGTGCGTGCTGGCGCTGGTTATGATAATGTTGACCTCCAAGCCGCCACAACTCACAATGTGGTAGTGATGAATACACCAGGTCAAAACAGCAATGCAGTTGCCGAATTGGCGTTTGGGTTTATGGTGTACGCTATTCGCAATATGTACAACGGCACTTCAGGTACCGAACTCAAGGGAAAGAAACTCGGTATTCATGCGTTTGGTAATGTGGGCAGAAATGTAGCCCGTATAGCGCAAGGCTTCGGAATGGAGATTTATGCATACGATGCGTATTGTTCCAATGAGGTGATGACTGCCGCTGGAGTGAATCCTGTTAACTCACCTGAAGAACTTTATCAAATGTGCGACATAATTAGTCTGCATATCCCTGCAACACCGGAGACCAAAGCAAGTATCAACTATTCCTTGGTAAGCAAAATGCCAAAAGGTGGAGTATTGGTTAATACAGCTCGCAAGGAGGTAATTGATGAGGAAGGGCTCATCACACTTATGCAAGAGAGAACTGACCTCAAATACATGACCGATGTAATGCCTGCTGCAGATGCTAAATTCCGCACATTGTTTGAAGGAAGATATTTTGCTACACCTAAGAAAATGGGCGCGCAGACAGCAGAAGCGAATATCAATGCTGGTATAGCTGCTGCTAAGCAAATAGTTGACTATATACAAAATGGTAACACACGATTCCAAGTAAATAAATGAGATATTTATTGAATATTCTTTTAATGATTTGTGTTGTATTATCTACCTACGCATCCGATATAGAATGCGTAGGTAGTGCAACGCAGGTTATCAATGGAAAAGATACACTGTTTGTTTTTAAGGAAGAAATACACTTGCGTTCCACTATAGGCTCTGTGGATTGGTATGCCACGGATGGCACACCCATTGCCTCCAATACCGATGAGATATATCCAGATGAAGGAGCCTACTATATAGTGACAGGCACACGCAAATCCACGCCTGTCTATGTATTTCTATACAAAGAGATAGACCCCAATTTATCCTTGTCTATTCAACCTGAATGCGAGAGCACTACGCTCACCCTTACAGGTAATATAGAACCATTCACCTACAAGCGCATGGATGGCACGACGGGCATTTATGAGCGTGAGTGTATTATTCATTACAACGCCCTTGCGTGGAATACAGAGGAGTGGGTAGATTCTACTGCTCAAGTACTAACTACTTTGCATACAGGTGATTATGATTTACCTCCACTATATGGCCCAACACCTATTACTCTTTGCTATGACGCAACTATACGCGCAGCATTAGGAATGGACTCGATTTGTATAGAAGCCGAATTATTGGAGTCTGAGATTAAGGCTGTCAAGTTCGAACTTACCTCACTCGCTACCACCCGAGGCAAAGAGGGAGAGAAAAGTAATGAGCGCAATAGACCTACCAGTCAACTGCTCATCGAAGGTTCGGAATATAGTGGTCCATTAGAGGTGGCATTCTATAGCAATCCAACGCCTGGCGTACTCTATTATGACTGGCGTATCTATCACGGAGCAGATCTTATTATCACGCGAAATGATAAGGATATACGCTATACATTCTCAGAACCAGGAAGTTATAAAGTAATATGCAAGGTGAATAACGCTTCTTGTACTGCCGATTCGATGGAAGTAACGGTTAATATTTCAGAGTCCTATTTGGCTGTGCCGAATGTGTTTACCCCTAATGGTGACGGTATGAATGATGAATTCCGTGTGGCGTATCGTTCGCTCAAGGAATTCCATATATGGGTATATAATCGTTGGGGAAAACAGGTATATGAGTCCACAGACCCAGCCAAAGGGTGGGATGGCACCATTAACGGGCGACCAGCCGCAGAAGGAGCATATTTCTATGTTGTTCGTGCTAAAGGCACAGACGCAGATAAATACGCGGATTATATAGGACTCAAAACGTCATATAATAAGAAAAAACTTGAAGCCGATAAGTCCGTTATAGGTATCTATCAGTTATCGGGAGATATCAATCTTATTCGAGGATCAAGAAAATAATTAATTACTAACAATATGAAAAAAACAATTTTATCTATGGCTCTTGCCACAACAGTACTTGCTGCATCCGCAGCCACTAATCCATTCTTTGACTATAAGAATTGGAAGACACCACACGGCACATATCCATTCAATGAGATATATGCTGAGCATTACATGCCTGCTTTTGAAGAGGCTATGAAACAAGGACTTAAGGAAATAGACAATATTGTCAATAATCCTGCGGCTCCTACTTTTGCTAATACAATTGAGGCATATGAGGCTTCTGGAGAAATGCTATCTATCGTTGCTGGATGCTTCTATAACCTCACTTCGGCAGAAACAAACGACTCACTACAGCAAATAGAGATGGAGTTGAGTCCTAAGATGTCTGAGTACTCTGCTACCATCCGCCTGAATGAAGGATTATTCAAGCGTATCAAGGCTGTGTATGACCAAAAAGATAAACTCAAACTCAACAAGGCACAGACTAAACTCTTGGAGGATATATACGATAGTTTTGCTAATAATGGGGCTAACTTAAGTGCTGAAGATAAACAAACATATCGTGAATTAAGTGCTAAACTGAGCAAACTTACTCTTCAGTTTGGTCAGAATGTACTAAAGGCTACCAATGCGTGGACCATGCTCATCACAGACGAGGCACTCTTGGCAGGATTGAATGAAGATACAAAGAATATCCTCAAAGAAAATGCAGCCAAGAAAGGAGTAGAGGGATGGATGCTCAATCTCAAACCTACTACTTATATCCCAGTTATGCAAGACCTCGATAATAGAGATATCCGCCGCGAGTTATATACCGCTTATAATACACGCTGCATAGGAGGCGAATTTGATAATACAGCCATTATAGTTGAGATTGTCAATACACGCCTTGCACTTGCTAATCTATTTGGTAAGAAGAACTACGCAGAGAAAGCACTCTATAACCGCATGGCAGAGACACCAGAGAATGTCTATTCATTGCTTAATCAGTTGCGCGATGCGTACACCCCAGCAGCCAAAGCAGAAGCACAAGAATTACAAGATTATGCTACTGCACATGGATTATATGCTACTCTCCAAGCATGGGATTGGAATTATTATAGCAAGAAACTAAAACAAGAGAAATATAGCATATCTGATGATGACTTGCGTCCATATTTTGAGTTGGAGAATGTGAAGAAAGGTGTATTCGGATTGGCAGAACGCTTATACGGACTCAAGTTTAAGGAGAATAAGAATATTCAGGTTTATCACCCTGAAGTAACTGCGTATGAGGTATTTGACGAGAAAGGTAAGTTCCTCGCTGTTTATTATGCTGATTTCCACCCAAGAGAGGGCAAACGCGGTGGTGCATGGATGAATGATTTCCAACCACAATACAAAGTAGGTAAGAAAGACCATCGTCCACATATCATCAATGTGATGAATTTCACCCGCGCTACAGCAGACAAACCTGCTTTATTCACCTATGATGAGGTACGCACTTTCTTGCATGAGTTCGGTCATGGATTACATGGTATGCTCACACGCTGCCAATATGCATCGCAGAGCGGTACCAATGTGCCAAGAGATTTCGTGGAACTGCCTTCACAGTTCAATGAGAACTTCCTCGATGAGAAAGAGTTCCTCGATACATTCGCTAAGCACTACAAGACAGGCGAGGCATTACCACAAGACTTGCTCGATAAGATGCATGCCAGCCAAACATACCACGCTGCGTATGCATGCTTACGACAACTCTCATTCGGCTACCTCGATATGGCTTGGCATTCATTGGAAAAACCATTCGTAGCAAGCGAAGAGTTAGGTGTAGTGGAGTCTGTTATCCGCTTTGGAAACCAAGCTATGGATCAAGTGGCCGTAGTGCCTACTGTACCTGGTACACAAATGGAAACTGCCTTTACACACATCTTCTCAGGTGGATATGCAGCTGGATACTATAGTTATAAATGGTCTGAACTGCTGGACGCAGATGCCTTCTCTGTCTTCAAAGCTGCACAGAAAGGAAAGAAAGGTACTATCTTTGATAAGAAAGCAGCTAAACTCTTCAGAGAGAATATCTTAGAGAAGGGTGGTACTGAGAAAGCAATGGACCTCTATAAGAAGTTCCGTGGTGCAGAACCAACTATCGACGCACTTTTAGAGCGCGATGGTATTAAGAAATAATAGCATGCAAACAATTCGAGAAATATACCGTATTGGTCATGGTCCCAGTAGTAGTCATACGATGGGACCACGCCATGCGGCTGAACTCTTTTTAGAGCGACATCCTAATGCTGCAAAATACCAAGCCCACCTATACGGAAGTCTTTCTGCTACAGGAAAAGGACACTTGACGGATGTGGCTATTATAGATGTTATTCCTTCCGTAGAAATAGTATGGCACGATGAGTTCTTGCCTTTCCACCCTAACGGATTAAGATTCCTCGCATGGGATGATAAGGACCAACTATTGGAGGAGTGGACTGTCTATTCCGTTGGAGGAGGAGCCTTATCAGAAGGAAAGGAAGATGACATACAAGAATCGCCGAGTATTTACCCATTAACCACCTTGACACAAATAACCGAATATTGTGAGAAAATGGGTTGGGATTATTGGGAGTATGTAGAGCACTACGAAGGAAAGGAAATATGGGATTACTTGCGTGAGGTATGGCAAGTGATGCGCGAGTCTATTGAGCGTGGTTTGGACCACGAAGGTGTATTACCTGGCGAACTACATCTTCGCCGTAAAGCAGCCAGTTACTATATCAAAGTGGCGGGATATAAAGATAATCTGCGAACACGCGGATTAGTCTTCTCATATGCCCTTGCTGTGAGCGAAGAGAATGCGTCGGGAGGAAAGATTGTTACTGCACCTACATGCGGTTCAAGTGGCGTGCTGCCAGCTGTCCTCTACCATACATGGCGCTCACGCAATTTCTCGGAAACACGCATCTTACACGCACTTGCCACAGCGGGCTTATTCGGCAATGTAGTTAAGCACAATGCTTCTATCTCAGGAGCTGAAGTTGGTTGTCAAGGCGAGGTGGGAGTAGCATGTGCTATGGCGTCTGCTGCTGTCAATCAACTTTTTGGAGGTACACTTGCACAGATTGAGTATGCAGCTGAAATGGGGTTGGAGCACCATTTGGGAATGACATGTGACCCAGTATGTGGACTCGTACAAATACCATGTATTGAGCGAAATGCTTTTGCCGCTGCTCGCGCATTGGATAGTAATATGTATGCAGCTTTTTCGGATGGAAAACATACGGTCTCATTTGATAGAGTAGTGGAGGTAATGAAGCAAACAGGTCACGACTTACCTTCGTTATATAAAGAAACTTCACAAGGTGGATTAGCTAAAGGAATATAAACAATGAAAGTAATGAAATTTGGTGGCACTTCAGTAGGATCGCCACAACGAATTAAGAATGTAGCAAGTCTAATTACAGATAAAGATAAAAACTTGGTTGTACTATCCGCTATGAGTGGTACTACCAATAGTTTGTTGGAAATAGCAGATTATCTATACAAGCAAAATCTTGAAGGTGCAAGTCAGTGTATCAATAAATTAGAGGAAAAATACAAGGCGCATATAGAGCAGTTATATGATACGGATGAGTACAAGCAAAAAACATGGTTAACCATCCACGCTATATTCGATACAATTCGCGCCTGTACCAAAGGTGCCTTCTCTGAGAAAGAGGAGAAAATCATCGTGGCGCAAGGCGAGATGATGAGTACCAATATGATGACGAACTATCTATTGGAGAAGGGACATAAAGTGGCGCTTATTCCTGCTTTGGAATATATGCGTACTAATGAAGATTGTGAACCTGATTTGAAATATATTCAGGACCACCTTAAACAACAGTTAGCACTTCATCCCGATGCGGAAATAATTATCACCCAGGGATTTATCTGCCTCAATCATGCAGGTGAGATAGATAATCTCAAACGCGGAGGAAGCGATTATACAGCCTCTTTGGTTGGTGGTGCTATTGAAGCATCTGAAATACAGATATGGACGGATATAGATGGTATGCATAATAATGACCCACGATTTGTGGAGAATACAACACCTGTGGGACACTTGCATTTCGATGAAGCGGCTGAGTTGGCGTATTTTGGTGCTAAAATCCTACACCCTACATGTATCTTACCCGCTAAATATGCGAATGTGCCTGTCAAACTGCTCAATACCATGGACCCTACTGCGCCGGGCACTATTATTAGCAATATGATTGAGCACCGCAAGATAAAAGCAGTGGCTGCCAAAGATAATATTGTGGCCATCAATATCACATCCAGCCGAATGTTATTGGCGTATGGATTCTTGCGCAAAGTATTTGAGATATTTGAGAAGTACAAAACCAGTATTGACATGATTTGTACTTCGGAGGTGGGTGTTTCTGTATCTATAGATGATAAAACGCATTTGCCTGCTATTCTTAATGAACTCAAGAAATTAGGAGTGGTAGAGGTTGATGACGATATGTGTATCATCTGTGTCGTGGGTGACCTTGACTGGCGTAATGTGGGCTTTGAATCGGTTGCTACGCAAGCACTCAAAGATATTCCTGTGCGCATGATTTCATACGGAGGAAGTAATCATAATATCTCTTTTTTAGTTGCGGCACGCGATAAGCAACGCGCTTTGCAGTCTTTGAGCACATACTTATTTAGCGAATAATCTATTATGCTTCCACAAACTCCTTTTTATTATTATAATATACCGCTACTGCAATCTACATTGGATGCCATCAAAAAGGCTATTGAACCGTATCCTAATTATCATGTGCATTATGCGTTGAAAGCGAATGCTAATCCTATCATCTTGTCTCATATACAGCAGGCGGGATTAGGTGCTGACTGCGTGAGTGGAGGCGAAGTGCAACGAGCTATCGAGTCGGGTTTTCCTGCACAGCAAATTGTGTATGCGGGAGTAGGGAAGAGTAATCGAGAAATTAAATTGGCCCTTCAATACGATATATTATGCTTTAATGTAGAGAGTATACCGGAATTGCAGGTCATCAATGAGATTGCCGCGCAGCAGAACCAAGTAGCGCGTGTATGCTTGCGTATTAATCCCGATGTGGCTGCGCATACCCATCAGTTCATTGCCACAGGCAAAGCCGAGAATAAATTCGGAATAGCTTATGCGGATATGATGGAGGTAATCCAAATAGCAAGTCGTTTGGAGCATATTCAACTCATTGGGCTTCATTTTCATATCGGTAGTCAAATAACGGATATGAATGATTATATCCATCTCTGCGAGCGCATTAATACTATTCAATCGATGCTTGAAGAGCAGTCTATTCATCTCTCACTTATCAATGTGGGTGGCGGATTGGGAGTAGATTATGAGAATCCTACAATCGGTGCGATTCCTGGTTTTAATGCGTATTTTAATGTCTTCGCACAATATTTGCAGCTACAACCTAATCAATCGCTCCATTTTGAATTAGGGCGGTCAGTAGTTGCACAATGTGGTAGTCTAATAGCACAAGTGCTATATGTGAAGCAAACGCCTACCAAGCGATTTGTTATCTTGGATGCAGGAATGACCGAACTTATCCGGCCTGCCCTTTATCAAGCCAAACATAAGATTGATAATCTGAGTTCAACTTCTCCCATCATAGAACGATATGATGTCGTAGGACCTATATGTGAATCAAGTGATGTATTTGCCAAGGATATATTGTTGCCTACTACCAAGCGCGGAGATATAATAGTTATTCATAGCGCGGGGGCGTATGGGGAGTCGATGGCTTCAACATACAACTGCCGCCCCTTACCACCTACATATACCAACGAGCAAATAACAGACAACTCACTACTGACAACTGACAACTAATCATGAAAATACAATTCTTAGGCGCAGCGCGCGAAGTGACAGGTAGTAAGCATCTCATTACTACCAATTCGGGACATAAGATACTACTCGATTGCGGTATGTATCAAGGCAAAGGTATGGACACCGATGCAGCTAATCGTGATTTAGGTTTTGACCCTAAAGATATTGATTGTATTATCCTCTCGCATGCGCATATAGACCATTCAGGGCTTATTCCTTATCTCTATAAGCAGCATTTCCGTGGGGATATTTATTGCACGCCGGCTACGCGTGACTTATGTGCGCTCATGCTCACAGATACAGCCTATATACAAGCCCAGGATGTGCGGTGGTATAATAAGAAAATGGATAAACTCCATAAACCCAAAGTGAAGCCTCTCTATGAACAGACGGATGTTGATAAGGTAATGCGCCATTTTGTATGCTATGATTATGATAGGCGTTTTCGTCTTTTCGATGATGTATTACTCACCTTTACCAATTCGGGTCATATGCTTGGTTCGGCTATTTGTTCGCTAGATATCTTAGAGGAAGACCAACCAGGTGGTGAGAAGCGATGGAAGCGAATAGCTTATACGGGGGACATTGGGCGCGCCAATAGTCATATATTATCTGCTCCTCAGTCTTTCCCGCAATGCGATTATCTAATTTGCGAATCTACCTATGGCAATCGTATTCACGAGGATAGGGATGTAACAGAAGAGCAGTTATTAGGTGTAGTGGATGATACATGTGTGTACCGTGGTGGTAAACTGCTCATTCCGTCTTTCTCGGTAGGTCGTACACAGGAAATCGTTTATGTGCTCAACCAGTTATATAATGATGGTCGTTTGCCGCGTATCCCTGTTTATGTGGATTCGCCTTTATCGGTTAATGCCACGCAGATATTTAGAATGTATCCGCAGGCTTTGTCGGACGAGGTGCGTGATACTTTGCGCTATGATGATGACCCCTTTGGTTTTAATACCTTGCGTTATGTAACAGATATACGGGAATCCAAGCGATTGAATAATGATCCGCATCCAGCAATCATTATCTCTGCAAGCGGTATGTTGGAAGCTGGTCGTATCAAGCACCATGTGGCAAATCATATATCCGACCCGAACTGTACGATACTCATCGTGGGTTATTGTGCGCCTACCACCTTAGGTGCGCGTATTCAAGATCCAAACCTCAAATGGGTGTCTATCTTTGGAATGGATAGGCGTATTAAAGCGCAGATAACGAAGATTGAAGGCTATTCAGGTCATGGCGATTGGCAGGAAATGATTGCATATTTCACTCAGAGCCAGAATATAGAGCATATCCAGCGCACTTTCATCGTTCATGGTGAGCAGTCTGCAGCCGAAGAATATAAAGACCATCTCTACGAGGCGGGCTTTAGAGGCATTGAAGTGCCAGAAAAAGGGGAGATAGTAGTGCTATAATACACTCCAAGAGAGGCTCTCAAATAGCATAAAAAAAGAAGAGAGCCGATTGGCTCTCTGTCGGGTAGGCGAGATTCGAACTCACGACCTCCTGCTCCCAAAGCAGGCATTCTAACCGGGCTGAACTACTACCCGCTGCAAAAGCGAGTGCAAAGGTACAACATTTTTTTGAATTGACCAAATATTTTGCTAAAAAAATGCAAAAAAACATCAAATAAGCATGTAAAAAATGAAATATAAGGCTATTTTTATAGATATTGACGATACTTTACTCAGTTATATACCATGTTGCAGGCAATCATTTGATGAAACTTTAGAAATCCTTCAAATGGAGCAAACGGAAGATATAGACCGTCTTTTTGATCTCTTTATGGAGATTTCCAATCGTTTGTTTTCCGAAGCTAAACAAGGGAAATATACAGTTGCGCAAGTGATGGACCTTTATCCGGCTGAGTTTATTGAGAGAGCAGGTTGGCCTCAATATCTACTTGAACCTTTCACGCAAGGTTTCAGGCAAGGATGGGGAAATAGTCATGCCTTGGTGGAAGGAGCATTTGAGACGCTTCAAACGCTCCACCAACGCGGGTATAAACTCTATGCAGCAAGTAATAGTTTTGGTCATCTACAGCGTAAGCGATTGCAATTAGCGGGAGTGTTGCCTTTCTTTGAAGGAACCTATATATCGATGGATATAGGGTACGATAAGCCCGATAGACGATTTTATGAGTTTGCGCTCAAGGATGCACAACTGTCTGCTGATGAAGTGCTTATGGTGGGTGATAGTATGACTACAGATATTATTGGTGCGCAGCAAGTGGGAATTGATACTTGTTGGTTCAATCCCGCGCAGCGCCCGCTCGGAGAGAAAAAACCTACTTATGAGATACAATCCTTATCGCAATTAGTAGCTATTCTTCAGGACTGAGTAATAAATAATGATATAATGAATATGACAGACGAACAAATAGAGGAACGCGTAGCGCGTGCGAAAGAGTTATTTCATTTGGGATATAATTGTTCCCAAGCCGTTTTTGCTTCTTGTGCTGACATATACGGCATAGATGACCTGGATTTGGCATTGCGCCTTTCTGCTTCTTTTGGTGGCGGAATAGGTCGTATGCGTATGGTATGTGGTGCAGCGAGTGGCATGTTTCTATTAGCGGGCTTGCACAATGGTTCAGCCAAGCAGCATGATAATGAAGGCAAGATGGCTAATTATACTTTTGTGCAGCATTTAGCAAGTGAATTTAAGAATAAGTATGGTACGCTTATATGCGCTGAGTTGTTAGGGCTTGCACCGAGGAATGCAGCGCCTACTACACCTCTGCCTGCGGATGCTACGCATCCTCAACCCGCTGAACGAACACAGCAGTATTATGAGAAGCGCCCTTGTGTAGAAATGGTGGCAGAGGCGGTGAGAATATACCTCAAGAATACTCCAACATCTAACATCTAACATCCAACATATGAACTATTTCTTAGCTATTATTGGCGGTGGTCCCGCAGGATACACAGCCGCTGAAATTGCCTCAAAGGCAGGTAAAAAAGTAGTGCTCTTTGAGCAGAACGCGCTCGGTGGTACATGCCTCAATGTGGGCTGTATCCCTACGAAATCATTGCTCTACGGAGCCAAGCAGTATTATAACGCCACCCATGCACAGAAATATGGTGTGACGGCAGAGAATGTGTCTTTCGATTATGCACAAATGCAGAAGCGTAAAACTATCGTTGTGCGTAAGTTGGTAGCGGGTATCAAGCAGCGTTTGAATAATGAGAATTGTACCCTCGTTAATGGGGCTGCTGCTGTCCTAAGCCGCACGGACGAGATGGTTACTATCCAATGTGGCGAACAAACTTATACGGCTGATAATCTGCTTGTTTGTACGGGTTCTACTAATTTTGTGCCACCTATACCTGGCATACAAGACAACCCCAATGTGTGGAGTAGTACAGAAGCTTTAGCAGCTACCGAATTGCCTCAATCCATTGTTATCGTAGGAGGTGGTGTAATTGGCATGGAGTTCGCTACGCTTTACCATGAATTGGGCATACCTGTCACGGTTATCGAGGCGATGCCTACTATCTTGCCCAACCTCGACCAAGAAGTGGTACAGATTCTATTGGATAAATACCGCAAAGCGGGTATGACTATCCTCACCAATACCAAGGTAGAGGAGATTAAGACGAATGGTGTGACGGCGAATGGCGAGTGGATAGAAGCAGATAAGATACTCGTTTGTGTGGGTCGCCGTGCTAATCTGCAGGGATTAGAGGCACTTAATGACCTCGAACTCAACCGTGGGGCGATTGTCATTGATGATTTCTGCAAGACTAACTTGCCTAATGTCTATGCTTGCGGCGATGTGACGGGTAAGATTATGCTTGCCCATGTGGCTTCTCGTCAAGCCGAAGTGGCTATCGGGCGTATGCTTAAGCAGATTCCTCTCCAACGCATAGCATATAATGCTATTCCTTCGGTGGTATATACCAATCCGGAGATAGCTTCAGTAGGACTCACAGAGCAGCAAGTGCGTGATTTCTATACCGAGATGGAAGGCGAGGCAGGTCTCGCAAAAGCGGGTGGAGTGGAGTCTTTCTACGAGGTGCATAAACTGCCCATGACTTTCTCTGGTCGTTTCATGGCGGAGAACGAAGGAGAAACAGGCTTGTGCAAGATGATTATTGAGAAGCGTAATCAAACGATTGTAGGTGTCCATTGTATAGGTAATCCGTGCTCGGAATTTATCGCGGCTGCCTCTTTTGCCGTTCGCAATGGCTATACGGTGGCAGAAATGAAGCAAGTAGTCTTTCCACACCCTACGGTGAGCGAGATTTTGCACGAAGTGCTATAAAAAACGCCTCCAAATACATACAAAACGGCATTTTCTGAAGAATTTGCCGTTTTTTATTTGCATATATGCAAAAAAAGCAGTACTTTTGTGGGCTTTTTTTAATACATGCTATGAATAGACATCTTTTTTCTTTTGTTGCGCTCTTTCTTGTAGCGCAGATGATGTGGGCTGCTTCGGTTACTCCGGCGGCTAGTATTCCTTCTTATTATTCCGCATTAGATGGCAAGTCAAGTGCTTCGTTGTGGTCGGCTGTTAGTTCTGCTGCTGCGAAGAGTCGCTCGTCATTAGGCTATGACGGATTGTATAATGCCTATAAGAAGACCGATACATATCCTACCAGTTCTACGCACCCTGAGTATGTGGCGGGTAAGGCTGGTCAGGTATGGGATATGTATAGCAATTGTGATTACTCGCATGGTTCCAAGAAATGTGGTAGTTATAAAGACGAATGTGATTGCTATAATCGTGAGCACTCTATTCCACAGTCATGGTGGGGTGGAGGTACAAGTGGAATAGGATGTGATATCTTCCATGTCTTGCCTACGGATGGCTATGTGAATAATCGTCGTGGTAACTTGCCTTTTGGTGAAGTATCTAGCGCGTCGTATACCAGTCATAATGGTAGCAAAGTGGGTGGCGGAAAGGGGATTGTTAATTCCCAAAAGACGATTGCTGCTTCGGCAGGTACCACTACTTCTGCTCCTGGAGGAAATGTCTTTGAGCCGATTAATCAATACAAGGGCGATTTAGCCCGTGGTATCATGGGTACGATGGCTTCCTGGAAGAGAGATCTTACCTCTGCTGAGGGCTCTAAGTTCTTCAAATCTTCCTATACTGTTTCTACTAATTTTGGTCTCACTCCATATGGTGTGGCGCTTCTTATGAAATGGCATCGTCAGGACCCAGTGTCGCAGAAGGAGATAGACCGTAATAATGGTATACAAGCTACGCAAGGAAACCGCAACCCATTCATCGATTATCCTTATTTAGCAGAGTATATATGGGGTGAGAGAGCAGGCGAAACGGTGGACATGGCAAATCTCATTCCTTCTACAGATGAGGATTTTATCCCAGGTAAGAGTAATGGATGGCGTGGTTCTACGCCTATTGACCCAGAGAAGCCTATGGTGAAGTATGGCATTACCTTCATGGTGAATGGTCAGGAGTTGCGTACCGACTCGGTGGTGGAGAATACACAACCTACTTCTCTGCCTGCTACACCTACCAGTTGCTCTGCCGAGAGCAATATATTTGTCGGATGGACCACCACCCCTATCAGCGGCACATCAGATATAGCGCCTAAGGTGCTCTATACACAAGCCAAGCAGATACCTGCCCTTCAGGATGATTTGATGCTTTATGCTACTTTCGCTAAGAAGCAAACTACACAGACAGGACAAGTAGCCAAGACAGAGAAATTAGATTTCTCTACGGGATATACAGACGCATCAGAAGTAACGGGTAAGACCCAAGGTGGCGTGACGGTGGCTTTCTCAAAAGCTTCGGGTACTAATCCTCCTAAGTACTACGCTTCTGGTGGTGCGGTGCGCTGCTATCCGAAAAATACTATCACTGTCACCGCTTCGGATATCACTAAGATTGCTTTCACTTTCGGTTCGGGTGATAAGACGAATGCCATCACAGCCAATAAGGGTTCGTTCAGTACCAATACTTGGACAGGCTCAGCCGATGAAGTGGTATTCACCATCAGTGGAGAGAGTGGTCACCGTCGTATAGCGGCTGTAGAAGTGACGATGAATGGAGTGGGTGAGACCACGGTGTATAGTCGTTATATCACTTCCTGCCAGACGACTACGGAATTGATAGAGCAGCCTACGGATATGCGCTCTGCGCGTAAGGTGCTCATTGGTGGTCAGATCTATCTCCAAATAGCGGATGGGCTATATAATATGATGGGCCAAAAAGTGAACTAACAGCGCAGCGTTCTGTAGGGCTCTGCCCGTCCTGTAGGCTTCCAGCCGTCCTGTAGCGCAGCGTTCTAATAAAAATACACACAAATAATTAACCATATTTTAAAAACACAAAATCATGTCAGAAAACAAATTGAATTTATTGGCTGATTTCCCTGCAGTGTCTGCAAAGGCATGGAAGGACAAAATCATTGCCGATCTCAAGGGAGCCGACTTTGACAAGAAGTTGGTATGGCGCACTCCAGAAGGATTTAATGTGCAGCCATTCTATCGTACAGAGGACTTGAAAGGACTGAAGACCACCGTCTCTGCTCCTGGACAATTCCCTTATGTGCGTGGCACAAGAACCAACAACGAGTGGGCTATCCGCCAAAACATCTGCGCTTGTAAGAATGCACGCAAAGCGAATGCTAAAGCGATTGAAGTGCTCAACAAAGGTATCACTTCACTTGGCTTCTGCCTCAACAAAGAGAAACTGACTTACAACTTCATCAAAACACTCCTCAATGGTGTGAACGCTGAAGCAGTAGCCATCAACTTCTCTATCTGCGCATGCGCAGCACCTAAATTGGCTAATATCCTCGTGCGCTACTACGGACGAATGGGATATAACACCAAAAACCTCATCGGTTCTATCAATGTGGACCCTATCAAGAACATGCTTCTTAAGGGCAAAGCACTCACACGCGAACAAGTGGCAACGAAGATTGCAGAGACAGTAAAGGCGGCTAAAGCGCTCGTTAACTACCGCGTGGTTGGTGTTAACTCTGTCGTTCTCAATAACTCTGGTGCGTATGCAGCACAAGAACTCGCATATGCGCTTGCATGGGGTGCTGAGTACATGACTATGCTCACAGAGGCAGGTGTGGCTAACTACAAAGCAGCCAACGCTATTCGATTCAATATGGGTATCGGCGGCAACTACTTCATGGAGATTGCTAAGTTCCGTGCAGGTCGTATGTTGTGGGCAAAGATCGTAGAGGCATATAAGGCTCCTATCTTCACTACAGCACTTCGTAACGCTGCTAAGATGAATGTGAGCGCAGAGACCAGCCGATTCAATATGACTATTTTTGATGCGTATGTAAATCTTCTCCGCACACAGACTGAGACGATGTCTGCTGCTATCGCTGGTGTGGATGAGATCACAGTTACTCCTTTCGACGCTACTTATGAGCAACCAACTGATTTCTCAGAGCGTATCGCACGCAATCAGCAACTTCTCCTCAAAGAGGAAGCACACTTCGATAAGGTCGTTGACCCAGCAGCTGGTTCGTATTATCTTGAGAACCTCACCGCATCTATCGCTGCAGAGGCTTGGAAACAGTTCCTCGCTATCCAAGAGCAGGGTGGTATGTATGCTATGGTAGCAGAGGGTAAGGTGCAAGAGCATATGCAGGCTAACCTCAATACACGCCTTGCGGATGTGGCTAAGCGTAAAGAGGTACTGCTCGGCTCTAACCAATTCCCTAACTTCACCGAGAAAGCAGGTAAGAAAATCAAACTCGAAGGCAAAACATGTGGTTGCAAAGGTTCTTGCGAGCCACAGATTGCTACCTTACCTATCGCTCGCGCTGCTGAGCAGTTTGAGCAATTACGCTTAGAGACAGAGGGCGCTAAGAAACAACCAGTGGCATTCATGCTCACTATTGGTAATCTCGCTATGCGTATCGCGCGTGCGCAGTTCTCTTGTAACTTCCTCGCATGCGCAGGATACAAGGTGATTGATAATAATGGTTTCGCTACGGTGGCAGAGGGTATCAAAGCGGCACGCAAGGCAAAAGCAGACATCATCGTGCTCTGCTCAAGCGATGACGAGTATGCTACTTTGGCACCACAGGCATGGAAGAAATTGCAGAATGCTAAGGAGACATTCATCGTAGCAGGTGCGCCTGCATGTATGGCTGACCTCCAAGCGCTCGGCATACAGAACTTCATCAATGTCCGCAGCAATGTATTAGAAACTTTGAAATCATTGAACCAACAACTGCTGAAGAAATAGTTTTAAGAAAAAACAAATTTTGTTATGAGAAAGATAGCATCTATACTGATTGCGCTTGTAGCGAGTATCGCTGTAATGGCGACCGAAGGTGCGCTTAGTGGCAAATTCACCATCAACCCACAGGGCGACCAAGTCGTCTTCTCGCAAGGTAATCTCCAGTACAAGGCGAGTACCGACACATGGCGATTTGCCAAGAACCAGTACGATACTATCGGTTCCCGCAATGCGAACATCAGCGCAGTTTATACAGGATGGATTGACCTCTTTGGTTGGGGTTCGGGCAACGATCCGATCAAAACAACCACCAACGAGAGCGCTTATAATCCGTTCTACGAGTGGGGCGCAAACCCTATTAGCAACGGAGGCAATGTCGCTAACCAGTGGAGAACGCTTACTTTCTCGGAGTGGGCATATGTGCTTAACACGCGACCTAACTGTACTAACCTGTGCGGCAAAGCCACGGTGAACAATGTACGCGGCTATGTACTGCTGCCTGACGACTGGACACTGCCAAGCGGCCTGAGTTTTACGCCAAGCGCGGCAGACTGGACTACTAACACCTATTATGCCGATGAATGGCAGGAGATGGAAGATGCCGGTGCTGTCATGTTAGTCGCTAACGGCTTCCGTTATGGAGCTACGGATGTAGGTTCGTTCGGCGTATTAGTGATGTACTGGTCTGCCACACCTACTACTGGTAATGAATATACGGCAGGGTGTGTCGGTTTTATGAACGATTTGATTTATACCGACAATGCTCGTTCTAATGGTGAAGGTGTGCGTCTTGTACAGGATGTGACGAATAGTCCTACGAATGTTCAATCTCCGACAAACGAGCAATCCTCCATTTCCGCTAATAAGCGTATCGTGGATGGTCAACTCGTTATCGAGAAGAATGGTAAACTCTATAACGCGACAGGTTCGCAAGTAAAATAATTGTTTTTTTCTTAAAAATAAATAGTATAACAAATCAAAATCAAGTACAATTATGAAACCTGATTTTAAACAAATTGATATTACTAAAGTGGCTGCTTCTCATGTAGAAGGAGCTAACGAAGCCAACTGGCAAACACCAGAACTTATCGATGTGAAGCCTGTTTACACCAAGGAAGACCTCCAAGGCATGGAGCACTTGAATTATGTATCAGGTATTCCTCCATTCCTCCGTGGTCCGTATAGCGCAATGTATCCTCTCCGCCCTTGGACTATCCGCCAATACGCTGGATTCTCTACCGCAGAGGAATCTAACGCTTTCTATCGCCGTAACTTGGCTTCTGGTCAAAAGGGTCTCTCTGTTGCCTTTGACCTTCCTACTCACCGTGGTTACAACGCGGATAACATGCGCGTGGTAGGTGATGTGGGTAAAGCGGGTGTATCTATCTGCTCACTCGAGGATATGAAAGTGCTCTTTGCTGGTATTCCATTGAATAAGATGTCTGTCTCTATGACTATGAATGGTGCTGTGCTTCCTATTCTTGCGTTCTATATCAACGCAGGTCTCGAGCAAGGTGCTAAACTTGAGGAGATGGCAGGTACTATTCAGAACGATATTCTCAAAGAGTTCATGGTGCGTAATACCTATATCTATCCACCTAAGTTCTCTATGAAGATTATCGCTGATATCTTCGAATATACAAGCCAAAACATGCCTAAGTTCAACTCTATCTCTATCTCTGGTTACCACATGCAAGAGGCAGGTGCTACCGCAGATATCGAGTTGGCTTATACCCTCGCTGACGGTATGGAGTACCTCCGTGCAGGTGTGAATGCAGGTATGGATGTAGATACTTTCGCTCCACGCTTGTCATTCTTCTGGGCAATCGGTATGAACCATTTCATGGAGATTGCAAAGATGCGTGCAGGTCGTATGTTGTGGGCTAAGATTGTGAAGTCTTTCGGCGCGAAGAATCCTAAATCAATGGCGCTCCGTACCCACTGCCAAACATCTGGATGGTCACTCACAGAGCAAGACCCATTCAATAACGTAGGTCGTACATGTATCGAGGCTATGGGTGCTGCGCTTGGTCATACTCAATCGCTCCACACCAATGCGCTTGATGAGGCTATCGCATTGCCTACTGATTTCTCTGCGCGTATCGCTCGTAATACACAGATTTATATCCAAGAGGAAACCAAGGTATGTAAGGAAATCGACCCATGGGGTGGTTCTTACTATGTAGAGGCACTCACACAAGAACTCGCTAACAAGGCTTGGGAGCATATCCAAGAGATTGAGAAGCTCGGTGGTATGGCTGCTGCTATTGAGACTGGTATTCCTAAGATGCGTATCGAGGAAGCTGCTGCGCGTACACAAGCGCGTATCGACTCTGGCGCACAGAAAATCATCGGTATCAACGAGTATCGCTTAGAGCATGAAGATCCAATTGATATCCTTGAGATTGACAATACTGCTGTACGCGAGCAGCAAGTAGCACGCTTGGCAGAACTGCGTGCGAATCGCGATGAAAAAGCAGTACAAGAAGCACTCGCAGAAATCACAGACGCTGTTCAAGCATGGGCGGATGGTAAGAAGGGAGAGAACCTTCTCGCACTCGCTGTCAAAGCAGCAGGTTTACGCGCATCACTCGGAGAGATCTCTGACGCATGCGAAAAAGTAGTAGGACGATATAAAGCAACAATTAGAACTATTTCAGGCGTGTACGCAGCAGGAACAAAAAACGATGAGGCTTTTGTCAAGGCACAAGAACTCACCGCGGCTTTCGCTAAGAAGGAAGGTCGTCAACCTCGTATTATGATTGCTAAGATGGGCCAAGACGGTCACGACCGTGGTGCCAAAGTGGTAGCAACAGGTTATGCTGACTGTGGCTTTGATGTGGATATGGGACCATTGTTCCAAACACCAGAAGAGGCTGCTAAGCAAGCAGTAGAGAATGATGTACATATCCTTGGTGTTTCTTCTTTGGCTGCTGGTCACAAGACTTTGATTCCTCAGGTTATTGCAGAACTCAAGAAATTGGGTCGTGAGGACATCATGGTTACTGCGGGTGGTGTTATTCCAGCGCAAGACTATGATTTCTTGTACAAGGCTGGTGTAGCTGCTATCTTCGGTCCTGGTACCAGCGTGGCTCACGCTGCTGCCACCATGATGGAATTGCTCATGCAGGAATAATGCAAGTCTCTCTGACGATAAAAGGCGGGTCACTTTGTTGACCTGCCTTTTTGTTTATACCCTCTGCGCCCATAAAATGAGCATCCCTTCACGACTTTCTTTCTCGCTGCGCTCTTTTTTCTCTGCTCCGTTGCACTCCGCAAAATAAAGGGGGAAAAGCAAGCGTTCCGCTTATTAATAATTACCATCGGTTGGATGTAGCGGTGTCCTGTGTGCGCGATTTGCGTGAGCGCAAAAGGAGCGGCATCTCTGCCGCTCCCTCTCTGTATCCGCCACCTTTGGCGGATCTCCTACAGCCCTTTCTTCGACGCATCGTAGCTCTCTACCGTCTTGGTCTGAATGATTACGCTGGTGTCACCTTTCTGCCATGCTTCGCTTCGGGTTGTGATCGTCCGTATTACGTTGCACGAACTCAGCCCCAGCGCAATCGCCACGCATGTCACGATGGCGGTTGCTATCGTCGCGACCATCTTATAAATCTGTTGCTTTGTCATACTTTCTCCTTTCTTTGTTAATTAGTCCTACATCTGTTTTTTCCGGATGAGCGAAGCGGTCTGGAGCTTCCGGATTCTCCAGTCCCGCCTGCTTTCGCCTTACCCCACGGTATTCAACCGCTCCGGCATGGTCACCGTGTTCGTGCTTTCATCGTAGCACTTCCATGCCTTGGCGAACAACCAACCTTTGTAGGTGGTGTACTTGAATCCCTCCACTTTGCGTTCTGCCAAGAATACTTCTTGGTCGGCACTCACTTTGCTCAGGTCCATAGAGCGGTCGAGTGCAGCGAGGTGTACTACGCGGAACTTGATTCGTTGTTTGGTCTCGTCAGCGCTTACTGGTGTGGTACGGTCTCCACGCACGGAGGTGTACTTGCGTTTGGATGCCCTGCGGAAGTTGTAGCAAGTACGGAATTTCTTACTTATTTTGCCCGATATATGCTCAATTGGGTCTTCGAAAACTACTTTTCCCATAATGTTAAGGTTGTTAAGGTTAAATATTAATTATTCATTATTAATTATTCATTTTCTTGTACTCTTGTGAGATTACATACCCACGCAGACTCTTGTACTTGCTCTGCGCTTTGTACTCAGCCTCGTAGCTTGCTTTTTGCTCTGCATCCGCTAATGCGGCATTAGCATTGCTTACCGCTTGCTTGAATTTCTCTTGTCGAGCTAACTCTGCCTCGCTAAACTCTTTGGTGCGCGGATTGCAGATTTGGCTGGTGTACTGGGTGTCTCCGCGTTGGGCGAAGATGATTTTCGAGTGCTTGCAGATCTTGCCTCGAAATGCCGTAAACGGCGCTTCTAAATTGATTTTACTCATAGTTAATGTTTAGGTTTAATGGTTAATAATGTATGTTTATTTCCCCGCATTGTATGCGGGCTATCTTTTTTACGAGACGCTTACGAGAGACATACGGGACGATAGCGACATCAAAAACACCGCCTCTCAAATGAAAGACGGTGACTAAAACTGAAAAAGGTTGACTCGATAACTGAGATGGAATCTTAAAAATCGTAAACTTTTGACTCGATACCTAAAAAGGTTGATCGGAGTACGAAAATGGTTTACTGATCAAAAGACGCTGCAAAGATACTACAAAAA
>JAZNGV010000044.1:0-31985 GCA_045576595.1 Paludibacteraceae bacterium | reverse complement strand
AATCAAAAACGACTAACCCACCACCGCTATGCTTTCAGCCCACGCGGCTTCGAGCGTAAACAACTAATCCGCATTTTATGCGAGCATAAATGCGCCTTAATTTTTACTCTCGTCGCAGACGATTTAACAAATCGCTGCTGGATTCTCACAAAAACGCGTTCGTTTTACTCACTAACAAAAAGCGCTACGCTTCAAAAACAATTACTCATTCTCAATCGTCAGCTATAAACACAGATAAAATTTACATTATCGAGTCAATTAGATCACACACATCTCACAAAAACACGCTTCGCTAACAAAAAAGCGTTCATTGCATTCACTTCAAAAACGGCAACGCTAATCTAACAACAAAAGGCCGCCGCTCGTGTTCTTAGCCATAAGGACACCTCGCTTAAGTTAGACATAAATTGGTACAGTTTTTGTGGTTAATATTTGTAAAAAAATCTATATTTTCAATAGTGTAGAAGTTCCTTTTCTCAGATAGTATTCTCCTCTTTATTTCAAGATAATAATTGGTGAATAACGCGGCTATAGCCCGTGAATATCCCGTGAATCACCCGCGATGATAGAATAAATAAGTGCAAAGATGGTACAAATATTGCAGATATGCACATTTTATATGATTAAGCCGCAAAAAAAATCGTCTTATCCCGCTGTGCTCAAACGATTATTGCTTAAGCAATTTTCGGCACGCCCCTTCTTAATTATTCAATGTTTTCGTTCCATCCGCTACCCGCGGCGCTCAAACTCGGAGTGCGTTCCGTCGCACTCCTTCACCCACCGAAAATACAGCCGCGTCCCGCGGTGCATACATAAGTAATCACGACTATTTCTTCCATGCTTGCGCATTCATTATCCGTCAAAACAATCCTACTCTATGCGAGCATAATAGGCTTATTTAGCCTTGATAATAAAAAAGAAAAATCTTTTTTTGAAGAAATAGTCGTGATTGCTTGCGTATGTGCAGTTTTTGTTGTATCTTTGCAGCCAAAAGGTTTTAATTTTAGAAAATTAATCAACACCTATGAAGAAATACTTATGGATCATAATGGTTCTCCTTACCATAATAGGATGTGGACGAGGCACGAAGGACAAAGTACAGAGTACAGAGAATAGAGTAGTGAGTACAGGGGACGAAGGGATCGGTGGGCAGATGTTAGAGACACTCAATCAGCAAGGACTGAGTTTGCTCATTTATAACGACAGTACGCTCACCACGCATGACAACCGAGGCGTGAGAGACCTACTCACACTCGTTGCCACCCAGCCCGAACGACTACAAGGCGCTATCGTAGCCGATAAAATAATCGGCAAAGCAGCCGCAGCACTAATGGCAACAGGAGGCGTAGTAGAAGTACACACAAACATCATATGCACACCCGCACGAGAACTATTAGAGCGAGAGGGTATACGCGTCTATGCTACACAAGAAGTGCCACAGATACTCAACCGAGATAAATCAAACATGTGCCCCATTGATAGTCAGTTAGAGGGCATAGAGAGCATCGAGGAATGCGTTCAGATACTACAAAACATCCCACCTATAATATGAGAAACAAAACAAATCTTCTGCGCCTCACACGCATCGTATTAGCCACATTCTTCTTCATAGCCATTACTGTGCTTTTCTTAGGCATATGGCCATTAAACATATGGTTAGGTTGGGTAGCAAAAATACAATTCCTACCAGCACTCATCGCATTGGACTTCGTGGTGCTTGGCATCTTAATCATCCTTACCCTACTCTTCGGGCGGCTTTACTGCTCCGTCATATGTCCCTTGGGCATCATGCAAGACCTTTTTGCCTATTGGGGCAGAAAGCATAAGAAGAACAGATATAGCTATTCGCCAGAGAAGAAATGGTTGCGCTACACCGTATTAGGCATATTCATCGTTTGTCTTATCATCGGTTTCGCACCCGTCACTACACTCCTTGCGCCTTACTCGGCATATGGACGCATCGTCAACTCACTCTTCCGTCCTCTCTATGACCTCATGCTCAATGGTTTAGCAGCGATAGACAGCCATTACGAGTGGTACTTGATACCCGAGGCCGAGTTATGGTTACGCAGCGTGACAACACTCGTCATCGCCCTACTAACCCTCGTCATACTCGGCGTACTCGCATGGCGCCACGGCAGAACATACTGCAATACCATTTGTCCCGTAGGCACTATGCTTTCTTTCTTCGCACGCTTCTCACTCTTCCGCATACGCGTGAACGAAGAGGAATGTAATCAATGCGGTTTATGCGCCAAGAACTGCAAAGCGGCGGCTATCGACACCAAGAACGGTACTATCGACTATTCGCGCTGCGTCGTATGCGGGGACTGTATAGACAAATGTAATCGCAAAGCAATTAAGTACAGAGTACAGAGTACAGAGAACCGAGTACTCACTACTCAATACTCACTACTCAATACTAACGAAGTGCATAGTCCGGAACGGAGAGCTATGCTCACAGGCACATTACTCGCCGTAGGTACTGCCGCCATGGCGCAAGCCAAGATAAAAGTGGATGGCGGATTGGCGGAGATAGAAGATAAACAAGCACCACAGCGAAACAAACCCGTGCTCCCTCCAGGCGCACTCTCCGCACAACATATGCAGCAACACTGCACCGCATGCCAGTTATGCGTCAGCGCATGCCCTAACAATGTGCTACGCCCATCCTCCGACCCATTACACTTCATGCAACCCGAGATGTCTTTTGAAAGCGGTTTCTGCCGACCCGAATGCAACCAATGCTCGCAAGTGTGCCCAACGGGTGCCATCAAACCCATCTCAATAGAAGACAAGACGGCTATCCGTGTCGGACATGCAAGATGGATTAAAAAGAACTGCATACCTATCGCTAATGGAGACAGTTGTGGTCTATGCGCACGGCAATGCCCCGCACAAGCGATTATCATGGTCAAATACACCAAGAAAAACGGACAAACAGTACAAGTGCCTACCATAGACAAAGAACGCTGCATAGGTTGCGGCAAATGCGAATACCTCTGCCCCGCCAGACCATTCAGCGCCATCTATGTAGAAGGATACAACAAACATCACAAGGACTAACCATGAACAGAAGAGAATTTATCAAACATAGCACAGCCGCCGTGGCTGGTTCTTCACTCCTACTGACAGCATGCAAGAACAAAGTACAGAGTAGTGAGTACGGAGTACAGAGTAGTGAAGAGGCGATGACAATGCGTACCAATCCCAATACAGG
The DNA here is from genome assembly GCA_045576595.1 of Paludibacteraceae bacterium. GTDB lineage: Bacteria > Bacteroidota > Bacteroidia > Bacteroidales > Paludibacteraceae > Colicola. Next base: position 28,765 of record JAZNGV010000044.1, on the reverse strand, counting down.
TGACCAAGTGTCGCTATTAGGATTTGGAATGATGCGTTTGCCCGAGAAAGAGCAGACCGAAGGTGCTCCTTTCGCCTTGGACCAAGAGGCAATCAACGAAATGGTGGACTACGCACTCGCACACGGTGTGAACTATTTCGACACAGCACCCGTCTATTGCCAAGGACAGTCAGAGGCAGCTACAGGTACCGCACTCGCCAGACATCCACGCAAGAACTATTTCATCGCTACCAAACTTAGCAATTTCTCACCAGACACATGGGCGCGCAAGGAGTCCATTGCGATGTTCGAACGCTCACTACAATATCTGCAAACCGATTATATAGACTACCTGCTACTCCATAGCGTGGGCGGCACTGCCAAAGGCAAGGACTCCATGCAGACTTTCTATGCACGATACATGGATAATGGCGTGCTCGATTGGCTCGTAGAACAGAAGAAAGAAGGTAGAATACGCAACCTCGGTTTCTCTTACCACGGAGATATAAAGATTTTTGACATGCTTTTGCAATGGCACGACGAAGGTAAATACCATTGGGACTTTGTGCAGATACAACTCAATCTGCTCGATTGGAACCATGCCAAAGTGCAAAAACCACGCAACACCAACGCATCCTATCTATATGCCGAATTAGAGAAAAGAGGTATTCCTTCAGTCATCATGGAACCACTCTTAGGCGGACGATTGGCTAAACAACCACCACATATCCTCCGCACAATGAAGCAAATGGACATCGACGCCACACCCGCCGAATGGGCACTACGCTTCGCCGGTACTCCACCCACCATACTTACCGTACTCAGCGGAATGACCTATATGGAGCATCTACAGGAGAACTGCAATACCTACTCGCCACTCCGACCTATTACAGAAGAGGAGAACGCTATGCTCATGAAGATAGCAGACGATATTTGCAGAATGAATGCTATTCCTTGCACCGCATGCAACTACTGCATGCCATGTCCATACGGTATAGACATACCAAGCATCTTCGGGTACTACAATATATGCCTTGCGGAAGACCTACTATCCACAGACGGCAACGACAATAACGCCTTCCGCAAAGCACGAAAAAAATGGTTGGTTGGTTACGACAAGAATGTGGAACGCATGCGACAAGCAGACCACTGCATAGGATGCAATAAATGCCTATCGCACTGCCCACAGCGAATAAACATACCACAAGAAATGCAAAAAATAGACGCACTCGTCGAATCATTAAAACAATAAATATTACACATCTAACATCTAACATCTAACATCTAACATCTAACATTATGAACTTAGGTATTTGGGAAATTCTGCTCATTGCACTCATCGTATTACTCATCTTCGGAGGTAAGAAAATCCCTGAACTCATGCGCGGTTTAGGCAAAGGCATTCGTTCATTCAAAGACGGAATGAATGGAAAAGAAGACATAGAGGACAAGAAAAAATCAGATGAACAATAACCTCTCTTTCTGGGAACATTTAGACGAACTACGAAGTGTCTTGTTTAAGTCACTTGGTGCTTGGTGCATCGCTACCATAGTGGCGTTCATCTTCAAGAACCCACTCTTCTCCTTTCTATTCGCCCCCTCCCAATCGGATTTTATCCTATACCGAGGGTTGTGCCGATTAGCACAGATGACAGGCTGGGAAGCACTATGCCCGGAGGAGACCACCATTCAATTCATCAACACCGAACTGACCGCTCCCTTCCTCACTCACCTACAAGTGGCAATGTTCACTGGACTACTCATCGCACTGCCACTCATCATATGGTGGTTATACGGGTTTATAGCGCCCGCCTTATACAAAGAAGAAAAACGCTATTCAGTCATCTTGGCTGTCGTTGCTATGCTGCTCTTCCTATCAGGAGTCATCGTGAGTTATTTTCTCATTTTCCCCCTCTCCTTCCGCTTCTTGGGCAGTTATCAAGTGACGCCATTAGTGGTCAATCAGATTAGTCTATCCTCCTATATATCACTCCTTTTCACTCTCTGCGCACTCATGGGACTACTCTTCGAAGTGCCCATCATCACTTGGTTCCTCGCGCGCATGGGAATAATACAAAAGGAACAACTACGACATTACCGCCGCCATGTATTCGTAGCAACACTCATCGTGGCTGCAGTAATAACACCTACGGGAGACCCATTCACACTACTACTCGTCACGGCGCCTGTATATATGCTTTACGAACTCAGTATTGCTATCATCAAACAATAACCATATGAATACTTTCGGAGATAAATGGAGTTTCACCTCCTTTGGAGAGTCACACGGAACCGCTATAGGCGGCGTGCTCGATGGAGTACCCGCTGGGATAGAGATAGACTTTCCTACCATATACCACGAACTGGACCGCAGAGCGGGTAGAAAAGGAGCAACCGGCGCTTCTCCGCGAGCAATGCGCGAACCAGACCACATCGAATGGCTCAGTGGAGTAATAGAAAGTGACAAAGTGACAAAGGACAAAGGACAAGACGACTCCTTCGTACATTGTACATCGTCCCTTCGTACATTAGGCACTCCTATTGCCTTCATCATTCGCAATAAAGATGCGCGGCCAGAAGACTACGAGCACCTCAAGCATACCTATCGCATAGGACATGCAGACAAAGTATATGAGCAGAAATACGGCATACGCGATTATCGTGGAGGAGGCAGAGCGTCAGCACGAGAAACAGCCGCGCGCGTCGTGGCGGGCAGCATTGCCAAACAAGCACTCCAACAAAAAGGAATAACCATTCACGCACAACTCATACAAGTGGGCGCAGAAACCAACCCCGAACAGTTCGCACACACCATTGCATACTACCAGCAACAAGGCGACTCTATAGGAGGTATTATCGAATGTACCATAACAGGTATGCCTGTCGGCATAGGAGAACCCATCTTCAACAAACTGCAAGCAGAGCTCGCTTTCGCTGTCATGAGTATCAATGCTTGCAAGGGTTTTGAATACGGCACGGGATTTGGAGGCGTAACCAAATCCGGCAGTGAAATAAATCATATATCCGGAGGTATTGCCGGTGGTATCAGCGACGGAACAAACATCACTTTCCGTTGCGTCTTCAAACCTACACCCACCACTCCCAAAACCTTTGTACATTGTACATCGTCCCTTTGTACATCAAGCGACCAACCTGTCATGGTTGGTCGCCATGACGCCTGTGTGGCGGTACGAGCTGTACCTGTCGTCGAAGCCATGACAGCACTATGCCTCGTACAATACGAACTATAAATTACTCACTACTCACTACTCACTACTCACTACTCACTACTAAAAAATCCCGCCGTTAAGCGGGATTTTCTTATTCTTCATGTCGTTTTGACTATCAATCCAAAACGATTGGTTTATGCTTTGGAACTAAAGTTTTCATAATGCTCCATGCGAGGACATAAGCTATACCACAGAAACAGAACATTACGAAATAACCGGCTGGTTTACCCTCAAAGCCCATAAAAGAGAATGCAGGACCTGCTGTCTCAGCATAGGTAAAGAGTTTACCTGCTGCCATCTGGATGAACATTGAACCAATACCTCCAGCCATCGCACCAATACCTGTAATGGTAGCAATAGTGGATTTAGGGAACATATCACCAATGGTAGAGAAAAGGTTAGCACTCCATGCTTGGTGTCCCGCGCCTGCCAAACCAATCAAGATAGCTGGCCACCACACACTCATTCCACCTAATGGCTGTGCCAACAACGCACAGAGTGGGAAGAAAGCAAAAATCAACATCGAACGCATACGACCACTATATGGCTCCATACCTTTTTTCTCTACAAAGAGCTTAGGCAAGTAACCACCACCAATAGAGATGATTGTTACGATAGCATACAAGGTGAAGATGAGTGCTTGACCCATACCCGTGGAAGCAGCGTAACCAAACTGGTTTTGGAAATACGAAGGAGCCCAGAACAAGAAGAACCACCATACGCCATCCGTAAAGAACTTACCTGCGATGAATGACCATGTTTGCTTGTAAGTGAAGCACTTCAAGAATGGAATAGTCTTCTCCTCTTTCACTGCTTGAACTTCTTCTACTTCGTTATCGTCCTGATTGATATAAGCCAACTCTGCCTCGTTGACATGCTTAGACTGCTCTGGCTTCTCATACATGAACTGCCAGAAGAACATCCAAAGGAAGCCCAAGGCACCGATGATGATGAATGCCCACTCCCAACCAAAAGTTTTTGCCAATGGTGGAATACATAATGGTGCTGCTAACGCGCCCACAGACGCACCCGCATTGAAAAGAGAGGTCGCAAAAGCACGGTCCTTCTTAGGGAAATACTCTGCAGTAACCTTAATAGCCGCAGGGAAGTTACCTGCCTCGCCCAATGCCAAGATACCGCGACATAACAAGAAGAGATAAACCGAAGTAGTTGCAACAGCTAAGGCAGCCTCAGAACCAATCTCTATCGCCTTGAGAGCTGCAATAGACTCAATACCATGGATATTCATTGTCGCCCAACCACACGCTGCGTGCATACACGCACCCGCAGACCAAACGCCAATAGCCCATAGGTAACCCTTCTTCGTCCCCATCCAATCTACGAACTTACCCGCAAACAAGCAAGCAATAGCGTAGAAGATAGAGAAGAAACCGGTGATAATACCATAGTGCTCATCGGTCCAATGGAACTCTGGTTTAATAAACTCCTCCCAAGTGAGAGATAATACCTGACGATCGAGGTAGTTAACCGTTGTTGCTACAAAAAGCAAAGAACATAACCACCAACGCCAGTTTGTCATTAGTTTTTGTTGTGTACTCATATTGTTGTGTAATGTTTAATGAGTTAATGTTTAACGAGTTAATGAGTTAATGTTTGATAGCTGCGATTACCTCAAAGCACTCTTGGCACTTTGCAGTCACATATTCCCAGTCGCCTGCTTTCACTTTGTCAGAAGGGAAGAGTTTGCTACCCATACCTACGCAGAACACACCCGCAGCAAACCATTTCTCAAGGTTCTCTTTCTCTGGAGCCACACCGCCAGTAACCATTATCTTAGACCAAGGCATAGGTGCCATCAATCCCTTCACGAGATTAGTACCTACCACATCGCCCGGGAAGACCTTCGTAAAGTCGCAACCCACTTCCTGTGCTGCGCCAATTTCCGATGGAGTTAAGCAACCAGGGCAGTAAGTTACGCAACGACGGTTACATACTACAGCCACATCCTTATTGAACAACGGACCCACCACAAAGTTAGCGCCCAATTGGATATACAACGCGGCTGTCGGAGCGTCCACTACCGAACCGATACCCAATACCAATTCAGGACATTCTACGGCAACCCATTTGCTCAATTCAGCAAATACCTCGTGCGCGAAATCACCACGGTTGGTGAACTCAAAAGCACGCACACCGCCTGCATAGCACGCCTTAATAACATTCTTGCATACTTCCACATCTTTATTATAAAAGACCGGAACCATTGGTGCGGCAGCTATCTTCGCCATCACCTGAAATTTATCAAACCTCATAAATGTACAATTTACGATGTACAATGTACAAAGACCGATGGATGTACGATTTTAGGATGTACAATGTACAAAGGCCAATGGATGTACATCTGATTATTCTTTGTTAATTGATTTTTTTGTTGATACTATTGCAGCGACAGTGATACTCAGTAACTCGGAACATTCTTGGATAATATCACGCATTCTATCTTCTGGTAGAATTTGGCAATCCACGATTAGTTCCAGCCAATGTAATGTTTCGTCCAACTCCTCTTCAACCATTTTGAGCTTGTTGATAAAATCTTTGTCTGATTTTGCAATACAAGCAGCTCTGTAGTTGGCTGATGGAGAAGTACCCGATCTTATTACCTGGCGTGCTATGGCAGCAGACGCAATGGTATTAGGCATTGCATCTACCATCCGTATAATACGGATGGCAAATGCTTTATGCCGTTGTTTCAGTTCGTCTTTGTCCATCTCCTTTGTACATTGTACATTGTCACTTTGTCACTTTGTTTTAGCGTTGTACGCGGCCATTGGCGTTACCTCCGGCAAGGCTCAGCACTTCGTCTTCGCTTACGAGGTTGTAGTCACCATTGATAGTGTGCTTCAACGCACTGGCAGCTACAGCGAACTCCAAAGCAGCACCTTGATTATCTGGATACTTGAGCATACCGTGAATTAAACCGCCAGAGAAACTATCTCCTCCACCTACTCGGTCAATAATAGGATTGATTTCATAACGCTTAGACTGATAGAACTCCTTACCGTTATAAATCATTGCTTTCCAACCATTGAAAGTAGCGCTGTAAGACTCGCGCAGAGTAGAAACAACATACTTAAAGCCGAACTCTTTCATCATCTGCTCGAAGATACCTTTGTAACCCTCAGCATTGGTCTCGCCACCTTCCACATCTGCGTCAGGTTTGAAACCAAGGCACAACTCTGCGTCTTCCTCGTTACCAATACATACATCTACATACTGCATGAGTGGACGCATGATAGAGATAGCTTTCTCGCTGGTCCATAGTTTCTTGCGGAAGTTAAGGTCCACAGAAACTGTCACACCATGACGCTTCGCTGCCTCGCAAGCCAACTTGGTTATCTCTGCTGCTTTGTCAGAGATAGCTGGAGTGATGCCACTCCAGTGGAACCATGAAGCGCCCTCCATGATTGCATCGAAATCGAAGTCAGTTGGGTCTGCCTCAGCGATAGCTGAGTGCGCGCGGTCATATATCACTTTCGATGGACGCATAGACGCGCCTGTCTCGCAGTAATATAGTCCCACTCGGTCGCCACCACGAACAATATAGTTCGTATTGACACCATAACGACGGAGAGAGTTAACAGCTATCTGACCAATCTCGTGCTTTGGTAGTTTGGTAACAAGGTAAGCCTCGTGACCATAGTTAGCACAGGAGATAGCTACATTCGCCTCACCACCACCAGGGATGATACGGAAACTCTCTGATTGAACAAAACGATCTTGTCCTTCTGGACTTAGACGAAGCATAATCTCGCCTAATGTAATAATCTTTGCCATTTGGTTAAATTAAATAGTTAATATTTGTGTTAATTGTTATGTTATATTGTTGTTTGCTTTATTGTAAGAATACTGCCGCAAGTCTGACAACTGCTCACGGCGTAGTTTTTCATTGACAGCAAAGCCTTTGACGAGGTAGCCTTTGAGAACATGGTTTGCCCATTTACGGAATTGAATACCTCTTTTACTTTTTACTCTAAAGCCAATAGAAGTAATCATTTCCAAGCTATAAAACATTACCTCGTTGGTTTGAGTTTTACCTTCCATCGCTCCGTGTTGAGTGGTGGACGCAAATTTTGCGCCTACCACTTCATCTGCCAACTCCTCATGCAAAGCATTATTGATGTGTTTACGTATGGTTTTCACATCTCTGCCAAATAATTCTGCCATTTGGGACGCTGTCAGCCACACGGTTTCGTTCTCCATGCGCACATCGAGTTGAATCGTGTTGTCTTCTGCACGATAGATGATTATCTCGCCTCTATTTTCAATGGGTATCTCGTTCATCGTTTATCGCTGCTTTTTTTTGCAGCCACCAACGCCTGCCTCCAGGGATTAAGAGGCAGGCATAGGTAGGAAGAATTACTCGATTTTCTTTAATATCTCACGTATATTGACTGGTTCCGGATACACGCCAACATAATACTCCCATTCCATCTCTGTGGAAGTGAGTTTTAGTATGGTAATAGGCTCTCTGCCAATCTCTTCAATAATGCCAGAGTCTGTTAATCGTCCTTGGAAAGACAACACCGGATTACCATTTTGGATTTCGAGCGAATACAACCAAGTCTCTTTGCCTTGATAGGTTGTTTCTATCATATAGCGTTCGTCAAAGAGATAAGTGGTGAATTCTTCGGGAATAAGCGATAGTAACTCCCATTTCCCGATAAGCATTTTCTTTTTGTCTACATCCGGGCTATTGGATTTACAAGCCGTAAAACCAACCATGGCTACCAAAGCCATCAACAATCCTAACTTTTTCATAATATCAGAACTTGAAGTAGTTTTTAGCGTTGTTGTAGCAGATGTCTTCAACCATCTGTTGAACACGGGCTTTCTCGTAGCCTGTATAAGGTATCATTCCTGCCTCAATATCATTACCAAGGATATTACACAAGGTACGACGGAAATACTCGTGACGAGGGTAAGAGAGGAACGAACGGCTGTCAGTCAACATACCTACCATACGGCTCAAAAGTCCAAGGTTAGAGAGCGCCATCATCTGCTTCTCCATACCATCCTTTTGATCCAAGAACCACCAACCAGAACCGAATTGAATCTTACCCGGCACAGAACCATCTTGGAAATTACCAAGCATGGTAGCGATTACCTCATTAGCGCATGGGTTGAGGTTGTAAAGGATAGTCTTCGCCAACTTACCTTCGCTATTCATTTCATCCAAGAAATGCGCCATGGCCTTAGCTGTAGTAAATTCACCGATAGAATCAAAGCCTGTGTCCGCACCGAGCAATTCGAACATCTTGCTATTATTATTACGGATTGCACCGTAGTGGTATTGCTGTGTCCAACCCGACGCATAGTCCATCGCTGCTTGCATATGCATATAAGCGTGCTTGTACTGGCGAATCTCGTAAGTGGTCAACTCCTTGCCTGCTAATGCCTTTTGGAAAATAGCATTCACTTCAGCCTCGGTGTATGGCTCATCATAGAACTCCTCAATGCCGTGATCAGAGAGGCGGCAACCCATAGACTCGAAGAAGTCATGGCGTTTCTGCAATGCCTCAGTTAGCGTATCAAAACTATTGATCTCCACACCAGCTACCTCAGCTAATTTATGGATATATGCCACCCATGTGGCTGCCTCGATATTCATACCTGCATCAGGACGCCATGTAGGCAACATGCGTACCTCAGCTTTTGGATCATCCTTCACCATCTTATGCCACTCAAGACTATCAGCTGGATCATCGGTGGTACAAACGAGTTCCACACCATAGTGCTTCATCAATCCCTGTGGGCAGAACTTAGGATCATTAGCAATCAAATCATTACACTTGTCATAGATAGCACGAGCTGTCTCTGGGTTCAAACGCTCCTCGATACCGAAAGCAGTCTTGAGCTCCAAGTGCGTCCAGTGGTACAATGGGTTGCGGAAAGTATAAGGAACCGTCTCTGCCCATTTCTCAAATTTCTCCCAGTCGGTAGTGTCCTTGCCTGTACAATAACGCTCATCAATACCATTAGAACGCATAGCACGCCACTTGTAATGGTCACCCATCAACCAGATTTGTGCGATAGATTCAAAACGCTTGTTCTCTGCTACCATCTGTGGGATAAGATGGCAGTGATAATCGATAATCGGCATCTTAGCCGCATGATTGTGATACAACTCCTGTGCGGTCTCTGTCTGCAACAGGAAATCTTTGTCCATGAATGGTTTCATAAAGTAAAAAATATTATAATATTTACGAATAAACATAATTTCGGGTGCAAAGGTACAAAAAAGGAACGGATTATATGTGGAAAAATTGACACTTTTTGCTATTTTTTTGCACACATATACAAAAAATCTTGTTTATTTAGAAAAAAAATCGTACCTTTGCACAGAATTTAACAAAATGGACACACTCACAGACATACGACTATCGATTGCGAACGATTGGAATCGCTACGAGCAGAGCATGGCGGATTGTTTACAATCTGATAATCGTGCTTTGCAGGAAGTATTGAGTTATATCCGTTCGCGCAGCGGGAAGCAGTTGCGTCCATTATTGGTTTTGCTCAGTGCGCAGATATGTCATTCTATTACAGAGAAAACTATTTATACAGCTACCGCATTGGAAATGCTCCATAATGCCAGTTTGGTACACGACGATGTAGTGGACTCCTCCGATACTCGGCATGGCATTCCTGCAGTACACGCACAGTGGAATAACAAGGTGGCTGTACTAACTGGCGATTATATGTTAGCCAAAGTGATTGCCTTGATAGCTGAGGTTCGCAATACACGCATCTTGGAGATAATCTCCTCCTTAGGTCAGAGTTTGAGTAGTGGCGAGGTGCTCCAGTTACATATCGGTCAATCGATGTGGATTGATGAGGAGCGCTACTTGCAAATTATCAATCAGAAGACCGCACAGCTTTTCCAATCCTGTGCAGAGGCAGGAGGCGAATCCGCTGGTTGTACTCAACGCCAGCGCACAGCTCTTAAGGAGTACGGCCGCCTCTTAGGTTTATGCTTCCAGATAAAAGATGATATTTTCGATTATAGTGATTTAGAAGATTTAGGCAAACCGACGATGAGTGATTTGCGTGATGGTAAGGTGACTCTTCCCCTTATCATTGCACTTCAGCGCGCTCCTAAACCCGAAGCAGACCACATCCGTCAGTTGGGCGAATTAGTGATAACAGAGAGCGAGAGTCCGGAAACAGAGAAACGATTGGAAGAGATAAAGTCTTTCGTGCTGCGCTTTCAGGGTAATGAGTATGCCGTGCAGAAAATGTTAGCATACAAGAAACAAGCGATTGAAGCGCTGCGTGTTTTCCATGATAGCAAAACAAAAGAGAGCTTGTTAGCTCTCCTCGATTATGCTATCCATCGCATCCAATAATGATTGGCGAAGCGAAGAATCTTCGATAGTATGGATTACCTCTTTGATAAACGCGTCCACTAATAGTTGGCGCGCTTTTTGTTCCCCTATACCTCGTTGCCGCATATAGAAGATAGCTGAGGTATCCAACTGTCCCGTTGTAGCTCCGTGCGATGCCTGCACATCATCGGCGTAAATCTCTAACTGCGGTAGGGTGCGCATCTCGGCGTCATCGGAGAGCAGCAAATTACGGTTCGTCTGATGAGCGATGGTCTGCTGTGCGTCAGGGGCAATCTTCAGATCCCCCACGAAGCGTCCTTTCGAATGGTCCTCCAAGACAAACTTAATCAGTTGGTTGGACTGCCCGCCACCCACGGCATGGTTCACATGCGTTTCTATCTCCACCTTGTCTGTACTATGGAGAAAGGCAGCGCCGTACACTTCTGTGGTACATCCTTTTCCTCGCTGCTCTATGGTGATACGATAGTTTTTGGGTTCAGTATCATGATTTGGCAGCATATACATATTGAGAATATGCACGCACACGCGCGAACCTTCTTCTTGGATAATATGCCAATCGATAGATGGCTGATTGACCAATACGCGCGAGAAACTCTCTCCTGTATGAATAACGAACTGCTCCATCACTCTTTATTCAACCATTCATATCCTGTTTGCTCCAATTCGAGGGCGAGGTTCTTATCGCCTGTCTTGACTATCTTTCCATCGGCTAACACATGTACAAAATCGGGCACTATATAGTCCAATAATCGTTGGTAATGTGTGATGACGATAGAAGCATTCTGTGGCGTCTTGAGTTTATTCACTCCCTCTGCCACCACACGCAGCGCATCTATATCCAACCCACTATCCGTTTCATCCAAGATAGCCAGAGTAGGTTCAAGCATCGCCATTTGGAAAATCTCGTTCTTCTTTTTCTCTCCTCCAGAGAAGCCTTCATTCACCGAGCGGTTATTCATCTTCTCGGTCATCTCTACCATGCGTTTCTTCTCTCGCATAAGCGTCAGAAATTCCTTGGCAGACAAAGCAGGTTTGCCTTCGTGCTGCCGCTTCTCATTAACTGCCAATCGCATGAAGTTCACCATACTCACGCCTGGTATCTCTACGGGATACTGAAAACTGAGGAACACACCTTCTCTGGCGCGCACCTCTGGTTCCATTGCGAGCAGATCTTTGCCGCGGAAGAACACCTCTCCTTCTGTAACAATATAATTAGGGTTTCCCGTCAGAATAGCGCTGAGTGTTGATTTTCCTGCGCCATTAGGTCCCATTACAGCATGTACTTCACCCTCGTTGATGGTCAAGTTGACGCCTTTTAATATCTCTTTGCCACCGATAGAAGCATGCAGATCTTTTATTTCTAATACTATTTTGCTCATTTTCTAAAACCTTTGCGACTGCAAAGGTACAACTTTTTTTTAAATTGCGCAATAGAGTGAGCAGTTTTTATGCGATTTAGTGCGTTTTAGTGTGCATTTTGGTGAGTTTCTACACTATTTGAAGGAAGAAAGGTATATGATTTTTACCTTTTGAGTACTTACATTCAGGCATCGTACGGTCACATACAGGATGCGAATGTGATGCGAACGAGAATGACAGGCAAATGGAAGGGAGTTGAATACTGTTTATATACAAAACAAGCGGGCAACTCAATGAGTCCCCGCTTTGTTCTTTGTACTTGGTATTAGTTACTAATCAGACCGTTACTATTAATCTTCGTAGCGATCATAGCACGTACTTTCGTCATCCGGCGTTTGCTCCAGCGTGCACGTACCGGTAACCGAAGCACTTGCGCCATAACCTGAAGCACTTACATTGTGTGAGTACAACCACATAGCTTTTTCATACTGGGCCCACAATTCCGTCAACCATTCGTAGTCAACGCCACTCTCGTGAACATCAGCTTCTCCGGTTGATTTCTCGGTGTACTCCCATGTGAATTTCCAGCACTTGTACTCCGTGTTGTCATAGTACTTGCCATCCAATGTGCTGTTCCTTTCATCCAATTGCGGTTCATCACCTACCGATACGCGAGGCATACAACCGATGAAACAACTGAGCACCAAAGCCATTACGGCTGAATAGATTAATTTTTTCATTTTTTTGTAAATTTTGAGGTTAATAAAGATTGTTAATTATATTGTATTTACTTCTTGGGAATATAGTTTAGCCCTTGCCGTACGTTTCGCAAGTCTCGAATCCCTCACTCTCCGGTTATACCGTTCCTACTTTAGAAACAGTGTATTCGATTTTTAATTTGCCGTCAAAGTACAGGATCCCATATTCCGGATAGACGAGTCCGTCTCCGGTAAATTCTGTATCCCAACTGTCGGCTTCAAAGCCCATAATTCCATCTACGCTGCTATCGCCAAGAATACGGGAATAGACGCCCTCTGCGCGAACTTTGTCGATGAAGGCCTTTGCGTCTGCTTCCGATACATTCTCAATTTCGACAATCACATAAGCGACGTCATCCGTTTGGCAAGGAGCCGGCAGCCACACCACTCTCGGATCGTTGGCACTCGCACCCCATTCGAATACACGGTCAACCTCAAAGGAACTAACCGTTCCGCTGCCGGTATAACGGATGACATACTTCTTTGCTTCCATGTCGGCAGGATACAGGTCGTCACGCCATTTGCCGAAACCGTGCTCCTGATATTGTTGTACCATCTTGGACGGCGGCACAATCGGTCCGCATACCTGAACACGTTTGGCGATCTTGATGTACGTCTCTTCGAAATTACCGGCATCTTCCACTTTCGTATATTCCTTGAAGAACAAGAAGTTCATTCTTCCGCCGTCTCCGTCAATAGCTGTTTCCAACTGCGAAGGAGCCCATTTGTCCTCTACGCTGTAGAAAACGGTATCTTCGTATGTAAAGGTCATCCAGTTTCCGTCGTTGTCGTTGTAGTAGTCCATCCAGAAGAAATAGGTACTGCTCTTGCCGTCATAGGCACGCCAATTGTTCGGGATGCAAGGTTTGCCGCCGGCTGCTCCGGGAGTCTGCAACGAGGTCACGTCGTCGATGTGGAAAATCGAACCATCCGTACCTTTAGCGAGTAAGGCGTTACCGTTCATATAAATACCCGGCTCTGCTTTCTCGTATTGTTTTTTCCAATCGGTGAGATCATCAATGTTACTGCCTGCTTGGTCGTCCAGCTCCGAACACTCGTTCTTGTCTTTGGCGTTTGATTTCTCGTACGTCACTTTACCGCCTGTCGCTTTGTATGCTTCGTTCATGGTTTCGACATAAAGAGCTATCTCTTCTGCCGTCTCCCACTGGTACTCTACTGTTACGAAATCATCCGTGCCTTCCATCGGAATAGTGGTCGTCACTTTCCAGCACCAGTAACCGTCATCGCCGGCTTTGGGGTTCTCTGTTTCTTCTGTCGGATCATCCGGATCCGGTTTGGGCAGGTTACAACCTACTAGCAGCATTCCGATCAAACATAATGTGAGCAAAAAATACAAATACTTTTTCATTTTGTTATACCCTATAAGTACCGGGCGCACTTTTTGAAATATGATTGATTTCGTATAATTTAGGACGCAGTAACAATCGTATAGCCGGTTGTTGCTACATGCTCGATGGCAGGGAAAGCCATCGCGTCTCTTATCGGAATATAGAGGCTTGTCATTTGACCGTAGAGGGTGCACACTAATTTCTTATTCGTCAGATAAATCATCTCCTCAGTGTCACCTTGTTCACCTATCCGGTCGTTCTCTTCACCCAGTTCTGCGATGCGTCTGAAAATCGAACGGTATGCCTTGTCGCCATCTGCCGCCACCTTTAGCCATTTAATCGCCCAACGCTTGTTCCATTGGTCAATGAGGGCATTCTCTTTCTGGCGCTCCGTGGTGTACCATGCGGGATAAGGAACCTCGCCCCATTCATTCGTAAGTGTCGAATACCATGCGTCAAGGCGTTTCTGCAAAGCTATTTCAATAGCCTCAATCTGCTTTGCCTCAGGACTGTTATCCCACTCTTTTTGCATTTGTTCGTAAATCGTAATATACTTCGAATGGGTTTGGCTATATTGAAGATTTTCTCCATAGGCAACACGAGCCTCCTGCAGGTCGTCCTGCACTTTGAGCAGTCCATCATTGATGCGATCGAATTCCGGTTTACGCGGGTCATCGGCATGGACGTTCTCATTGCCGTACAGCGCGTTGGCTGCATAGAGACGCTTGTAAAGGTCAGGATGATTCGATTTGAGATAGGCCTCCGTTCCTTTGGGATTGGATTGTGCCATGTTGATAATCTTGATGTATTCCTGTTTGGAGATACCCCATTTAGCAGCGAACTTACCAGCCATTACGTCCATCATCTGTGCTTCGGACATGTTCTCCTTGATCTCACCGGACATATAGAGCTGCATCATCTCTTCCTGAGAAGGCATGAGACCTGCGTTCACGTTACTCTGGTACTGCGCCATGGACTTTTGGTTGCTCTTTTGCTGTTTCTCGCCTGCTACCTTAATGCGGCGGTCCACATCGCGACTTACCTCGCCATTCTTATCCCAAGCAGCAAACAGTGCTTTCTCATATGGCTGATAGATATCCCGCAAGGCTTTTTCTTTGGCTTCCACCGTGTAGATTTGCTCTGCGGTCGGGAACGCCGGCATTTGGTCTACAGCCTCCAACATATTCTTCGGAGTCGAAGCGGCTTTAATATCATCGAGATTAATAGAGGTGGAGTACCAAGAAGGTATCCAGCCCTGCGTGTAATGCCATACTTCTTCCTCTTGCGCCATCATTGGCAAGGCAAGCACTACGCCAGCCAATACCGTAAACAATACTTTCTTCATAGTTTTACGCTTTTAGTCGTTCAATGCTTCACAAGAATCCGGATCATTAGCGGAGGCTTTGGTGTAGGTAGCCGTACCTAAACCGGTACCGTTAATGGCATTTACGGTTGCTTGTACTTCGGCCTCTGTACCCCATGTGTACTCGATCGAATTTTGCCCCATGATGGACGTCGTTATCTTCCAGCAAGCTTCTTCACCCTCGCCAGGCTTGTTATTTTCTTTCAACTCATCGCAAGCCTCCTCTGTATTGGCATCAGCTGGCTCGTAAACATACGGAATGCGCATAGAGTCATAGTACTCGTTTACCTCACGCTCGGTCATCCATACATAGGTAACAATATCCATACCATAAGCGGTTTGAGTTACCATCCAACATCTGTAGGTCAGACTGTCGAATTTGCTGTAGTCCTTCGGCTCATCTGGCGGAGTGATAATAGTCGTATCTTCCGGATTCATTGCCCAGCACGCATCTTTGTCAGTTTTGTCCGTTACGCGCTCGTATGTATGATTAGCAACACCGATCTGCTCCAGTTTTGCCATGTAATAATCATGACGCTCTTTCATGTTTGCCTCCGGCATCCAACCATACTCCTGACTGGTGTGCTGTCCGCCCAGAGAATCAATCCATGTGATGGTCTCTAACCAGCACTCAGCGCCTTCCCATTGACGAGCCATACATGCCTCTTCCGTATTCTCTTCTACCAGATAGTAGCGGTATTTCTTGTGATACTCACCAAACACCTTCAACTCTGCCTGCATGGATTGATCAATCATCCAAAGCAGTAGAGCTTCCGTACCCCAGAACGGTACTACGCTAATGGTTGTTCCATCGCACCAAACATGCCAATCCCAGCAGTTGTAGGTAGAGTCGTCTACCAAGGTCATGTCAAATTGCTCCGGAGAGGTAATCCACGTGTCTCCGGCATACGTTGTACCATCAGTCGGCTCGTCATTGCCACCCGATTTGCCTTTTTGGTCACAAGAAACGAACATTGTCGCACTCGCAAGCGCTACAAGCGCTACATAAAAATACTTTTTCATAATACTAAAATTTATTTTTTAACAAATTCTACACGTCTGTTCTTTGCACGACCTTCGTCGGTAGAGTTATCGGCGAGCGGTGCGGACTGACCCATTCCTTTGGCGGACAGGCGGTTGGCTTCGATGCCCATCTCTACTAATTTATTAACGATCGCCTGCGCGCGTTGTTCGCTCAGTTTCTGGTTACCGGCCACGGTACCTGTGTTGTCCGTGTGTCCCTGCACTTCAAACTTAAGGTCACCGTTGTCTTTCATCAGTTGGGCGATGCGGTTGATCTCGGTCATCGATTCGGGTTTGATATTTGCCTTGCCGATATCGAAGGTAATGGCATAGGTGATAATCTTACCATCGGTTATAAGGCGGTTATACAGAGGTACTGCACCTTTGCACAGACGCACATTGGTCATCAAATTACGATGGTCTGCCCAGTAGGAACGCTGCAGTGTGAAGTACTGCGGGCGAGCACAGTTAGGGATATTGACTATACGGCTGCCGTTGAGGTATACCTTGAGTGCACGCTTGTTGAAGGACAAGGCCGCATGGTTCCATTCCTCCTCTTTAGCCGGCGCTGCAGAACGGTTCTCGCGCTGTTCTCCGCTCGCTGTGACCCACGATGTATAAGCCCAGCCGGAAGCTGTACCGTTGAGATTGATGGTAGCAACGTCCTCGCCCTCTATATTCTTGAGGTGGATGATATAATCGCAATAAATGGATTTCTCGTCACTACCGCCGAGGAAGTCAAACTCGAGCGTGAAGGCTTCGGTCAGATAGTTCTTCTGATTTTTCATGAGCGGCATGATTTCCGTGGAGATGTCGGTGAGGTTGATGACCGTCTTTCCGTTTACGGAAGCAATCTCAGCATTACCTTCCAGCAGATCCCATTTGGACGGAAATTCTCCCATTTGTTCTCCGACCAAATCGTCCTCGAACATAATCTCATCGCCGGCTACGAAGTCGGACTTTGCGTAGGCGCTTTCTAACGTTTTTGTCGAAGCGGGAGTAGGTGCTTGTGCTTGCGGTTGCCGCTGAACCGCTTGTTGTTGGGGTTCAGCTTCTTCCTGTTGCTGTTGCTGTTGTTCTTGTTGCTCCTTCTCGGGAACCTCCGGGTTGAAGGCTTTATCAATGCCCTCTTCCACTTTTTTGTTCACTTGTTGCTCAATGGCATCTTCAGCACTCTTCTTCGCTGCATCAATCAAACGGTTTAAAAACTGTGCATTCATGGGGGTTGTTAACCACAAACCACACATTAGAATAAGTAACTTCTTCATTTTGTCACACCCTGTGAGTATCGGGCGCACTTTTAAAAATTATTGTTGGTTTTGTTATTATATGTCGCAATAGATGCTATAGGACGTAATAGGACACGAAAAAGCGTGCGCTTTCGTTCGCTTCATTTGATTGTTTGAGGTTCTGGACTACCTTAGAATTTCAAATTTACGCACGGAAAACTCACGCTGATACGTGAGCGTGCATAAACCGTACTTGAAATTCTAATGATTAGTTGAAAGTGTCCAGTTTTCAAACAATCAAGTTGGGCTTATTACGCTATTATTTATGTATGTTGTATGTCTGGTGTTTTATGCCATAGGCGGATTTGTTTTTGTTGCTATATTTTTTATCGGTCATATATGGCCGATACATTGCTCTAGGTTTAACGTCTTAGAGAGGGGACGGTATTTATCCAACTTTGCCTGTCTGCTCCTCCGTTTTTATGGCAATACTCCGCCATATCGTTGACCATAGATGAAAAGGATTGCGTGTGCACATAGTCATAGTGGCTGTCCACAAACGCGATACCTTGGTAGCGGCTCAAGTAGTTAAATGCCTGCTTGAGTGACAACCCGAAACGCTTACCGAACTCGCTTACGAAAATCAGCGTCCATTCCAATTTGTCATACTTGTTATATGCCATATTTTGTATATCTTTGCAACTTTCGGCTGCAAAGTTACTGCTTTTTTTTGAGATATGCAAGGATTATGGCGAAAATTGTACGAGAAAGTGGAAATTAAAAGGAAAAGTGTTATTCTGTGGACTTTAGTTGTGCGGAGAGGGAGGCGATGATGAAGCCACGGAGAGTGCTATAGAACTTGTCGGACGCTGTAGCGCGTTGCTACGGGTTGAATAGCATAATATATCGTGTATCTTTCGTATATCTATCGTGTTTGTTACGAGATATATAGCGGATTTTTGGCTGCAAAATTACACAAAAAAAAATGACACACGCAAATTTGTATGCCATTTTCTTTGGAATTTTTGTTATTTGGTTCAGTTTGCAGTTCAGTTTGCAGTTCAGTTTGCAGTTTAGTTCTTGACTACTTTACAGGCGACGCCTTTGTAGCTGGCGAGATAGACCATATAGACGCAAAAAGGCTTATTTTACTTGGCTCATAACCACTTCTCCCACGGCTTGCAGAGTAGATTTGGATATATTGCTCATATCGTCTTGGCGTGTGTGCCACCAAGATGCGAAGCCAGTTGCTGTTCGTGTATCGTAGTGAATAATATCCACGCAAGGTATCCCTGCAATCACATTCACATAGTAATGGTCATCCGTAATGGGGTATGACTGTTGTTGCGAGAATAGTGCTCCGTACCCCAGTTGTTCTGCACTGCGCCATATTTGCTCTTGATAATTCTGTGCGTATTGTGTGGAATACATTTCCTTAGGGAATACTGCGTCTGGTGCGCCTACCATATCCAGCAGAATACCGTATTTATACTTGGCTGGTTGTGCTTGCTGCGCATATTCAGTAGCCCATAACTGACTTCCTAAGCACCATGTATCTTCTCGTTCTTGTCCTACATAGAACTGCGGCGTACCCATATCTTCGCAATCGAAGAACACCACATCTACTGGTGTATTAAGGGTTGAGTCGGCGATACGGATACCTATCTGCCGTCCTATTTCAAGGAGCACTCCCACTCCGCTCGCGCCATCATTAGCCCCAGGCACATTATAAAATCTATCCTCGTAGTTCGGTTCCTCATCGCACCAAGGACGGGTGTCGTAATGTGCTGCGAGCAGTAATCGTGGTCTATTGTCTATTTCCGGTGTAGAGAAATGCGCAATGATATTATATATCTGCTGCATGTTTCCGCGATAATCAGGCATTTGTCCTTTCTGTAGTTCTACTTGTGCTCCGCATGCGCGGAGTTGTTGTATGAGCCATACAGCGCAATGCGAATGCGCGGCACTATTAGGTACACGCGGACCAAAACTCATTTGCTTCTCTATGTACGCATACGCGGAATCGGAGGAGAAAGATGGCCTTTGCTGTACTGTTTTAGTATTCGAACTACACGCAGCGAATAAGCATAGTATTCCTGCAGCCAGAAGTCCCAGATAGATTTTCGTTCTCACAGTTTTCATTTTTATGAATGCGAATTCGCTTCGCTCACACTGGTATGCATTTGAATAGCACGAATAGTATGCGCGATAGGTGCTGCGAGTGATTCCATATGCAGTTTGCTGCAGCATTGTGGGTCGATTGGAATTGAGTCGGTGCATACAAATTCCTCAATGGAACTATTCTCAATATTTGAACAAGCATTACCACTGAGCACGCCATGCGTCACTACTGCGCGTACACTCTTTGCGCCTGCCTCTTTCATTACATCAGCTGCTTTGCAGAGTGTACCTGCTGTATCTGCCATGTCGTCAAGAATAATAACATCTTTTCCATACACATCACCTAAAACGCGTATCTCAGATACTTTGTTGAAGTCAGGTCTATTCTTATAGCAGATTACCATTGGTACTTCCCTATTGGTCATCACATGTAGTTTCTTTGCGAAGTTAGATGCGCGTTTCGAACCACCCACATCAGGCGATGCGACAATCAGTTTCTTCAAGTTGAGGCCTGCCACATAAGGTGCTAACACATTGGAACCATAGATATGATCTACCGGTATATCAAAGAATCCTTGTATTTGATCAGCATGAAGATCCACGGTGATTACTCGGTCTGCACCCGCAGTCTGCAGCATATTTGCCACGAGTTTAGCACCGATAGAGACGCGTGGTTTATCTTTTCTATCTTGCCTTGCCCAACCGAAATACGGGATAACAGCGATTACCTTGTACGCGCTTGCGCGTTTCGCAGCGTCAATCATGAGTAGGAGTTCCATCAGATTGTCGCTATTGGGACATGTGGATTGCACCAAATAGACCGATTGTCCGCGTACAGATTCCTCGAAATACACACAGAATTCTCCATCAGAAAAGCGGTCAATACGCACATTTCCTACTGAGCATCCTAATTGTTCGCAAATACCTTTTGCGAGTGCCTCACCTTTGGTTCCGGCAAATACCTTGAACTGATTTGTTTGTTCCATTGAATGTGGATGTTTTATTTTCGTTTCTTTTTATTATTTGTACCATTAGGTAGTTGGGCGGGTTGTGCCATCAGGTGTTCAAATGCATTTGACGAGCAAGTGAGCACACCCTTCGACAAGCGGATGATATCTTCCTTCACACGCGCCATGCCTACCTCTTGGTCTTTATTCCAAACAAGATTACGCTGACTCATACACGCAGCGATATAGACTTCCAACGACTCGCGTTCATGCGCATCCTCTATGGTACAAGCATACGCAATCATATCCTGCACTATGCGTCCGTAGTTACGCATTAAGATAGGTGTTGTATTTCTATTGAGATGAAAAGCCATAATAGTGAGTTTTTATTTTTTGCGAATGAGATAAATCATTGTTGGGTAGTGGTCTCCATAACCATTCTGCCATACACCCGATTTATGGGTACGAAGTGGCGTACCTTTCTCCTTCCCTTCTTGTACTGTAAGGAAAGGTTTATTGAAAATCTGCGGTTTCCAATAAGTCCATTTACCGCTTTCCAACTTCGCGTTCATCAGCGGTTCAGAGATGATTATCTGGTCAAAGAGATTCCAACTACCATTATATGCCAGCGAACCAATTCCTCTATCAAGGAGCTGCCACATTGTATTGAAATAACCCTGCGGACCCACTTCTTCACGCGTCTTGCGTGCTTGAAGAATTTCCTTGCATGAATGGTTAAATGGATCATCATTCAAGTCACCCATGATAATAATCTTCGCTTGTGGCTCACGCATATAAATAGAGTCGCATATATGGCGTGTGAGCATTGCTGAAGTATCTCGTCCCGGACGGCTACTCAACTCACCTCCGTAGCGGCTTGGCCAGTGATTAACGATGATATGGATTTTCTCTGGCGAACCATCGCCTAAGAGGTAACCTGAGACAGCTAATTGCAAACGGCTCTTAATAACGCCGCCATCCGCATAGTGTGCTTTGAGTTCAAACCCCTTTGCGCGCGATGGTTTGAACATCGTGGTGTCATACAAGAATCCAACATCCACACCACGACGGTCCGGACCCTCAATCAGGATAGGTTTGTATTTACGACCATACTTGCTATTTGTCTCCGCACATAGGTCGTACAAGCATCCAATGTTCTCCACCTCGGTAACACCTACGCAAGCAGCGCCGCGTGGATCATAGTCCGTACCTAACTGCGAAACGGCATACGCCATATTCTTAATCTTATTCTCATACTTAAAGCCTGTCCATTTCATACCACCGTCAGGCAAGTACTCATAATCATTCTTACCCTCATCGTGGATGGTATCGAAAAGGTTTTCCAAGTTATAAAACGCGATGCAACGCACATAAGTCTCATTAGATTGAGCAAAAAGACTGGTAGCAAAGAGCAGCGAAATAAACGCTATGCCAAAGAATGTATTTTTCATACGATTGAGTATTTATAATCTCTTTTTCAAATCGGGCACAAAGGTAGTAATTTTCCCGCACATGTGCAAATATTTTGCAATATTTTCTTAAATATTTGTACGATTCAAAAAAAAGTAGTAAATTTGCAGCAAATTTCACAAACTAACTTTAAATCTATACAAATATCATGTCAAGCGTAAACAAAGTAATTCTAATTGGTAATGTAGGGAACGACCCCGAGGTGCGTTATTTAGATCGAGGTGTCTGTATCGCCACATTTAACCTCGCTACCACAGAGCGTGGCTACACCATGCAAAATGGCACACAAGTGCCAGATGTCACAGAATGGCACTCTGTTGTCCTATGGAGGAGTTTAGCCGAATGGGCAGAGCAATATGTGCGCAAGAGTATGAAAATCTATGTAGAAGGAAAACTCAAAACGCGTACTTGGGAGAAGGATGGTCAAGTAAGACGCAAAACAGAGGTTATTGCAGAAAATATCCAAATACTCTACAAGCCTGAGCAATACCGTCGGCAAGACATCACCTCTACCGAAGAACACACCCAACAAGAAGAGAATACTCAACAGTCATTCACTATTAGTGAAGAAGAACTTGGTTTTTAACAGCACACATCAATCTCTAAATACATGACCCGTAAAGAACGATACATTGAATGGGCAAACGAGCAGGAGTTTATGCCCATCTACATGAGACCATGGTGGTTAGATGCGGTATGCGCGGGTAAGGAATGGGATGTTATTTTGAGCGAAGACGACCATGGTACTATCTTGGGCGCTATGCCTTTTTTGCTGCGCAAACGATTATGGTGGAAATACATCCTTATGCCTCAAATGACGCAAGTAGGTGGTATATGGGTAGATCCAATCGTTACTGCCGACAACTGGAAGAAGGCAGAAGTATGCCGTCAGTTAAAAGAGCAGTTAGACACAATGGGTTTATCCTACTACTACCAGCAATACGCTCCCGGTAGCCTATGCGTCGAACCAATGAAGGCATTAGGGTTTAAGATACGCGAGCGAGTCACCTACCGCGTTGAGAACTTGAGCAATTTGGATGAGTTGATTGCTTCTTTCTCAAAGAATAAGAAGCGTCAGTTACAAAAAGCGCTCAGTCTTCATGTAGACAAGACGATGGACGGCGAACAATTCTATCGTTTCCATAAACAATGCCTCCAAGCGCGCGGACGAAAAATCAGTTACACGCGTGAGTTCTTACTTGTATTAGAGAAAAAAGCTAAGCGGCACGACCAATGCCAAGTACTATCTATCTGCAACGCAGATGGGCAAGTGTATGCAGCTGCATTCCTTGTTTGGGACAAAAACTATCTCTATTACCTCATCCCCACCATAGACCAAGCTTTTGGTGATTCTGGCGCCGGTGCACTGCTCGCATTAGAAGCAATGAAATTAGCGAGAGAGAAAAAAGTATTTTTTGATTTCGAGGGGTCAATGGACAAAGGTATTGCACGCCACTACAAGCAGTTTGGTAGCCAACCCGCTACATATTATAGTGTAGAAAAATACTACAAACCACTCTTCCGATTAGTTATTTGGTTCCAAAAACTACGCGAGTGGAAGATGTATCGATAGTCATTATGAAAGTGCTCTATCTCACTCCTTGGTACCCGTCAGATAAAGACCAAATGTCGGGACTCTTCGTGCAAAAGCATGTAGAGGCTGTCCGTGCACAAGGTGTGGACATACGAGTAATCCATTCGCAAGAATGGAGAGATGTATGGCAACAATGGAAAGAACTCAAGCGCACATGGGGCTTGCCTGATTTGGTACAACTCAATGTTATTCAAAAGCAAGGTTTATTGGCTCTTTGGCTCAAAAAGCGATACAATATTCCGTATATTATCATAGAGCATTGGAGCGGTTACCTACCTGAAAATGGGCAATATATGCGGCAATCTGTTGCCAAAAGACGATTAGCACATTCTATAGCCAAGCACGCTTCACGCCTCCTTACTGTCAGCCCTACACTCGAAAATGCCATGAAACAATGCGGCATACAGGCATCGCAATGGGGGCGTGTCAATAATATTGTGGATGAGTTCTTTTACCAAGGAGCAAGGAGCAAGAAGTCAGGAGTCAGAACCCTATTACATGTTTCTTGTTTCGATGAACGAGCAAAGAACACCACTGCGCTTTTGCACGGCTTTGCCGCCTTATGTTCCCTGCGAACAGACATTCGTTTGGTGATGGTAGGTACAGGAGTAGATTGGCGAGCAGCACAGCGATTAGCGAATGATTTACATATTCCATCTGAGCGAATCATATGGACCGGAGAACAAACGCCACAACAAGTATGCGAATGGATGTACCATTCAGACGCATTCGTGCTCACCAGCCGATATGAGACAGCAGGTATCGTACTGAGCGAAGCTGCAGCGACAGGACTACCTATTCTATCTACGCCTGTAGGCATAGCTTCCCAACTCATTACACCACAAACAGGCATTCTCGTCAGCCAAGACGAAGCAAACGATTCCCATGCTTTTGCACAATACTTAGCGCGTATCGTAGAAATGGATACATATCCATCTGCGGCAGAAGAGTACCGCTTTAGCACCGTTGGAAAACAACTCAAAGACATCTATGATAGCTGTTTGCATTGCTACATATAATCACGAATCGTTCATTGCCCAATGCATTGAGAGTGTATTGGCACAAGTATGCGACGAGCCCATCCGTATTTATATCGGCGATGATGCTTCCACGGATAGCACTTCTGCTATCTGCAAACAGTATGCTACAAAAGACAATCGCATTGCTTATTTCTACCGAGAAGCCAACATGGGCGTGGTAAATAATACCATCGCGCTCTATAGGCAGATTATGGCAGACGGTTGCGAGTATATAGCCATGCTTGACGGAGATGATTATTGGATAGACGCACACAAACTGCAACTACAAATCGACTACCTGCGTGCACACCCCGAATATAGATTCATCCATAGTGCTGCTTACGAAGAAAATAACGGAAATTTATCATTACCACCACAAGCGCCACCAGTGGGTGACATACACTTACGCTATAATCTTTTAGGCGCCAAACACACTAATTGCACCGTACTCTTCCATACTGGTTTATTAGACAACGACTCACTAACATCCATACAGCAACAAGCATTCCCCGTATTGGACTATCCCCTCTACGGACTTTTGGCACAAAAGACATATTTCGCATTTCTCCCCACACCTACAGCCGTGTGGCGCAACCATACATCCGTATCCAATCCAATAGGATTACGGAGATTTTCAGCATACAAAAGAGAGCGAATACGCATGTGGAGGTGGCTGAGCAAAACACACCCCAATTCGTTCCATTTCTCGTCTTTTCAAGCTCTAATTTGGTATTTTAAGCAGATACTTAGCTTTTTTTTGTAAAAAAACACACTTTTGTTTGCACATCCAAGAAAAAAGTTGTAAATTTGCAGCCGATTTTATTGTAAGACCAAATAAAACACAATTATGCAGATAAAGAAATCACAACATGCTAGCCTTGAGGACAAGAAGATTATCTATGTCTTAATGGGCTTTGTTTTTGTACTTAGCTTATGCTATGTAGCACTCGAGTGGACAGAGCAAGAGGTTACTAAGTACGAAGTTATGGATGATGAGTTCCTTTTTGAGGAAGAAGTAGAAATTCAACAAACGACTCAAGAGACTCCTCCTCCACCACCCCCCCCAGCAGTACAAGAGGTTGAGGTACTTAATGTTGTTGAAGACAATGTTGAGACCGAATCCATCGAAATTAACACTGAGGATGACAAAGAGGAAGTAGTTATCGCTGCGCCAATAGAGGCTCCAGAAGAGGAAGAGGAAGAAGAAGTTATCTTCGTAGTCGTTGAGTCAATGCCAGAGTTCCCTGGTGGTCAGCAAGCACTTTTCAAGTACTTGAGCGAAAATGTAAAATACCCTGTTATCGCACAAGAGAACGGTATTCAAGGTCGTGTTATCTGCCAGTTCGTGGTTAACAAAGACGGTTCTATCGTAGATGTAGAGGTTGTTCGTTCTGGTGGTGACCCATCTTTGGACAAAGAGGCCGTACGCGTCATCAAATCGATGCCTAAGTGGAAACCAGGTAAGCAGCGTGGTAAAGCAGTACGCGTGAAATACACCGTGCCTGTTAACTTTAAGTTGCAATAAGAGCCGAGAGCTTTTATAGTTAATGGAATTAGCACATAGAGATATCACTTATTGTAAGAATGTCGGCGCCAAAAGAGCCGACATTCTTCGTAAAGAACTCAATGTTCACACAGCAATGGACATGCTGCGTCAGTATCCGTATAAGTATATTGACCGCAGCCGTTTCTATCGCATCGCAGAGATTGAGGACGAAGATACTTATGTGCAGATTATAGGTGAGATAACCGAATGGCACACGATTGGCATCGGCAAGGCACAGCGACTGAGTGCCACTTTCTTTGACGGCACACACCAATGTGAGTTAGTATGGTTCAAAGGCGTACAATACATCAAACTGCAACGAGGAATCAAGTACCTACTCTTCGGCAAGCCAAGCCGTTTCAACCATACCTATAACTTCGTTCATCCCGACCTTACGCCATGGGCAAAAGTGACGCCTGAGATGACCCAAGGACTCGAACCCAGTTATAACACCACGGAGAAGATGAAGCGCGTCAACCTCAATTCCAAGGCGATACGCTCTATCATAGCCGAACTGATTCCCGACTTGCGCAAAGGTATTCCAGATATCATTGGTATGGATGTGCTGCAGAAGTACCGCCTAATGACACTCACGGAAGCTCTTGTCAATGTGCATTTTCCTGCTAATACGCAAGCAATGCAGAATGCACGCGCGCGACTTAAGTTCGAAGAGCTATTCTATATCCAACTTCAGATCTTACGCCAAATGAAACGGCGCGAGATGAATACAGGTTTCACAATGCCTACCGTGGGCAGTCGTTTCCATGGGTTATACCAAGCCTTACCTTTCGAACTCACCAATGCCCAGAAGCGTGTGATACGCGAGATACATGCTGACCTCAAGTCGGGTAAGCAGATGAATCGTCTGCTACAGGGCGATGTAGGGTCAGGCAAGACTTTAGTGGCATTACTATGTTGCTTATTGGCTGTGGACAATGGCTATCAAGCATGTATCATGGCACCTACCGAGATTCTTGCCAATCAGCATTACGAAACGCTCAAGTCCTTTTTAGCACCATTAGGCGACGCAGTACATATTTCCCTTCTCACAGGTTCCACCACCGCCAAGCAGCGTGTTCCTATCCACCAAGGATTGATGAACGGCACCATACATATATTAATAGGTACGCACGCGTTATTAGAGGACAATGTGCAGTGGAGCAATTTAGGACTCGTCATCATCGATGAGCAGCACCGCTTTGGGGTGGCACAGCGCGCCAAACTATGGAGCAAGAACACCCTACCTCCTCATATCCTCGTCATGACAGCCACACCCATCCCACGCACGCTGGCGATGACCGTCTATGGTGACCTGCGCGTGAGTGTCATAGACGAACTGCCTCCTGGACGCAAACCCGTACAGACATTCCACTACTCGCTCCAACGCCGTCAACAGGTTTATTCCTTCGTACAAAAGCAAATAGAAGAGGGACGCCAAGTGTATGTTGTCTTCCCACTGATTAAGGAGAACGAGAGTCTTGACCTACAAGACCTGCAGAATGGCTATAACGAACTATGCGAAGTATTCCCTAACTACCGCATATCCATGGTGCATGGACAGATGAAAGCTGCTGATAAGGATTATCAAATGCAGCGTTTCATCTCGGGCGAGACACAGATACTCGTGGCTACTACGGTGATTGAGGTCGGAGTTAATGTACCGAATGCTTCGGTGATGATCATACAGAACGCGGAGCGCTTTGGTTTGAGTCAGTTGCATCAATTACGCGGACGCGTAGGGCGAGGAGCAGACCAGAGTTATTGCTTATTGCTCACCAAGATTGAACTGAGCAAAGACACGCGTAAACGCATGGATATCATGGTAGCCACCAACGATGGTTTCCGTATTGCAGAAGCAGACTTGCAGTTACGCGGACCTGGGGACTTAGAAGGAACGCAGCAGTCAGGACTGCCTTTCGAACTGCGTATTGCCAATCTGGCTACGGATGGTCAATTATTAAGTCTCGCGCGCGAAGCGGCAAGTGAGATTATCGAACGCGACCCGATGTTAGAAGATGAGTATCACCGCATATATAAACAGCAATTAGACCTCATGCGTGCCAAGGCACAAAACTGGGGTGATATTAGTTAAAGAGCCTTACACAATTCATAATTCTAACAGCGCAGCGGTCTAACAATGAAATGGTCTAACATCTAACAGCGTAGCGGTCTATACTCTTTTTTTTGCAAAAAAATGCATAAATATTTGCGTATATCAAAAAAAAGCAGTACCTTTGCACCCGCTTAAGGTAAGGCTCGTGTGAGTCGTAGCTCCGCAGCTCCTGTAACACTCCGCCTTACTCTACGCTCTTAAATCAAAATATCGCTTCGCTAGCATTTTGATTTATAGTTTGATTTTTTTATATCGGGAGAACTGCTAACGGAGTGATAGTTCGACCGAAGAGCGGAGG
>JAZNGV010000043.1:0-23151 GCA_045576595.1 Paludibacteraceae bacterium | reverse complement strand
CCAGCAGCGATTTGTTAAATCGTCTGCGACGAGAGTAAAAATTAAGGCGCATTTATGCTCGCATAAAATGCGGATTAGTTGTTTACGCTCGAAGCCGCGTGGGCTGAAAGCATAGCGGTGGTGGGTTAGTCGTTTTTGATTACCTAAAAAAAATGTTTTCTCTATTTTCATTTTGTTTTCTTTATTTTTGTTAATAATTACCAAAAAAAGCATTTTTTATTTGCGCATATCAAAAAAAAGCAGTACCTTTGCACTCCGTTTGGGAAAACACACTAAATTAGAAAAAATAGGTATTCCTATTACTATATTAACATTAATTTAACTTTTAAATCTATTATTCAAAATGAAGAAATTATTCTCTTTTATTTTTGCAGCATGTATGGCTGTTACAGCTTTTGCTGAAGTGTACACCGTAGCAGGTGAACCTGCTGCATTGTTCGGTACTGAATGGGATCCTGCTAACACGGCAAATGTGATGACCGAACAAGCAGACGGCACCTACAAATGGGAGAAGAAGGATTTTGAAACGGCAGCTATGATTGCAAAATTCAAAGTCGTTAAAGGTAGCGCATGGGGCACAGAGTATCCAAGTTCTAACTACGAACTCAAGATTGCTAAGAGTGGTAAATATACCATCACTATCACTTTTAATCCTAATGGCAATAAGGTAGATGCTACAGCAACTCTTCAGCAAGAAGTAGAAATCATCCCATCTATCGCTATCGCAGGTGAAATGAACGGATGGAGCACCACTGCTAATACTTTCACAATGGCAGCAGATAAAAAGACTGCTTCTCTTACACTCAATCTGGAGGCAAAAGACTATGGCTTCAAGATGATTATCGCAGGTAGCTGGACCAACGATGGTCAAGTGATTACTCGCGAGAATAACTCTGCTGTTTATACAGGTGCGAATGTGGATGCTAATGGTACTCTCACCGCTGACATAGCGGGTGAATATACTTTCACTTGGACCTACGCTACAAGCACTCTCGTTGTTACTTACCCTGCTCTCGCTCCAGACCCAGAGCAACCAGGTGACACTACCGTTACTCCTACTCCAGACCCAGAACCAGAAACAGGCGTTACATACAATGTCACTGTTCCTACAGGTACCAACGCTTGCTATATTGCAGGTGATATGAACGGATGGAGTTTTACCGAAATGACCAAGGTGGACGCTACTCACTATACAATTACTATTGAGACTGCTACTAAGGCTGATGGTTATAAATATGCATCTGGTGCAGATTGGAAATATGTAGAAAAGGGCGCAACTGGTGAAGAGCTAGGAAACCGTGTATGGTCAGAGAATGATGTAGTTGCAACATGGGCAGCAGTATATGTACCAGAAGTTACTCCAGACCCAGAACCAGAAACAGGCGTTACATACAATGTCACTGTTCCTACAGGTACCAACGCTTGCTATATTGCAGGTGATATGAATGGATGGAGTTTTACCGAAATGACCAAGGTGGACGATACTCACTATACGATTACTATTGAGACTGCTACTAAGGCTGATGGTTATAAATATGCATCTGGTGCAGATTGGAAATATGTAGAAAAGGGTGCAACTGGTGAAGAGTTAGGAAACCGTGTATGGTCAGAGAATGATGTAGTTGCAACATGGGCAGCAGTGTATGTGCCAGAAACAGTAGGTTTCGAGAATATCGAGGCTACTGAGAACCCAGTTAAGTTCATCGAGAATGGTAAACTCTATATCATCCGCGAAGGTAATGTGTATGACGCAACAGGCGCACGCGTAAAATAATATAAGAGTGTTTAGTTACTAATACTCGTTACTTTTATAGTGAGCAGCGCTTAGTAGTAAAACACTATACCTCAAAGACGGTTTGCTTCTGCAAGCCGTCTTTTTTATTCCACCCTTCACCTTCCACCCTAATCCCTATATTACTATTTCTTATAGTATGTCTAGTTCGGCTAGTTCGGCTAGTCGGGCTATTTTGTCTAAAAATATAGAACTCTAAATATCTATCCCCAGCAATAGGTTTGCCGTTTTTTGAAGTGAATGCAATGAACACTTTTTTGTGAGCGTAAGCGTGTTTTTGATGTCGCTATCGTCCCGTATGTCTCTCGTAAGCGTCTCGTAAATTTGCGGTGGAAACAACCATTGCTGTGCAATGAACCTTCACGAAGTGGCTATTCACGAAGTAACTATTCACAAACAAAGTGAGTTAGGAAAATTTATCTATGTTTATAGCTGATGGTTGAGAATTTGTAATTAAGCAGCAATCCGCTGCGCGGGTTTGAGTAGTAGGGCGCGTGTTGAGCTCGCTCAAAAACGCGACTTAATAGGCAAATACGCTCAAGGCCGCGTAGGCCGATAATTACGAATTATCAAACGGCAGTGTTTATCTAGGTTTATTTACCATCAATAATCACACACATCGAGTTTTTGGTTAACTCAAAAAAAATATTTTCTCTATTTTCATTTTGTTTTCTCTGTTTTTGTTAACAATAACCAAAAAAATGCATTTTTATTTGCGTATATAAAATAAAAGTTGTAACTTTGGCGCGAAAATAAAAAACGGATTAACTAAAATACAAACAATATGAAAATTAAATTCTTAACCTTATTCACAGTATTGGTGGCGACAAGTGTGTCCTTCACCACTATGGCTCAGGAACCAGTTCTTATCCTTGTAGAAGATAATGGAAATGAGGTGGAACAACAACCATCACAAGAGTCCTCTTTCTCTTTCCCACAAGAAGAAACGACCACAACTACAACAACAGAACCAACAACTTCTTTCGACTCAGGTTTTACACCAGTAGAGGAAGAAGTACTTACCCTTACTTTCGAAGATGAAGATGCTTCTGCAGCACAAGCAGCAGAAGAAGCCCGCCGTGCAGAGGAAGCACGCTTAGCAGAAGAAGCACGCCTCGCTGCGGAAAGAGCAGCTGAAGAAGCTCGCTTAGCTGAAGAAGCGCGCCTTGCAGAGGAGGCTCGTCTCGCAGAAGAAGCCCGCTTAGCCGAAGAGGCACGCTTAGCAGAGGAAGCACGCCTCGCTGAAGAGGCCCGCCTTGCTGAAGAAGCTCGTCTCGCTGAGGAAGCACGCTTGGCCGAGGAGGCTCGTCTCGCCGCGGAAAGAGCGGCTGAAGAGGCCCGTCTTGCTGAAGAAGCACGCTTAGCTGAAGAAGCACGCCGTGCCGAGGAAGCTCGTCTTGCAGAAGAAGCACGCCTTGCTGAAGAGGCTCGTCTCGCTGCGGAAAGAGCAGCTGAAGAAGCACGCCTCGCTGAGGAAGCTCGTCTCGCCGAAGAAGCTCGTCTTGCTGAAGAGGCACGCCTCGCTGAGGAAGCCCGCCTCGCAGAAGAAGCACGCCTTGCAGAGGAGGCTCGTCTCGCCGAAGAAGCAGTGGTAGAAACTACTATAGAACCAGTAGCACAAACACCGCAACAAGCACCAGCACAGACAGAACAAGCAGAACCTGCTCCAGAACAGATACCAGTGCAAGCAACGGAGCCATCTCAAGAACAGGAACCTGCACAAGCAGCTGAACCAACTCAACCAATGACAGAGGAACAGAAACTTGCAGAACGCATCGCAGCAGCAGAAGCAGCGGAAGCACGCGCATTGGAGGCTGCAGCAAAAGCAGAAGAAGCAGCGAAGAGAGCTGCTGAAGAAAGAGCAAAAATAGAAGCATTGCAGAATGGACAGGGAGTTCCTGCGCAGACAAACGGACAGCAACCAACCATCATCTATGTTACACAACCACAAACAACACAACCACAAGTAGTCTATGTAACACCTTCTCAGAGTGCTGTCGAACTGCAGAATGCACAAGGAATGCCGGCGCAAACAATGCCTGCGCAAACAACCCAACAACCAGTTCAACAACCACAACCTGCAGCGCAAGTGCCGGAAGCAGCACAAGGATTAGAGAAAGTAACAGAGATAGAAGAACCTGTGAAATTGTCATTGCGTGAACGCTATTATAAGAAATCAGGAACCAACTTCCTCTCTATAGTAAGTGCGAGTTATTCAACTTTCTTCCTTTTACCAAATAATCCAAATAATTTGCCAATAACAGAATATACTGCTAAAAGGCATATAATCAATTTTGAAATATTTGAATGGCGTGCTAAGTTATTCGGTATGCAACTCTTTAACTTCGAAATAGGGTACAACTCGGAAACAACAACATCAACAGGAAAGCATCTTACACATTTTATGCATGGTGGCCCAGATAATAATGATGTAGATCAATACGGAAACGGATTAATAAGTGCAGATAATGGCTCGCGCGAAATGTGGTTCGCATATAAGCCAGCAATGAAATTCTATATACCATGTACAGCATGGCTCGCGGTAGAATTGTATGGAGGTGTATCTGTAGATTTGACAGGTGTGTGGAGTAAAATTAATAAAAATTATTACGAAGATACAAAAGTACCAGAGCAAAACTATTTCTTGGGAGCATATGGAGGTCTGGGATTGATGTTTACTCCTGCACCAGCACTCCCTATTGAGTTAAAAGCAGAATATCGTCATCACATAAAAGGGAATCCGGATATTATACCACAAGGAGTATATCTGTCTGCACAACTACACCTCGGAGCACCAATACGCAAAAAAGCAAAGAAATAACAAACATAATTTTAGTAACATTCAATCTTCAAGCTTATGAAAACAAAGTTAGTATCGTTGCTACTAATGATGTTAGTAGCAGCACCTATCTCTATGAAGGCATCAGGCCAACAAAATGTGCCACAGCCACAAATTGTGTATGTAGCAACACCTACAAGTATGGAAAATCAGGTGCTCCAAACAGAACCACAAAATCAAACACTTTTAGAGAAATATTATAGTAAATCGGGAACAAGTTTCCTTTCTCTTATAAGTATTGGGTATTCAACATTCTTTCTGTTACCAAATAATCCAGCTGGATATCCATCTACAGAATTTACTGGGAAAAGGCACCTTGTTAATGTAGAACTCTTTGAATGGCGTGCAAAATTAGTAGGTATGCAGTTATTCAATTTTGAAATAGGACTGAATTCTACATGCACTACCAAAAATAATGTTAACTTAACTACATTTATGTGCGGAGGACCCGGAGCAGAATATGGTAAGGGGTTGGTTCCAACTTCTAATTACAAAGACATGTGGATAGCATATAAACCGGCTCTTAAATTTTATATTCCATGTTCTAGTTGGATGGCTATAGAGCTATATGGTGGTGTAGAAGTAGAGATTACAAAAGTGTGGGATAAAATAATGCCGAAATATTATGAGGATAAAAACATCCCAGCTCAGAACTATTTCTTAGGAGCATATGGAGGTATAGGACTGATGTTTTCAGCACTACCGGCATTACCTATTGAGATAAAAGCAGAATATCGTCATCCTATTCAAGGTAACATAGACATTGTGCCACAAGGATTCTACCTCTCTGCACAATTGCACCTCGGCGCACCTATACGCAAAAACGCAAAGAAATAACAATATAATTAACCTTAATAGTAACATTCAATCTTTATCGTTATGAGAAAGTATTTATTATCATCGATTGCCTTTGTGGCAGTGGCACTCATCCTCGCATCATGCGGAGGTAGTTCGAAAATGACAGTAGCTACTTCTACCAGTGTAGATCTGGCTCGTAGTATTCGTTACATCCCTACATTAGCTAATGTGCAAGTGCAATCAACCAAAGTAACGGCTACCATGACCGCTACTGAATTGGCAGGACTCAATGCTGAACAAAGAAAACAAGCTGTAGTGGCAAAAGCTGTGGCTGCTGCCAAAGCAGATGTGTTAGTAGTACCATCATTCACTACAAAGAAAGATGCAGAAGGCAAGTTAGCTTCTATGACTGTAACAGGTTATCCTGCTAAAATCAGCTCTTTCCGTCCACTATCTATCAGCGATTCACCTTTCTTAAAACAAGTAGAGGCAAAGCAAGACAAGGTATCTGGCCGTATGGTGGTTAATACAATGACAGTAGCTGAAATGGAATATGGACCAAAGAAAACACTCACTCTCTCTCCTTCGGACATCGGCCTCGCAGGACAAACAGAGAAAAAAGTATTAGCATATGCAAAGCAGAAAATGTTGCGCCAAGAGAAGGCAGATGTGCTCTATGAACCACAATATACCGCAACCATCGTAGATGGTAATGTGAGCACTTTCACACTCACCGCTTTCCCCGGCAAGTATGCAAAATACCGCACTATCTCTACCAGCGAAATGGAGCGTCTCAATGTGGGAGCAAAACCAACAGTGCTATATAATACCACAGCAGATATCAAAGCAGTGAGCAGTCGCATACAATTTAAGTTCGCGATGAATAATGCTACAGCAAAGGAATCTGAAGTAAAGGAGACAGCTCGCGCAACAGTCTTGGCTAAATACAAAGCAGACTTCTTGCTCAATGAAACTTTCTATTTCGATTATGCTGACAAAGTAATCACACATGTCACCATCTGCGGTACCCCTGCTGTTTATACCAACTGGCGTCCATTAAAGGCTGGCGACATCGTAGATACACGCATCATGGGACTCAATGGCGCACCTGCTGAAGCAGAAGAAGAGAAACCAAAGAGTATCTTAGATATGATCTTAGGATTATTCAAGAAGAAATAAATCTATTCAATCGCTTTACGAATAAGCGGTACAATCTCTGTGTTATCATGCCATCCGCTGAAGCGCTCAGCGCCTACACCGATGGCAAACACAGGAACTGCATGCGCAGTGTGGGAATGGCTCGTCCAACCCACACGCGCTTTTTTATTGAGCATGCGAATGCCTGCATCGCCTAACTCATGTATCGTCTTGTACATCGTTTTAGTGCTCTTACTCTTCTGCCTAATAGCGCGCTTGTAAAGAGAATACAAGGATTGCTCTTCCTCCTCACTCATAGTGATAGTATCCCAGAAACCAAGCTGCTCACGATAGATGGTTTGCACCTGAGCCCAAGTAGGGCGGGAGTTCTCTTTGAATAGCTGAGAAAATAAGTCACTCAATACCCATGAGGAACATTTCTGCTGAGCCAATAAGTCAAAATGCAAGGTATAATCACTATTACCTAATGCCATACCGCCAGTCTCATGGTCTGCTGTGATAATAAGCAGTGTCTCGTCAGGATGCGATAAATAGAAATGATAGGCATGTTGCAACGCTTCATTCATATCCCATACCTCTTCAATAGTAGTACGCGCGTCATTCGAGTGACCGGCATAGTCAATCATACCGCCTTCTACCATCATAAAGAACCGCTCGTAACGCTTCTCTAAAAATGGAATAGCTGTCTCTACAATCTCTGGTAAGGTTAAGTCCCCCTCTTTCCTGTCAATGCGGTAACGCAAGTTGTCACCATGCTTGTCACCAGGAAAATCACTCTGCTGCACCATGAGCATCTTATCTCCTGCATTGCTATAAGCTAATATCTCTTGTGCTTGCTCTTTCCCCCATGCAATACGATAACCTCTCTCTTCGGCTATGTGATAGAGATTGCGAAGATTATCATGCTTCCCTTGTGGATGGTGAAAACCAGCGCCGCCGAAGAAATCAAAATTACTCTCACTCAGTTGTAAGCCTATTTGATAATACGCATCGCGATCCTTTACATGAGCATAGAATGCGCCGGGAGTAGCATGGTCAATAGCTACACTCGTCATGACACCAATTCCCCAACCTTGTTCTTTGAGTTCAGCAGCAATACTGCGAATAGTGTCATCCTGTGCGTTCAAACCCAAAGTGCCATTATTTGTCTTATGACCTGTAGCCAAGCAAGTGCCTGCAGCTGCAGAATCGGTGATGCCATTGCTCGCAGAATAGGTAGAAATCTGTCCCGAGTAAGGCATTTGGCTCATCAGTGTCTGTACACGGCCTAAGGGTTGACCTTGTGCTGCAGAACGGTACATCTCTGCACTAAGCACCTGATTACCACCCATGCCATCGCCGATGAAGTAGAATATATACTTAACCTCTGCAGATACATACACCGCCATCAGCAAGATGGCTAACATCATTCCAAGTCGTTTCATTGTTTCGTCTTTTTTGAAGATAATGGTAACTTATTCAGTTTTTTCTTAGCACTCTCTCTATGCCGCTTGCGTTTGCGCGCTTCGCGTCTCTTCTCTGCTTTCTTGGCTTCACGCTCTTCCATACTGAGGTGAGGAGGGGGCTCAATACCTTGCTCGCGCAAACGCTGGTCTTGTATCTCTTGCTGATGCTCAATCTGCTTCTCGCGCTCCGCGCGCTTGAGTTGCTCTACTTGCTCTGGAGAAAGAGGCGTATGCTCAAGCAAATCCATGTATATCAGCAAAGTAGCCCAAGCGTCTGTGGAGGCATAACGCGCTTGCTCTGGCGTGAGATGGCTGTTCTCCCAATTAGTTAATTGCTGGGATTTGGATATCTTCTTACCAAAGCAGATGGCGAAAATCTTCTGTAATCCCAACTCCATAATACCATAGTGACTCACCAAAGACTGTATATCTACGCAGTTGGCTGGAGTGAAATTGCGTCGCCTGCGCAAACCATTGATATCATCTTTAAAAGCCAAACCGACCTTGCATATCTGTGGATCAGAGAAAACATCTGCTAATTCCTGTGGCATACCCACATGTGTGAGCCTAAATAAATAACATCGCTCCAAACTGGATATTTGAACAAGGGCAGTAGGGTAGTGAATGCCGCGTGTGAAACTGGGACGAGCCTCAGTATCTACACCCAAGACACGCTGCGTACGCAGATACGCCACCGCATCTGCTACCATGTCCGGATGGTCAATCACAATCACCTCACCTTCAAAAGCAACAAGCGGTAACCCCTGAATGGCTTCTTTACTGATATGTTGAATATAATTATTCTCTTTCACTGTCTCTTGATAGCGCATGCAGTGCCCGCATGGCAGCCAATAGTTTTTGTCCCCAATGTTCGTCAAAAGCCTCTCTGCATTGCACAACGGCATCGTGCATAATAGCTTCTTCTCCTATCTGAAAAGCAGCTGCCATATCTTTCAATTCCTGATATATATCAGCAAGGGTCTCAGAAATATATGCCGTTTGTACCTCGTCGGTATAAATGCCCTGATCCACAAAAACATCTAAATAAGCATCATCAGAACCTAATAAATTGCGGATACCAATTAAAGTGTAGTTATAGTCCTGCTCTGTAACGAAGCGCTGTGGCGCCTCCTCCGATACTAATTCCGCAGTCTCTAGTAAGCGCGTACGCAAATACAGTACAGGGAGCAGGCGAAGAATCTGCTCTACCCACTCGTCTTTGGTATGATTATTGCACTGCTCCAATAATAAGCAAGTTTGCGCAGCTGCTGTTACAAAAGAGATTGTGGACTCTTGATAAACGAATGATTTCATATCATATGAATAAAATTTATGCAAAGGTAGAGAAAAATTTTGATATTTGCAAATTTTTTATTACCTTTGCAGCAAAATCTATAATAGAATAATAAATAAAACAACATAGAGAACAATTAAAATCTTTTTAAAACTATGAAAAAACTATTCACCCTTGCCTTTATCAGTCTTAGTATGACGATGATGGCGCAGCATGTAACACCGCTATCTATTAGCGTAGCAGAGATTAATCTGGATTCGCTACGCGCAGCGTATTTGGCGCAGCCTACGATGTATAGAGCTTCTTTGGAAGTGGTGGCGGAGCAATTAGAGCAAAATGCAAATCAAATCAAGGTGGCGAAAAATGAACTCAAAGTGGAGCAAACACATGCCAAAGAGATGGACCGCGCACTCAATGAGGGAATGAAAAAACTTGCAGTACTCAAGAAAATGTATGTAAAAGAGGAAAGCGAAGTCAAATCATTGCTGAAAACATTAGAAACACAGCAGAAGAATATCGACGGGCAGACTGAACTGAACCAACAGACACGCGATGGCTATATGCAGATGATCACCAACCAGCAGCGTACACTTGAGCAGACTTTGCGTGATATAGCAGACCGTGTGCAGGAGATGACGCAATTATCCAATGAACTGCAGAATGCCCAAATACGCTACCAAAATTACGAACAAGAATTGGAGCGAAAAGCATTTGACTTGGCGCAAGTAGAGTCCTTGTTCAAAGCACGAAAAGAGACATTGAAAGCAGAGCAAAAAGCAGCGAAATCATTGTAAAAATCTGTATCTATCTAATATCCCCTTTATGAAAGTAATCAACCTCTCCGAGCAAAATAGTGTGCTCAATCAGTATTTGCGAGAGATAAGAGATTCGCAAATTCAGCAAGATAGCATGCGCTTTAGACGCAATATAGAGCGTATAGGCGAAGTAATGGCAATAGAACTGAGTAAGCAGCTTGACTATACGCCTACCGATGTGCAAACACCGCTCGGAGTGGCGACTGTTAATACAATTGCTACACCATTAGTGCTTACTACTATCTTGCGTGCGGGACTGCCTATGTATCAGGGATTTCTCAATATATTTGATAAGGCAGAGAATGCCTTCCTGAGTGCATATCGCCGCGTGGTGAAAGATGCAAAAGGAAATGAGGAATTGGAAATCGTGGCAGAATATATGGCGGCACCATCCATAGAGGGGAAAACACTCATTATTGCTGATCCTATGCTGGCTACTGGCATGTCTATGGAAATAGCTTATCAAGCAATGCTCAAGCATGGCAAACCCGCCCATACCCATCTATGCAGCACCATCGGTACACAGCAGGCTATAGATTATCTGCGTGCTACATTGCCAGCGGACGAAAATATCACATTATGGTGCGCTGCTATTGATCCGATTTTGAATGAACATAAGTATATCGTTCCTGGTTTGGGCGATGCTGGAGACTTGTGTTTCGGACCCAAACTATGAGGAAACGGAATAAATACTGTTATTTTATCCCCGCAGTTATGTTAGCTGTGGGGATACTTATAGCCAGTCTATTGGAGACAGGAGAGATACCATATTCGTCTCTTTCTGATAAAACGATGCATGTATGGGCGTATGCGGTACTTGCAATAGCAATGGTCTATCCGCTCATTCGCATTAATAAACATCGTTGGCGGCATTATCTGACTGCTTGGATTGTATGCTGCGTATATGGCGCAACGATGGAATTATTACAATCATGCTGTACTGCCACTCGTGTGGGGGAATGGCTTGATATCGTGGCTAATGGCATAGGCACTACTGTCGGTCTGGTTTTTAACTACTTTGTTTATTACATATGGCATCACCTGCGTACAAATACGAAATAGCACTTAATCTACTACTACGCTCTTCATTGCGTCAGATATATGCCCTTCTTGAGCAATATGGCTCGGCAGAAAAAGCATGGGCGCATCTGGATAAACCCGATATGGAGGAGTGTTGGCGAAGAGCAGAACAAGAGGTGGCGTGGATAGAGGAGCACCGAATTCGTGTGTGGACACCATCGGACCAAGATTATCCGTATCGTTTGCGCCAATGCCCTGATAAACCATTCCTGCTCTTTGGAAAGGGCAATATTGATTTGTCGGCAGGACATATGGTTAGTATTGTAGGTACGCGTCGCCCAACACCACATGGCGTAGAGATAACGGAGAAATTAGTACGCGAGTTGCATGAAAAACTGGATAAACTGACTATCATCAGCGGAGGTGCATATGGTATTGATATAGCAGCGCATAGGGCGGCTATCAAATATGGAGTCCCCACAATCATCATTCCTGCACATGGCTTAGATCGCATCTATCCATCGGTGCATCGTCCCGAAGCAGTGGCCTCAATGGAAAAAGGAGGTATATTGACGGAGTTTATGTCGGGTACCGAACCTCTTGCTCCGCACTTTGTGCAGCGTAATCGCATCGTGGCTGGATTAGCAGACGCGGTAGTTGTGGTGGAGTCAAAAGAAAAAGGAGGCAGTCTCATAACGGCACGTATGGCATGTGACTATGACCGTGACTTATTTGCTTTTCCTGGAAGACCAACTGATATGCTGGCATCGGGATGTAATAAACTCATTCGTGAAAATAAGGCACAGCTGATTACCTCTGCGGAAGACCTTATACACTCAATGGGATGGGCGGATGACTCTATTCACCAGCCTATCCAAACGAAGATGATAGGGCTCCTTGATGAACTGACGCCAAACCAACAAGCAATCATGCAATTGCTTCAGACGGCAGAAGAAGGAATGCATATCAATCTTATTGTCATGGAGACGCAAATGACATACGGAGATGTGGCTTCGGAAATGATTATGCTGGAAATAGAAGGTTTGGTGAAAGCCTATCCGGGAGGTATTTATCGCGTCGTACAATGAAAAAATAAGGAATAATGCAGCTTTTGTTTGCAAAATTGAAAAAAAAATCGTACCTTTGCAGTCTGAAACTTAAATAACGCGTTATATATGAAATCTTTTCTCAATTATTTAGGAGTAATCCTCTTATTACTGGGCGTAGTATGCCTGGTGGTATATCGTTATGCGCTTCCTGTAAATGCACTGCTCGTTTCAGGTATTGTATTGGAAGTAGCTGGTGTGCTGGCATATATCATTTTGAATAAAAAACTAAATTAATGCATGGCTGTTCCTCCCGTAGATAACGAGTTAGAACAATCAAGCGAGGCACATTCTTCCTATAAGCCTAAAAATAATGATACTGCGAGGTATCATTTGACGGGTATGTACCAAGATTGGTTCTTGGACTATGCGTCATATGTTATTCTGGATAGGTCTGTTCCCGCTGTAGATGATGGTCTGAAACCTGTTCAACGCCGCATATTACACGCTATGAAGTGTGTAGATGATGGTAAAATGAACAAGGTAGCTAATATCGTGGGCCAAACGATGCAGTATCACCCGCATGGTGATGCTTCTATTGGCGATGCCTTGGTGCAATTAGGACAAAAAGACTTGCTCATTGATTGCCAAGGTAACTGGGGAAATATACTGACAGGCGATGGAGCTGCTGCACCACGATACATAGAAGCACGACTGAGTAAGTTTGCACTCGATACCGTCTTTAATCCAAAAACAACGCATTGGATGCTCAGTTATGACGGACGAAAGAAAGAACCAATCCATCTGCCAATCAAGTTCCCATTGCTGCTCGCACAAGGGGTGGAGGGCATCGCCGTCGGACTCAATTCAAAGATTCTACCGCATAACTTCAATGAGATATGCGATGCGGCATTGGCATATCTGAAGGATGAGCCATTCCAGCTATATCCTGATTTTCCAACGGGTGGTGTCATTGATGTGACGCGATATAATGATGGAGAGCGTGGAGGACAAGTCAAGATACGCGCACGAATACAAAAAGCAGATGATAATAAAACACTTATCATCACTGAAATTCCTTATGGTACCACCACTACGAAGATTATTGAAACTATCCTTAAAGCCAATGCAAAAGGAAAAATCAAGATTCGTAAGGTAGATGACTTTACAGCGGATACAGCGCGTATAGTGGTTCAACTCGCACCAGGCTCCTCTTCGGATAAGGCAATAGATGCACTGTATGCTTTCACAGATTGCGAGGTGAATATCAGTCCGAACTGCTGCGTAGTGGAGGATAAAAAACCAATCTTCACCTCTGTAAGCAATCTATTACGCCTATCTACGGATAGAACGAAAGCGCTCCTGAAATGGGAACTCGAGATAGAGAAGAACGAGTTAGAGGAGAAATATTTTTATACATCTTTGGAGCGAATCTTTATCGAGAATCGTATCTATAAGCAAGAGGGATATGAGAACGCGCCTAACAAGGAGAAACTCATTCTTTTTGTGGACGAGGCATTGACTCCATGGAAAGATAAACTTATTCGCGAGGTGCGCCATGAAGATATAGAACGCTTATTCGAGATAAAGATGATCCGTATCACGAAATTCGACTCGAAAAAAGCAGATGAGTTGATGAAGGAGCTGGAGAAGAAAATCAAAGCATGTATCAAGAATCTAAAGTATCTCAATAACTATACTATCAAATGGTTTGAGATGCTCAAATCCAAATATGGAGAGAAATATACACGCCGCACGGAGGTACGCAATTTTGGTGCCATCAATGTGAAAGCGGTGGTAGAGAATAACGAGAAATTATATATCAATAGAGCAGAGGGATTTGTGGGGACAGCCCTTAAGAAAGATGAATTCCTATTCAACTGCTCCGATATAGATGATATCATCGTATTCCATAAGGATGGCAAATACAAGGTGATGAGAGTAGCGGATAAACTCTTCGTCGGTACCGATATATTGCATATTGCCGTCTTTACCAGAGGCGATGACCGCACGGTCTATAATGTGGTCTATCGTGATGGTAAGAAGGGTGTGTATTTTATGAAGCGCTTCAATGTGACTGGAGTCGCCAAGGACAAAGAATATGACCTCACACAAGGCAAACCTGGTTCACGCGTAG
The DNA here is from genome assembly GCA_045576595.1 of Paludibacteraceae bacterium. Lineage (GTDB taxonomy): Bacteria > Bacteroidota > Bacteroidia > Bacteroidales > Paludibacteraceae > Colicola. The sequence goes on along the minus strand of JAZNGV010000043.1, from coordinate 8,807 downwards.
TGTACTTCACCGCCAATCCAAATGGCGAGGCAGAGGTAATCAGAGTGCTACATAAACCAGCACCTAACATCAAGAAATTAGAGATTATCAAGGACCTAAGCGAGTTGGCAGTTAAATCCCGCACTGCGAGAGGAAATATGCTTACGAAGAATGATGTGAAATCTATCACACTCAAGCAAAAAGGACATTCAACGCTTGGCGGAAGAAAGGTATGGTTTGATGCCGATGTCCTGCGTGTCAATTATGACGAGCATGGAATGTATCTTGGAGAATTCTGGGATGAGGATCGCATACTGGTTATCACCAAAGAGGGGGAATACTACACCACTACATTTGACCTTACAGCCCATTTTGAGGATAATATATATCTGATAGAGAAATGGGATGCTAATAAGGTATGGTCACTCATCCAATGGAATGGTGAGCAGAACTATTACTATGGTAAGCGTTTCCGTTTGGAGGATGCGAATGCGAAAGTGCAGTCGCTCATAGGTGACGATAAGTCATCGCGCATGACACTCTTATCAGACCGCTCCGAGGCGCTCTTCAAAATCACTTTCGCGGACGAAAAGAAAGAAGCATTGGAGTTGCTCATGGCAGATTTTATTGATGAGAAATCACCGAAAGCAAAAGGAAAACGCATCTCTACACTGGAGATAGCTAAGATAGAAGATATCACACCAGAGCCAGAGCCCGAACCCGAACCAGAGCCCGAACCCGAGCCAATGCCCGAGCCAGAACCTGAACCTGAGAAGGTACAGGAGCCAGAGCAGGTCTCTGAACCGGAAACGAAATCCATTGATATAGATGGAGTGCCAATGACGATTGAGAAACCCAAAGACCCACAATTGAATTTATTCTAATATGGAAATCATCCTTGGTAGTCAATCGCCACGCAGGCGTGAGTTGATGGCGGGTCTGCATCTCCCTTTTACGGCTATTACGATAGAAGCAGACGAGTCTTTCCCCGCAGAATTGCAAGCAGGAGATATTCCTTTATATATATCGCGCGCGAAAGCGCGTGCGTACGCGAGCCAACTCAAGGATAACCAGTTGCTTATCACCGCTGATACCATCGTTTGGTGTGACGGGAAAATGCTTGGCAAACCAGCCAATGAACAAGAGGCGCACCAGATGCTTAGCATGCTCAGTGATAATACCCATCAGGTATATACAGCAGTTGCGTTGTTTACAAAAGATGGGGAAATAGAAGCCTTTGTCGATAGAACGGATGTCACATTCAGGCATATGACAGATAGTGAAATAGATTCGTATATTACGAACTGTCATCCCATGGATAAAGCAGGCGCGTATGGTATTCAGGAATGGATAGGATATGTGGCATGCACACATTTGGAAGGGTCGTACTTCAATGTGATGGGGTTTCCCACCCATCGTCTCTACGAGATATTAAAAAAGAAAGGTCTTATTTGACCTTTCTTTTTATTTATCTATCTACGGCTTTCGCCTATGTAGGATGTTTACCGCAGAACAAAACTATAGAGCATACCGAGGAACATGGTCAGTTTGATTACTTGCTGGCAAGTACGATAATCGCTTGGTATCTTCGCTGCCCATAATAACCATAGCGCTCCCCATAATGGAATGAGGATGCCTAATGCTATATAGCGTGTGCTGAATGAACTCCATGTCCTGTCAAAGGGAAGCACACTATACCAAAGCCATACAATGAGTGCAGTGGTGAGTACGATGAGCGCAGTAACTACAATCTTGGTAACTGTATTACCCCATACAATAGGCATCGAATGGCATTCTAACTCGCGGTCACCCATCTGGTCTTGTAGGTCTTTGACAATCTCTCGTATCCAGGTGAGCAAGAAGGCGAAAAGACTGAATCCGCCTACCCAGGCATAAATATCATGCTCTAATGTAGTATAGGGCAGGATAGAACTATATTTGAGTTGTAGTTGTGCTACATTGGCTATCGCTACCATCATCGGACTGAGTGCAGACAGCAGTGCAATAGTCACATTACCAACAATGAGCAGTCGTTTGTAACTGCTGGAGTAGAACCATAGCAGCCCCGGAATGATGGCGAAAAGAATACCTATTGTGCTACTCCGAAGTAGCCATGCCACTACTAATCCGCATGCCATACCCACGCCACTCAAAATAATGCTCAATCGCATGGCATTCTCTTTACTGATGTGTTGGCTTACTATCAGTTGGTCTGGACGGTTGATACGGTCTATCTTGATATCGAAATAATCATTGATTACATATCCGCCAGCAGCGATGAGGATGGTGGCTACAGCGATGAGTAATACGATGTACCAAGGCAACTGTTCACCGAAAGCCACATCATCTAAGATAGGCACCACCACCCATTTCTCCATTACATAGATAAGAGCACCTAAGAAAAATAGGTTGCTCCATCTGATTAACTGCATTATGTTTCTTATTTGCTCCATCATTTTATTTTGAGTATCACTCCTCGCCATGCAGGCAGGGTTAGTTCAATGGCTTCGCTGGTATTGAATGGAATGGTCCACTGCTCACCACGGAGTAGGTCTGTTGCTTGGGTACTCTTGGTCTCGTTAATACCTAAATAGACGAATGCGTCATTAGGAATGCGTACGCGCATATGTTGCTCACGGTCATGGAAATTGATGATGACGAGTAATGTCTCATCTTCCCAATGACGGATGAAGGCATATTGCTCATGTTTATTAAAGCCTGTTCCTTGCGCATAAGTGATGTCGTACATCAAGCCTTTTTGTATAGCTTTGTTATCGCGTGCGATGGTGAGTAGGCGTTGGTAGAAGAGGCGCAGGTCGCGCTGTTCTTCGCTCAAGTTAGCACCATCGTATTGACCTTTGTTAGCCCATGCTTGGATACTCTTGACACCCCAATAGTCGAAAATGGTTGTTCTGCCGTCAATACCGGAGAATCCTTCCATATCCATACCTCGTTCACCTAATTCTTGTCCCATATATACCATCACGGCACATTGGTTAAGCGTTGCGGCTACTATCATAGCGGGTTCGGCGCAAGTGCCGTCGCCGCAGAAAAAGCCACTGGCAATACGCTGCTCATCGTGGTTCTCAAGGAAATAGAGCATATGGTTCAGTCGTTCTCCACTATGCTGCATCCATTGTGCTGTGATACCCTCCACAGGCCAGTTCTTGCTCGTCACGCCGCGCAGGTAATCGTACATGCCCACTTTATCGTATAGGTAGTCAAACCCCGCTTTGAGGTATGCGTCATATCGACTGGGGTCGTAGCATTCGCCGATGAAGATAAACTTAGGGTATTTCTTTTTTACCTTGTCAATAGCCCATTGGAAAAATTCCACGGGTACCATCTCTGCCATATCTACGCGGACACCGTCAATCTTCTTGCTTGCCCAGAAAAGGAGTATATCCGCCATCTTTTTCCATGTGGATGGGATGGGGAAGAACTGCTTTTCGCCGCCGCCTTGATAGAATACGCCATAGTTCAGTTTGACTGTCTCATACCAATCGGTATTGCTCGGGTGACTGCTAAAGCAGTCGTTGCCTGTAACCTTGGCAGGGTATTCTTGGTATCCCTTTAGGTCAATGTCCATAGTGAGGGGTTCGCCGGGAATATAGTAGAAGTTGTTCAGCGGGGAGAATGCCCATTCAGGGTGGTCTCCCTCGCCTAAGTCTTCTACTCCTTTGGGTTTATGTGTGCTATGGTACTCGCGCGCCACATGATTAGGCACGAAGTCAATAAGCACATCCATTCCAGCCGCATGGGTGCGAGCCACTAATTGCTCAAACTCCTCCATGCGCTTGTCCTCGTCCACGGCGAGGTCGGGGTTCACATCATAATAATCTGTGATAGCATAGGGTGAACCGGCCAGACCTTTGGTGATAGCAGGCGAATTGAGTTCAGCTGTTGCATGGCGTATGATACCTGTGTACCATACATGCGTGGCACCCAAATCGGCTATGGACTTCAGGGCTTTATCATTGATGTCTGCCATCTTGCCGCATCCGTTCTCCGCTTTAGTTCCGTTATGCTTGCGGGTCTCATTGAAATTGGCAAAAAGGCGAGGTATAATCTGATAAATGATGTTTTTCATGTGTATGTGTATTAGATGAGCGCTTCGGTGTCGCTGGCAATCATCAATTCTTCATCGGTAGGGATGACGCAGATAGTCACTTTAGATGAAGGAGTAGAGATTACTCTTTCCTCACCGCGCACATTATTAGCTGTTTCGTCTAATTCGGCGCCTATATAACTGAATCCTTTGGCAATCTCGCCGCGTATATATGCGTCGTTCTCACCGATACCGCCTGTGAAGACGATGATATCTACACCATTCATAGCAGCTGCATAAGCACCGATATATTTCTTCACGCGGTAGATGAACATTTGTCGAGCGAGGTCAGCGCGTGCATTACCTTCTTTGACGGCATTGTCAATGTCGCGTGCATCGCTGGAGACGCCAGATACGCCGAAGAGACCTGATTTCTTATTGATGAGGTTGTTGAATGTAGCGGTGTCCATTCCTTCTTTGTCCATGATATATGTAGCCGCACCAAGGTCCAAGTCGCCTGCGCGAGTACCCATCATCAGTCCTTCTACTGGAGTGAGACCCATGGAAGTGTCCACGCTCTTGCCGTCCATCACTGCTGCGCAACTGCCACCATTACCGATATGCGCGGTAACGATTTTCTTGCCCTTTGGATCTATACCAAGGAACTCACATACGCGAGCAGACACATAGCGGTGACTTGTGCCATGGAAACCATAGCGACGGATAGCATATTTCTCATATAATTCATAAGGAAGCGCGTACATATACGCGTAGTCTGGCATTGTCTGATGGAATGCAGTGTCGAAAACGGCCACCTGTGGCACGCCCGGTAATGTCTGCTCAATAGCGTCAATACCTTTGAGGTTCGCAGGGTTATGCAGCGGAGCCAACTCGGCACATTTGATAATCATCTCTTTAACCTCTGGGGTGATGACTACAGACTGGTTGAATTTCTCACCGCCGTGTACTACACGGTGGCCAACAGCGTTGATCTCTTTAAGGTCGGAGATACAACCAATCTCTTTATCTACTAATGTGTTGAGAATTAGTTGGATACCCACTGTATGCTCTGGCATAGGTTTCTCAATCTTCACTTTCTCACCATTAGGTAGTTTGACGAGCAGGAAAGAGTCGGGTAAACCGATTTTCTCCACGCCACCTTGTGCCATCACTTGTTTGCTCTCCATCTCAAAGAGCTTATACTTAATACTGCTACTCCCGCAGTTTAATACTAATATCTTCATACTATTTGTTTATATTAAAAATTACTCACTACTCACTACTCTGTACTTTGTACATCGTACATTGTACATTGTCCTTTGTACATCGTACATTTACTTAATCGCCTGATTAGCAGTGATAACTACCATCTGCACGATATCTTGCACTTTGCAGCCACGGCTGAGGTCGTTCACAGGAGCAGCGATACCTTGGAGGATTGGTCCTACGGCGTCAGCACCGGAGAAACGCTCTACGAGTTTATAGCCGATATTGCCTGCTTGCAGGTCTGGGAAGACAAGCACATTGGCTTTACCTGCCACTTCGCTGCCGGGCGCTTTGGTAGCAGCTACGCTTTCTATCAATGCAGCATCAGCTTGGAGTTCACCGTCTATATGCAAATTGGGTGCCATCTCTTTCGCAAGGCGTGTTGCTTCGCTCACTTTATCTACTAATTCGTGCTTTGCACTACCCTTGGTGCTGAAAGACAACATAGCCACTTTAGGATCGAAACCACCCAAACTGCGTGCTGTCTCTGCGGTAGAGATAGCTATCTCAGCTAATTGTTTAGCATCTGGGTTAGGGTTAACTGCGCAGTCTGCAAAGAGCAGGAATCCGTTCTCGCCTAAGTGCTTGGCAGGAGTGAACATTAAGAATGCGCCGCTCACGATGGAGCAACCCGGACGAGTCTTGAGAATTTGGAATGCAGGACGAATAGTATCTGCGGTAGTACCGCGTGCACCGGCCAACTCACCATCAGCGTCGCCGTTCTTAATCATCAAGCATCCTAAATAGAGAGGGTCTTGGGCTTTCTTTGCTGCCTCTTCTTCGGTCATACCTTTTGCCTTACGCAATTCATATAGTAGGTTCGCGTATGTAGGCATAGCAGGGTCGTTGATAGGATCTACTATCTTCGCCTCTTTGATATACTCGTATCCTTTTTCTGCTGCCATCTGCTCAATAGTAGCTGGGTTACCGATGAGGATTAACTTGGCAATCTTGTCGCGAAGTAAGATGTTTGCTGCTTCTAATGTACGAGGTTCGTCGCCTTCAGGTAATACAATGCGCTGTGGGTTTGCTTGCGCCCGCGCAATCATTTGTTCTAAGATATCCATACTATATATTTATTTTGATTATTTGTGCTTATGCCTTGCAAAAACCATATGACTCGCTTACGAGACACATACGGGACACATACGGGACGATAGCATCGTCGCTAAATGAGACTGCAAAGATACAAAAAAAATCCCATATATGCAATATAAAGTGTAAAAAAATCTTTTTTTTGCAAAAATGTTTGGTGGTTTCAAAAAAAAGTAGTACCTTTGCACCCCGAATGGTGAAATATGTAGTTTCCCATCTTTAACGAACAATATCTAACTCCCTAATAACATGAGGAAAAATATACTAATAATCTCATTGCTCTGTTTTTGTGGGCTTGCTATAGCGCAGGAACAACAACAGGTAGAGGAGATAAAAGGTGCACATCCTTACAAGACGGAGGAGAATAAAGAGGTGGCACAAGAGTATGCCCACTGGTTGATTACTCCCCATCTGGGATTCAATTTTTTTGATGGTGACTTCAACTCAGAAATGAAGCACGCGGTGTCTATCCCTAATGCGGGGTTGAGCGTAGAGTATGCTTTTACTCCTGTCTGGGGTGTGGGTATCGATTATATGTTTGATACATATGCCGTTACAGGTAATCCTGCTATCGGAGATCATGCAGATACACTTTTGAATGGTTATATGCATAAGGTGGGGGCTTATCTCTCAATGGACCTTATGAACCTCTTCTTCCCACGCGCAGAGCGTAAGATTTGTTCTATTCATGGTATTATCGGTGCAGGTCATGCGTGGTATAGAAATACGGTTATGTATCCTGATGAGTCACGCTATCACACCGGCACATATGTGAATAAAGAGGGGCTGGTGGGTCCTGAGTCTATGACGGATTACAAGGGCGCGCTTTATTTGCAGGGTGGTCTTAATGTGGAGTTTAATCTCAATCGTACCCTCGCGTTAGGCGTGCGCGCTACTTATAATTATTTTGTAAACGACTATTTCGATGGTCGTGGCTACAAGGGCTTGCAAGCTGTGGCTTCAAAGAATAACGATGGTATATTGGATGTAACGCTCAATATGCGCGTCAAACTTGAGGCTGTCTCGAAAACGCATATGCGTAACATATCATCACTCGAGACCTTTGAAAAGGATGAACCAATCTTGATTCACGATACACTTATCATACAGCGTGATACTACTATCATACGAGAGATTATAAAGGATGTTCAGTCGCGAGAATTGTCGAACTCATACTATGTGTATTTTGATACCAACAAGGATAATGTCAAAGAGGATGGTCTAATTACTATACAGCAAGTGGCTGACCGTTTGGCTGAGGATTCAACTTTGTATGCTGTCGTTACTGGGTATTGTGATAATACAGGTACAGATAAACTAAACTATACACTGGGGGATAGACGAGCAGAGAATGTCTTATCGGAACTTAGCGAGGAGCACAGAATTGGTTCGGATCGTCTTTACTCTACAGGAGTTGGTAAAGTCATAGGTGGACGAAGTAAAGCAGCCTATGGACCTAACCGTCGCGCAGCTATTAAACTGGTGGATAAGGCTACTTTCGAGCGCATGAAAGCAAACCTTGAGCAAAAGCGTGCAGAGCGTGACCCAAGTGTACAAGATGAGGAGATCCGTGAATTACCTGACCCACAAGAGAATTGGAATCAATCCAACAACGAAGAGCCACAGGCTGTGGATAGTTATGAGGACGAACAAATAAAGACTGTGCCGCTCTCACAAAGCGCGAGAAAAAAAGCGGTTAACGAATATGCACAGCGTCCTAATGAAACAGTAGTTGTAGAAAAATCAGTTACATTGTCTAAACTCGCTCGTGAATATTACGACAATACTTATTGCTGGGTATATATCTACATGGCTAATAAGGATGTGTTGCAAGATGCTAACGCTCTTACAGAAGGGATGGAACTCATCATTCCAGAACTGACCGCAGAGGAAATGCAGATAACGAAATCTGGTAGTTTGCGACTCTACAGAGAAGCACGCCGTTAAATAAGATAACAGGTCCCATAGCTCAGTTGGTTAGTAGCACCTGACTCATAATCAGGGGGTCCTTGGTTCAAGCCCAAGTGGGACCACGACAGGAGGATAGTCCCGCACTATCCTCCTGTTTTTTACAAAATTGCTGCCCTGTAGGGTTCCGCCCGTCCTGTAGTTCCGGTCCCTCCGGTCTCCCGGCCTTTCCTAGTTTATCTAGTTGGACTAGTGATACTAGAAAAAATGTACTTTGTACTCTGTACTTGATACTCATTACTGGATAATGTAAAATTTATCTTTGTTTATGGCTGGCGGAGGATATGTGGCTATTGCTTAGGCGGCAGAGTTCTGCCGGCGGGAGAGAAAGATTATTAAGGCGCATTATATGCTCGCATATGAATGCGGATTAAGAAGATTACGCTCCGGGCGCGTAGCCCACAGGCTCAGCGACTACAATAGGCACATAGCATACGACCAGTGTTTATCT
>JAZNGV010000042.1:0-37413 GCA_045576595.1 Paludibacteraceae bacterium | reverse complement strand
AATGTAAGTCATAATGATACTTGATTTATTGTCTGATTTGTCATCGTATACATCTGAATACTATCGTTGCGAATGCGGGGTTATAAGCCCAATGAACTATCCAGTTTTTAGATGTATAAGGGATGGTGACAGAACGTTTATCACAGTCTATAGCACTACAAAGATATCGGCCTTAATCCGTCCCTTAGACGCAAATCATGTGCAAAGATACAAATAATAATTTGAATATACAACACAGATAAAATTATTTTATTAAGTACAGAGTAGGGAATTAATGATGACGGATAATGACGGATAATGAATGGATATAGATACATAGTAGTGATACTGATGGTGGGGATTTGTTCGTTGGGACAAATACATAGTCAAGATAGGCTATCAGTAGAGCGTGAGCAACAGTTCACTTACTATTGGTATGCCGCTAAACAAGCCATCGAAGAGAAGCAATACGACGAGGCATTGGTTCTATTAGATTTCTGCCACCAACTCCATCCCTCTGACGGCATGACCCTTTGCCAATTAGGCATGCTCTATGATGCTTTAGGACAAGACGAGCGCGCATTGGAGACATTCCAAACTGCTTTTGCTTTAGACCCCAAAGACCAATGGCAGAACTACTATTCAATGTTATTAGAACAACGCACTCCAGAGGGGTTCGATAAAGCCCTGCAGGTAATCGAAGAGGCTGAGCGGCATAATAGTACTAACAAGGACCTTTTGGCACAATTGGTATGGCTATACATGTCTAATCAGAATTGGAAGAAAGCCCTGCAGACACAAGACAAGATAGATCGCCTTCAGGGATACGACGCATATAGTGCGCTCAATAGATACCGCATCTATGCACAATGGGGTAAGAACAAAAAAGCTATTGAAGCTATTGACAGCTATTTGGAACAAGACCCTAACAATATGCAGTTTTTGCTATTCCGTTTGCAGTTGATGGAGCAGATAGGTGCAAAGCCCAGCGATTTATACGCGCTCTATGACAAGATATTAGCTATTGACCCATACCAATTGGTTGTTCTCAATAACTACGCATATCATTTAGCCACTCACGGTGGCGATTTGAAACGCGCAGAGCGTATGAGTGAGCGTACGATACGCGAGGAGCCCAATAATCCTGTTTATTTAGATACCTATGGTTGGATTTTACACTTGCAAGGGCAAGACTCGTTGGCACTCTTTTATCTAAATCGTGCTGCGCAGTATGCGGACGAGGAGACCAAAGGGGTGATTGAAGAACATATCAGGATAGTAGAAACGAAATAAATTTTTGGCTACGCGAAGGGTGGCTGACGCGAAAGATGGCTGACGCGAAAGTAATGGATAACGATATGACAAAGCGGATATATATTTACATAGTAATACTGATGGTTCTGGCAGGATGCGGAACGAAGAAGATAGTAGGTCCTACTCTTCCGGCAGAGAGTACACCTACATGGCACACATGTGTCATCCGCAATGCGCAAGGAACGGTGGAGATGGGTGGTAACAAACTGAGTGCGAGTATTACTATGCAGGCTGTTCGCGACTCCTTGGTAGTGATTAGCGTAATGCCTATGTTAGGGATTGAGATGATGCGTATAGAGGCGACGCCAAGCGAGGTGACTTGTATAGACAAGTTACATGGTCAATATGCAGTAGCGACATACGACCTATTCAACCAGCACATAACGCCCAGACTGACATGGGAGACGCTTCAACAGATATGTTCGGCAGAACTACCGCACGGCAAAGAGAAGGCTCGATTGCAATATTCATTCAAAAAACAAACCATTGATATACAGATACAATACCCCGAAAGGCAGTTAGACACTCCTATTCGCATACAGAAACAACCCACTCATAAATATAAACAGATAGATATTACCCAATGGTTATAAGAAAAATATTTTACATATTGCTATGTTTGTCCATCGTTCCTTTCGCCTCTGCTGAGAGTGTAAAAGATTTGCAGAAGAAGCAAAAGAAACTGCAGAGAGAGATAGAACAGACGAATAAGATGCTCAAGGAGACAAAGCGCGAGGAGAGTGCTACGCTCAACAAGTTGGAACTGATAGGTCAGAATATCAAGAACCAGCGACAGCTCATTCGCACTTTGGATAGTGAGATTACTGCTTTAGATAGTGAGATTACGACGCTACATAACACTCGCGACTCGCTTCAAAAAGTATTAGAGCAATACAAGGACGACTATGCTATGATGGTTAGGAAGAGTCATTATGCGCAGACACAGCAGTCCCCCCTACTCTTTCTACTAAGCAGCGATAGTTTTCAGCAGTTGGCACGGCGTGCTCGGTACTTGCAGGAGTTTGCCCAATACAGGAAGAGTCAAGTCAAACGCATAGAGGCGACACAAGCGGAGATAGATATGCAGGATGCCATGCTGCAAGACAACAAGACTAACAAACAGACTGCGTTAAGTTCTCGCAAGCGTGAGCAAGCTAATCTACAACGCGATGAGCGCAAGCAGCAAAGCATGTTAGACCAGCTCAAGAGTAAAGAGAAGAAGTTGACCAAGCAGTTGCAGCAGAAACAGAAAAGCGTGGCTGCACTCAATAAGAAGATTGATGATATCATCCGCAAGCAGGCTGCTTCAAAGACAGCACTTACCAAAGAGCAGAAATTAGTAGCCGGTGGTTTTGAAGCGAACAAGGGGCGTTTACCTTGGCCTGTAGAAAAAGGAATGATTAGTGGTAAGTTTGGCAAGCAGCAACACGCTGTATATAAACAGGTGGTGATGGATAACAAAGGTATTTATATCCAGACGACGGCAGGAATGAAAGCCCGCGCTATATACAAAGGTGAAGTGACGAGTTGCTTCATGGTGGGCGGCACTTATGCTGTGATTGTGCAACATGGTAACTACCGTACCGTTTATTCCAACTTGAGTAAGTTACAAGTAAAGCAAGGGGACAAAGTGGAGACCAAGCAAGCTATTGGTACTATCTTCACCGACCCAGAGCAAGACCAAAAGACGGAACTCTATTTCCAAATATACAAAGATAGGAATATACTTAATCCAGAGCAGTGGATAACGAAGTAAGAATTAAGCATTTTGAATTATGATAAAGAAATTATTTATTTATGCCATAGCCTTAACGGCATTGATGGGGTGTAAAGAGAACAACTGGATGGATTGGAAAGTTCAGAACGAGTTATGGTTGGAACAAAACGCATTAGCCGAAGGAGTACAGACAAGTGCCAGTGGATTACAATACAAGATTATTGCCAACCCAACTCCACAAGACGCCAAGCCGAACATCACCAGTTCTATTCAATGCGATTATACCGTTAAACTGATTAACGGTCATCAGATTGATGCAGGCAACCAAGTAACTCTCACATTAAGCAACACTATTCCTGGTTTTGCAGAGGGTTGCACGAAGATAAATAATAATGGTGATATAGAACTCTATATTCCATGTTACTTGGGTTATGATTATCAGAAATACCAAGAGGAGGACGAGTATAATGCAGAAGGTTTTGGAACAGAAGGCACAACGGGTTATATTCCTCCCTACTCTACATTGATTTATACGATTCATATATGCTCCGTACTTGGCAACTAATACTCTTAGGTGTGTGCGTCTTTATTCTCGGCGCATGTGAAGATCCTCCTATTTTCCGTAGCAGTGTACCGATGTACCCTGTACATATTGTGATAGACACGAAAAGTAGTGAGTTTGTTCATTTCGTGCCTACCGCTATCAACACGCATATCATCGTTAATGAGGATGGGTATTTCAGTCAAGGCAAATTCATTCAGGCTCTTCTTGGAACAGACAGGTGGGGTTATGCAGGAGTGGTGATTTATATCAATATGATGGGCGGTTATGATGCCTATGATCTATGTTGCCCGAACTGCGTGTATGAACGGCAATCCTGCACGGTAGAAGGTATTTTTGCCACTTGTCCTGTATGCGGTGAGCAATTTGATTTGGGTAGCGGAACAGCAGTACCTACCAAAGGCATAGCCGATGAATATTTACGCAGACTGAATGTGGTACATTCGGGAGACAGAATAACAATCACGCAACGCCAATGATACAAAAAGAAGAAGTAATACATATCGGTACTATCCGTCGTCCGCACGGAAAGCAAGGCGAAGTAAATTGTCAGACAGTGAACACTTTATGGGATGATGCAGATGCCACATTCATCATCCTGGAGCGAGATAATATACTCGTTCCATATCGTGTAGATGGATGGCGTGAGAAGAATGCTGATTCGCTTATTTTTCGATTAGTAGGTATTGATAGCGAGCCGCAAGCGGCAGCGTTGACGGGTAGTGAAGCATATATGCTACGAAGTGATGTTAACAGTGAGGCGGAACAAATGCTCACTTGGCAAGATTTAGTAGGATACGAGGTGCATGATAAAGAGATGGGGGTATTGGGTAGCATTGCTGATATTGATGAGACAACGATCAATACGCTTGCCACTTTGGCTGATAAACGGCTTATTCCGCTACATGAAGATTTCATTATAGAGATAGACGAGACCAATAAGATACTATATATCAATCTTCCTTTTGCCTTATGATTAAACGAACTATAGCCGAAATGGGGCGCATGAGCGTCGAAGAGTTCCACACGGCAGACAAACTGCCGTTTATTGTGGTATTGGACAATGTGCGCAGTCAGCATAATATCGGTGCTGTTTTCCGTACGGCAGATGCCATGTTATTAGAGGGAGTGTATCTATGTGGTATCTGTTGCTGTCCACCTAACCAAGAAATTCATAAGACTGCATTAGGTGCCGAAGAGAGTGTTGCTTGGAAGTATTTCGCAGACACGAAAGAGGCTATACGCGTGCTCAAAGAGGAAGGATACACTTGTTATGCTGTGGAGCAGGCGCACGACTCAATCAGTTTAGAGCAAGCGGCAGAGCAGATAGATGGTGAGTGTAAGATTGCCGTCGTATTGGGTCATGAGGTTTTTGGTGTGCAACAAGAAGTAGTGGATGCCTGTGACGCATGCATTGAGATACCTCAATATGGTACTAAGCACTCAATGAATGTGTCCGTCACGGCAGGTATTGTGATGTATCGGTTGAGCGAAGCGATGAGATAATAGCATGTCAGAAGCATGTCATATATCATTATTATCACCTGCGAGAGATAAGCAGGTTGCGATTGCCGCTATTCAAGCTGGAGCAGATGCTATTTATATCGGTGCTCCTTTTTATGGTGCTCGTCAAGCCGCAGGAAACAGTTTGGAAGACATCACTGAAGTAGTACAGTATGCGCATGCCTATGGAGTGCAAGTATTGGTTACGCTCAATACGCTTTTGCATGAGGATGAATATTCGCAGGCAGTTGCGCTCGCGCACGCGCTATATAAAATAGGTGTAGATGCACTTATTATTCAGGATTTACGCCTATTGGATTTTGATTTACCTCCTATCCGTTTACATGCTTCTACGCAATGCGATAACCGCACGGCGGAAGATGTGATACGACTACAGCAGTTAGGATTTAAGCGTGTTGTTTTAGCGCGTGAGTTGAGTATTCAAGAAATAAGCGATATACACCGCGCTGTAGCTGTTTATAGTACCGAGAACAAGGAAGAGCCGATTGAATTGGAGGTTTTCGTTCATGGTGCACTATGCGTGTCATATTCCGGTAAATGTTTTATATCCGAAGTACTTAGTGGCAGAAGTGCTAATAGAGGTGCATGCAGTCAGTATTGTCGCATGGCATACGACCTATTGGACGCAGATATGCAAGAGGTGGTAGATGATGATGGAAAGGCTATTCACCAGCGTTATTTATTATCCTTACAGGACATGGATAGGAGTGCTTCTTTGGCGGAACTGATAGAAGCCGGTGTGAGTACATTGAAGATAGAAGGCAGGCTAAAAGACGCCGACTATGTAACCAATGTAACTGCTTATTACAGAGAGCGATTAGATGAATTGATTTCAAGCAAAGGTCATATTTATCGCCGTACTTTTAGTCCTAACCCAGAGAAGACTTTTCATAGAGGTGGGATAGATTATTTCTTGCATGGACGGACTCCTCACATGGCTAATTGGGAGACTCCAAAATCGACAGGAGAATATATTGGCGAGGTAATCGGAATACAAGGTAACCGCTTGCGTGTGCGACTGCAAGAAGGCATTGAATTGCATAATGGCGATGGTTTGGCGATGGGGGGAGAAGGATTTAATGTCAATGGTATAGAAGGGGATACTATTGTCATCAATAAGCACTTGCCTCCTATGCGTAGCCATGTGCCTCTTTACCGCAATTTAGACACTCATTTCGTTAAGAGTTTGCATAGTGAGCGGCGTATTCCAATAGATATTATTTTTCGCGAGACGGAAGATGGTTTCTATTTACGAATGGGCGCTGCAGAAGGCTATTTTACATACGACAAAGAGCCGGCTCGCAATGCAGAGAAAGCCATAGAAACAATTGAGACGCAGTTGAGTAAGTTGGGGGATAGCATTTATATAGCACGGGAAGTAAAAGTAGATAGCAAACCGTATTTCATACCTATACGTGTACTGAACGAATGGAGACGACAAGTGATAAACAGCCTTTAATGACTTGTAAATACTGCCTTTTGCATGAGTTAGGGCATTGCCGCAAGACTAATCCTTATCCTATCGGCAAGGAGCCTCAATACTTGCGATTGCGTAATGGGCAGGTATTACGCTTGCAGTTCGATTGCAAGCGCTGTGTGATGGAGGTTTATAGATTTTAGAATTTAGATTTGGGGATTATGATAGCACTTATTTTTTCACTTATATTGCATGTGCATAATGGAGAGAGTATCAATGCAGCATTGGACTCTGCTCGTGCCGTTTACAAGAGTCATGGTGAGCGCACGACTATTCTCATAGAGCCTGGTACTTACCAAGAAGAATTGACGATAGACATACCCGGATTGCGTATGAAGAATGCCAGTCCTACACCTTCTATTAAGATGTATAATCATGGTGTTGACTGCGATAAGAATGCGGTGCGTATTACTTGGTACTATGGGCATGGATACCAATACAAGAGTATGGGAAACACAATCAATTATGGTGGTAGTCGCACTCGCAAATGGAATGCCTCTGTATTGGTTACAGCCCCTGATTTCTATGCAGAAGATATCATTTTCGAGAACTCATTCAACATGTATATTTCTGAGCGTGAGGCAGCGGACAGTTTGGTAGATATCAGTCAATCCAATTTGGAGTGGACAGCGAAAGAGCGTCCGAAGAAAGTGATGCCTACTCGTCCTAAGACGATTGGTTCGACAGAAGTACAAAAGAAGCGTTACCGCGAACGCGCGGCAGCTATTTCTTTCACAAGAACAGCTACGAACGCGCATCTCAAGAACTGCCGTGCTATCGGGCGACAAGATGTGTTATATGGAGAACAGGGAGCTTCTATTTATTGGCAAGGTGGTGTGTTACAAGGAAGTGTAGATTTTATTTTTGGTGGTATGAAGATGGCTGTTTATAGAGCTACTATTGTCGCTAATATCAATAATGAGAAAAATGACAAATGCTATATAGCAGCAGGACGCTCTGACAGCGAGGGACACGAACGCCCTGATAAATACGACGGAACGACTCCTGTGCCACAAGTTCGTGGGCTGCTCTTTTATCGCTGTCATATTCGCTATGCCACATCCGATGAATTGGCACAACCGATGACCAATGAGCAATTATCTATCAATAAGGGTCAGCAGCAGATTTATCTTTCTCGTCCATGGCGTTGGTGGGGAGAGACCATATGGGCATACACCACTTGGGACGAAGGTATTTTACATCCTACAGGTTGGTCCACAGGTTTAACGAAAGGCAAGGCATGCCCCAACAGTTACGAATACAAATCGCAGGACCAATCGTATGGTCGTCCCGAATGGGTGAATATATTAGCCAAACCTATTCTTCCCGATGGCACCTTTATTCGCGTGAGTAATTGGCGCTAATATGACACATAAGGGCACTTATTTCTTCACTTTGATGTAGAATAATTGACGGAAAAAGGAGAAAAAACCGTCTCATTGTACATTATACTATATATGCATTTGCATATATGGATATTTTTTTGTATCTTTGCGCTCACGTTTGTTTTTAAACATAATTAGTCACATTGAGAATGTATTATTATTTATGAAAATAGCATTAATTGGATATGGTAAAATGGGACATATGATTGAGTCCATCGCTTTGGAGCGCGGGCACGAGATTGTATGTATCATTGACCAAAATAACTTGTGCGACTTTGAGTCGGCGTCCTTTGCTTCGGCAGATGTCGCCATTGAGTTCAGCACTCCGCAAACAGCGGAGCAGAATATCCGTCGTGCTTGGGCAGCAGGCGTGCCTGTGGTATGTGGCACTACGGGATGGGATATAGAGGCAATAAAGCAAGAGGCGATAAGACAAGAGGCGGGAATGATGTGGTCGTCCAACTACAGTATAGGCGTGAATATCCTCTTTGCGCTCAATCGCCAATTGGCGAAACTTATGGTTTCATACCCCGATTACACTCCTCACATGACAGAAATACATCATATCCACAAGTTGGATGCCCCCAGCGGCACAGCCAAAACGCTGCAAGAGGCCATCGGCGAGGAGCAACTACCGATAGCAGATATTGAGTCTATTCGAGAGGGCGAGGTACCTGGTATTCACACGGTTGTATGGGATAGTGAAGTGGATACTATCCGCATTAGTCACTCTGCCAAATCGCGTAAAGGATTTGCCCTTGGGGCTGTCATTGCTGCAGAATGGATGCAAGGCAAGAGTGGATTTCACACAATGCAAGAGGTGTTGGGGGTTTAGATTGCAGATTTTAGATTTTAGATTGCAGATTTAGATTTTAGATTTTAGAGAGTATGAGTTTTAAAGAACGAATAGACAAAGTTAATCGTAAAGGGTGGATGCGCGCTGGTATTTGGAGTGCGCTATACATAGTTTTTATTGTATGGGTAGCATGGGGTGATTGGGCTAGTCTTGGTTGGCTCTTATTATTACCATTGATTATAGACATGTTCACCACTCGTTATATCAATTACACCTGGTGGCACCGTTATAAACCAGCCTCAAAAGATGAACCTGAAAATCCACATGCTAATCCGTTGTTATACACGATTTGTTCGTGGATAGATGCTATCGTATTTGCATTAGTGGCTGTTTATTTCATCAATCTATATGTTTTCCAAAACTATCAGATTCCATCTTCTTCTTTGGAGAAGACCCTTTGTGTAGGTGATTTTCTCTATGTAAGTAAGATGGCGTATGGTGCTCGTGTACCTCAGACGCCTCTCTCGATGCCCTTAGTGCAGCATACTATGCCTAATTGGTTAGGTGGCGGAAAGAGTTATTTTGACAATCCTCATTGGGAATACAAGCGTCTTAAAGGATGGACAAGTCCTAAAAAAGGCGACATTGTTGTTTTTAATTTCCCTACAGGAGATACTGTATGCACCAAAATGCAGAACCCTGACTATTACACACTATGCCATCATTATGGGACAGAGACTGTTCACAATCGCCAAGATATATTCGGCGAGATAGTGACCCGTCCTGTTGACAGGCGCGAGAATTATGTAAAGCGTTGTGTAGGTACGCCTGGTGACAGTTTGAAGATTATCAATAATGTGATATGGACTAAAAGCGCCATGGATGGTGATTGGGTGCAAGAGCCGCAGCGCGAAGGATTACAACTTAATTACTTGGTACAAACAGACGGACATTCCTTTAGCAACAAGTACATGGAGAAGATAGGCATCAGTGTAGATGACCGCCAGCAATTAGATGCCACCACATGGCATTTCCCACTTACGCAAAGCATGAGAGACGAATTAGCCAAGAATCCTCATGTGCTTCAGATAGTAGTAGAACCAGAGATGTATGGTGGTGCTGTGTATCCATTGGGACATAATGAATGGACGCGAGATAACTATGGTGCTATATACATCCCCCGCAAGGGAGACAAGATGATGATTACCGAAGAGAACTACTGGATATATAAGCGCATTGCAGAGGCATATGAGTTCAAACCTATGACTATTGGCAAGGAGTATGAGTTTAGTATGGATTACTATTGGATGATGGGTGATAACAGGCATAATAGTGCCGATAGTAGGTATTGGGGATTTGTGCCAGAAGATCATATTGTAGGTCGTCCTGTTTTCATTTGGTTGAGCATAGATAAAGACAAGCACTCTATTCGTTGGAATCGTTTAGGGCGAGGTGCTAAGAATTGATAGAAGAGAGATGGTTATTTTACCTACTGCATATTTAGCTCCTATTGATTGGTATCGCACATATCTTCTCAATCCCACAGACAATCAGATTGAGGTAATGGAGAGTTTTGAGAAGCAAACTTTTCGTAATCGATGCCTTATCACCACGCCAGACGGGCCATTGATGCTGAGTGTACCAGTTAAGAAAGTGGACCACAAGCAGCTTACGCGCGATATAGAGATTAGTTATCAGCAACGATGGCAGCATCAGCATTGGATTGCTCTTATGAGCGCTTACAAGCACACGCCTTATTTTGATTACTATGCAGAGTTTTTCAAACCCTTCTATGAGCGCGAAACAAGATGGTTGGTGGACTTGAATAACGCCATGCACGAAACGATTATGCAACTGCTATCTAATAGCGCCACGCCCATACAAGGATACGCCTATCAGGTAACTACTGCTTGGGCAGGACAAGAGCTGAACACTTATTTTGGTAAAGGGAATAGTATTTTGGATTTACTTTTTGAATATGGTCCAGAAACAATGAAGGTTATTTTAGATTTTAGAATTTAGATTGCAGATTTTTATTTGGGATGAAAAATATTGATTGGAAAGCATTAACATTTCACTATACGGAGACGGATTATATTGTTCGTTGCGCTTGTTGTGATGGTGTATGGGAGAAGCCTTATGCCACTCAAGATAAATATATCCGCATTCATGCAGCAGCGACGGGTTTGCATTATGGGCAGGAATGTTTTGAGGGTTTGAAAGCCTTTCGTGGAGTAGATGGCAAGGTGCGCCTTTTCCGCATGGAGGAGAACGCAAAGCGGATGTATCATTCAGCAGAAGGATTGCTAATGACGCCGATACCCACGGATTTATTTTGCGAAGCTATTTTATTGGCATTAGAGAAGAATATCGATTTTCTACCTCCTTACGAGACTGGTGCCACTTTATACTTCCGTCCGCTATTGGTTGCAACTACTCCTGAGATTAGTGTAGGTCCTGGTAAAGACTGTGAGTTTGTGGTTATTGCTACTCCTATTGGTCCTTATTTTCCTAATGGTTTTAAGGGTATGCCAGCTATCGTCAATCGCACCATAGACCGTGCGGCACCTCAAGGAACGGGTTGTTGGAAAGTAGGAGGTAACTATGCGGCTTCTTTCCGTGCGAGCGAGGGTGCTCATGCCATGGGATATGAATGTATGTTCACCGACGCCAAGACACATACCTTTATCGATGAATGTACGGCTTCCAATTTTATTGGAATAAAAGAGATTAAAGGCGAAAGGTTAGAGGCGAAAGGTTGGGAATACCTCACCCCTGATAGTAGTGCTATATTGCCCAGTATAACGAATGACTCGCTGATGATTCTTGCGCGTGAGATGGGTATGCAAGTTACTCGCCGTCCTATCCGTGTGGAGGAGTTGGGTGAGATAAGCGAAGCAGCAGCATGTGGTACGGCATGTGTGATTTCTCCGCTAACACGCGTAGTGGATCCTGATAATAATATCACCTACTCGTTTGGAGACAGACCTGGTCCTATACTCACGAAGTTATATCACGCGCTACAAGATATCCAGTATGGGCGCACCAAGGACAAGTATGGATGGTGCACAGAGATTGAGATAAAAACTAAACAAAATAATACTAACTAAAAACAAAATCATTATGTTCGAAAATCAACCTAAAGGATTGTTTGCTTTGGCACTTGCCAACACAGGCGAACGATTTGGCTACTACACGATGTTAGCCGTTTTTGCACTCTTTTTGCGTGCTAATTTCGGTCTTGAGGCAGACGCAGCAGGACAAATCTACTCCACATTCCTTGCTCTTGTATATTTCCTACCGCTTGTAGGTGGTATGCTGGCAGACAAGATTGGTTATGGCAAATGCGTAACTATCGGTATTATAGTTATGTTCCTTGGTTATGTACTATTGGCAGTACCTCTGGGTAGCGATAGTATAGCAATGGTGGCGATGATAGCCGCATTGGTACTCATCAGTTTCGGTACAGGTCTATTCAAAGGCAACTTACAAGTGATGGTAGGTAATCTCTACGATGATCCTAAATATGCAGACAAGCGCGATGCTGCTTTCTCATTATTCTACATGGCGATCAATATCGGTGCGATGTTTGCTCCTACCGCAGCAGTGAAGATTATGGATTGGGCACAAACAAGTCTTGGTGTTAGTGTGAATGACAGTTATCACTTTGCTTTCATGGTAGCATGTGCTTCATTGGTATTGAGCATTGCTATTTACTACGCATGCCGTCCTTGGTTTAAGCATGTTGAGAACTCCGCCAAGCAGCAGGCAGCGACTGGTACGCAAGTGGAAGAACTTACTCCAGAGCAGACCAAGAAGCGTATTGTAGCATTATGCCTTGTATTTGCAGTTGTTATCTTCTTCTGGATGGCCTTCCACCAGAATGGTTTGACTTTGACTTATTTTGCGGACGAGTTCGTTCAGCCCCTCTGCACTGGTGTACAAACTATGGCATTTGATATCATTAACCTTGTGATGATTGTGATTATGATATATGCTGGTTTCTCATTGGTACAGAGTAAAGAGACGAAGAGTAAAATCTTCTCTGGTGTAGCAATCGCGGGTGCATTGGCTGTATTGGCATACAAATACTTCAGTATTTCTCCTGAAGGCATCAAACTTAGTGCTCCTATCTTCCAGCAGTTCAACCCATTCTATGTAGTGGCTCTCACTCCATTTAGTATGGCACTTTTTGGTGCATTGGGAAAGAAAGGCAAAGAGCCATCTGCCCCTCGTAAGATTGCGTATGGTATGGTGGTGGCTACTATTGCTTATGTAGTGATGGCTATTGCTTCTATTGGTTTGCTCACTCCTAATGCACAAGAGTTGGCTCGTGTAACAGGCGATGCTACATTTGTGAATGCTAATGTGCTTATTTACACTTACTTGATTTTGACTTTTGCTGAGTTGTTGCTCAGTCCAATGGGTATTTCATTTGTAAGTAAAGTAGCTCCTCCTAAGTACAAAGGTATGATGATGGGTGGATGGTTTGTGGCTACTGCTATCGGCAACTATCTTGTTTCTATCGGTAGTAACCTTTGGGGCAATATGCCATTATGGGGTGTTTGGAGCGTATTTATCGCAGTATGCCTCATAGCAGCTATTTTCATGTTCGCAATGATGAAGAAGTTAGAAGACGCTACAAAATAATTAACCAATCGAATATGGAAGAAGTAATCAAATATTTTGAAACTATAGAAGCTCGCCTTGCTGCTCTTGAAGCGAAAGAGCAAATGCTGCAAAGCAAAGAGCAATCTTTGCAAACTTGGGAAGAACGCCTACAGCGATTAGAAAAAGCGCAGCAAGAAAGCATGACCAGATTGCAAGCAGTTGGGACTCATGTAACCGCGATGCTCCAGATGCTAAAACAACTTGAGGCAAAGCAATCGGAAGCAGTCCATGTGGCTGCTCCGATGCCTGCTCCACAGCCTGTAGTGGAAGAGGTGAAAGTGGAGGAGCCTGCACCTCAGCCTAAAGTAGAGGAAGTAAAAGAGGAAGAGGTGAAAGTGGAAGAAGTTACTTCCAAAGCGAGTATCTATGGGAAAGCTGTAGCGGATATTCGTCAAGCCATTTCTATTGGCGATCGTTTTCTCTACCAACGCGAGTTATTTGAGCAGAATGCCGAATTGATGCAACGCACCTTGAATGAATTAGATCAGTTACACTCTTTTGCAGAAGCAATGGACTATATCAATGCACAGTTCCATTGGGATCAAGAGAGTAACACATATCAGCAATTCATTGTCACCTTGCATCGCCGTTTCGGATAAAAAAAAGTATGACCAATCAACTACTATAATGCTTTATATAGTCCCCACCCCAGTTGGTAATCTGCAAGACATGACTTTTCGCGCTATTGATGTGCTGAAGAATGTAGATTTAATTTTAGCGGAAGATACCCGTACCAGTGGTATTCTTTTGCAGCATTTTGATATCCATACTCCTCTAAAGAGTCATCATAAGTTCAACGAGCACACCACTTCGGCCGATATTGTTGAGCGGCTTAGAGCAGGCGCTAATATTGCCCTTATTTCAGACGCAGGCACTCCTGCTATCTCTGATCCGGGGTTCTTCTTGGTACGCGCTGCTGCCGAAGCAGATATCGAAATACAATGCTTACCTGGGGCTACTGCTTTTGTCCCTGCATTAGTGGATTCTGGTTTGCCCAATAATCATTTCTATTTCGAGGGTTTTTTACCTCAGAAGAAAGGACGGCAAACACGATTACAGTATTTAGCTCAATTAGACCAAACATTTATTGTTTATGAGTCTCCTTTTCGATTGGTCAAGACGCTGCAGCAACTGGCTATTGTATGTGGAGAGGAGCGCAGAGCATCAGTCACTCGTGAGATTAGCAAGATACACGAAGAGACAGTACGGGGTAGCCTGAGTGAACTGGTCACGCATTTCACAGCGAAAGCGCCAAAAGGCGAGATTGTTATCTGCGTAGCAGGGAATGAGTAGTGAGTATAGAGTAGTGAGTACAGAGAATTGAGAATTGAGAATTATGAGTAAAATGGATTCGTTGGTAAAGGACACAGCCATCTATGGAGCGAGTTCCATAGTTGGTAAATTCCTGAATTATCTGCTTGTTCCGCTATATACCTATTTATTAGCGAATACAGATGATTACGGTATTGTTACCAATTTATATGCATGGACAGCATTATTATTGGTCATCCTTACCTATGGAATGGAGACTGGTTTTTTCCGCTTTGCCAATAAGGAAGGTTATGATGCCAAGCAAGTATATAAGACTGCCTATATTGCGTTATTGAGTAGCAGTGTACTGTTTGCTGTGCTATGCGTTATATTCCAGCAGCCTATTGCCAATGCGCTTGATTATCCTAACCATTCCGAGTTTATTGCCTTGATGGCGGTCACTGTAGCAATAGATGCATTTGCCAGTATTCCATTTGCTTACCTGCGCTATCAGAAACGGCCAATTCTGTTTGCGACTCTCAAACTGCTCTTTGTTCTGCTGAATATTGGATTTAACATCCTTTTCTTGGTTATCTTGGACAAAACGGATGTCATTTATATATTTATCAGCAATATTATGGCAACCGGTATTCAAACCTTATGCTTGCTTCCCTTCTGCTTACCTCGAGGCGCACGCTTCTCATGGTCACTACTAAGAGAGATGCTACGTTATTCGTTGCCTTTGCTTATTTTGGGTGTAGCTGGTATTATGAATCAAACATTGGATCGTATCTTATTTTTGAAGTTGTATCCCTTTGAAGATGCGAAGGCGCAATTAGGTATCTACGGTGCATGTTTCAAGGTGGCGATGGTTATGATGATGTTCACACAGGCTTTCCGCTATGCTTACGAGCCTTTTGTATTTGCCAAACACAAGAACCGCCAATCAGCAGAAGCCTATGCAGATGTAATGAAGTATTATATTATATTCTCATTTCTCATTTTATTAGGTGTGATTTTCTACTTGGACATATTCCGTTACATCATTTCCGATGCATATTGGGAGGGTTTGAAGATTGTGCCTGTTGTACTATGGACATATGTATTCCAAGGAATCTATTTCAATCTTAGTTTTTGGTACAAATTGACGGATGAGACTAAATGGGGAGCCTATTTCTCTCTGATTGGTCTGGCGATCACCCTGGTATTACAGATTGTAGGTGTTCCACGAATTGGTTATTGGGCATCTTGTGGAAGTAGTTTGGTATGCTATTTGGTGATAATGCTTTTGTCCTATTTTATTGGTCAGAAGAAAGCTCCTATACCATATGATTTGAAGTCTATTGGTGGCTATACAGCACTTACCATTGCATTGCTTGGCGTATATTATATCTTGCGTATTTATGTCATTAGCAATTCATGGATAATGATGGCGATAGGAACGGCCTTGATAGGTATTTATCTATTTGTTCTCACTCGCAGAGACTTGCCTCTATCAGCGTTGCCGATAGTGGGTAAATATTTTAAAAAGTAATTATAATAACACACTTATATGTTTTCAGGAATAGTAGAAAAGATGGCTCAGGTGGTAAAGATAGAGACTGAGCAAACGAACAAACATTTCACGCTCCGCAACCCCTTTGGCGAGCCATTAAGTATTGATCAATCCATTGCCCATAATGGTGTTTGTCTAACAGTAGTAAAGATAGATGGTGATTTATATACCGTTACAGCTATGCAAGAAACGCTACGTTTAACCAATTTAGATGTGCTTCAAGAGGGCGATTGGGTCAATGTGGAGCGCTCTATGCTGATGGGCGGACGCTTAGACGGACATATTGTGCAAGGACATGTGGACCAGAAAGCAGAATGTATAGAGGTAAAAGAGACAGAGGGAAGTTGGTACTATCGCTTTGAATACGAGTCAGATAGGACGATGATTGAGCGTGGATATTTCTGTGTCGATAAAGGTTCCGTAACTATCAATGGCGTTAGTCTAACTGTATGCGAACCCGATGTAGAAGGAGATAAAGGATATGTATCCGTATGCATTATACCCTACACACATGAGGAAACTAATTTTAAATATATAGAGAAGGGAACAATAGTAAATATTGAATTCGATATTCTCGGTAAATATCTATCCCGAATGAGTCAATTATTAAAGTAATCGATAATAATAATAAATACACAAACAACATGGACAAAATTTCGTATGCATTAGGTCTCTCCATGGGACAGAACCTAATGGGTAGCGGTGTAACATCGCTCAATTATCAAGATTTAGCACAGGGTATTGAAGATGTGCTTACCAAGCAACAGCCTAAGATTACTTATCAAGAGGCACAGCAAGTATTGGGTCAGTTTTTCCAAGAATTAGAAGCCAAAATTGCTGGTGCTGCCAAAGCAGATGGTGAGAAGTTCTTGGCAGAGAACAAGAAGCGCGAAGGTGTACAAGTAACAGCGAGCGGATTGCAGTATGAGGTATTAGAGGCTACTATTGGTCAAAAGCCTAAAGCCACTGACACAGTGAAAGTACATTATGAAGGTACATTGATTGACGGTACTGTTTTTGACAGCAGTTATCAACGCGGTGAGTCTATCTCATTCCCTTTGAATGGTGTTATCAAGGGTTGGACAGAAGGGTTACAACTGATGTCTATTGGTTCTAAATACAAGTTTTATATTCCTTATCAACTCGCGTATGGCGAGCGTGGTGCGGGGCAACAGATTCCTCCATACGCTGCTTTGATTTTCACCGTAGAATTATTAGGTATTGAATAATTTAATTAACATAAACAACAATGAAAAAACTAAGTATTATTTTATTAGCTGCAATGGCAATGGTTTCCTGCGGCAATAGTTACAACGCACAAAGCGTTACTCTCAACAACGAATCAGACTCTATCAACTATGCAGTTGGTTTGCTTAACGGATTGCAAATCAAGATGTATTATTTGCAAAATGATAGCAGCAATGCTACCATTTCTGAGTTTATTGACGCATTAGAGAATGCTTATTTGGATAAGATTGAGGAGATAAGCGAGATTGCTCAAGCAGGTAAGCACTTTGGTCAATCTATCAAAGGTATGGAAGAGAAAGGATTGGCAGAGAACGCATCTTGGACACTCAATGAGAAGATTTTATTGCAAGGTTTGGTGAACGCCTTATACGGAGACACCACTGTTATGGCTGATGCTGTAGCACAGGAGTTCTTTACTAAGGCTTATCAAGCACAGGCAGAAGGTGTAGCCGACAAAGCTATTACAGGTAAGTGTCCAAAGAAAGCAAAGACTATTGAATTAACCTCTTTCAATGACTCACTCAATTATGCTTTTGGTATATTGAATGGCTCACAAATGAAGATGTACCTTTTGGCTAACGATTCTACCGGCGAAGCTATTGATGAATTTATTTCTAATATCAACCATGGTCTCAAGTCAGAAATTCGGAACCCACAACTTGTAATGATGGCAGAGAATATCGGTAAGGCTATTCGCGAGCAAGAGCCAGTTGGTTTGCTTAATGTAGAGGGTTTAGAGACACAGTTCGAGCTTATCAAACAAGGTTTCATCAATGGTTTGTATAATTTCTCCGAGGATTGGGACATGCAAGCAGCAGGACAATATGTGGATGAGGTTATCTCTCGCGTTAAATATGGAACTGTAAAAGCAGAAGGTGAGAAATTCCTGCAAGAGAATGCTTTGCGTGAAGAAGTGAAGACTACCGAATCCGGTTTGCAATACGAAGTGCTTGTGGCAGGTAAAGGAGCTACACCAACCGCCGAGTCAACTGTAAAAGTGCATTATGAGGGGACTTTGATTGACGGCACTGTTTTCGATAGCAGTTATGAGCGTGGCGAGCCTATTGAGTTCCCACTCAATGGTGTGATTAAAGGTTGGACAGAGGGATTACAACTGATGCCAGTTGGTTCAAAATACAAACTCTATATTCCATATGAATTAGGTTATGGAGAGCGTGGTGCAGGTCAGAATATTCCTCCATATGCCACATTGATATTCACAGTAGAGTTGCTCGAGATTAAGTAATTAAGTCTATCCTATAGTATAATGGGCGTTATCGCTAAGCAATCTATTCGTGGTACAATAGTTACCTATTTAGGCATCGCCGTAGGCGTTGTTACCACCTTTTTCGTGTTAACCCGTTTCCTCACTACAGAGGAAATTGGGTTGACGCGAGTGCTTATTGATGCCGCCACACTCTTTATTGGATTGGCACAATTAGGGACCAATAGTAGTATCATACGGTTCTATCCATATTTCTCGGAGGGGAAGAAAGATGACCATGGTTTCTTCTTTTGGGCATTAGTAGTTCCATTTATTGGTTTTGTCCTTTTTACTATTATCTATTGTGCATGTAGTGTACCGCTCGCAGCTTTATTTGGTGACAAATCACCTTTATTTGTAGAGTATTACTATTTTGTACTTCCTTTAGCATTTTTCATGCTCTACCAAACTATATGCGAAAGTACTTCTAATGTGCTGATGCATATTGTTGTGCCACGCGCTGTACGAGAATTGGTAGTACGAGTAGGGTTATTGGTGGTCTATTTATTATATGCTTTCCGGATATTATCATTAGATGGATTGGTGATAGGTTTATGTATCAATTATGCGATAGCAGCTCTCGTCAACATATGCTATTTCTTCTCCTTGCAGCCTATTTGTTTACGCCCAGACTGGCAATTTCTGAGAGCTAATAGGCAACTCGTTAAGCGATATATTATATATACAGGATTTCTCATTATTTCGGCTATCACAACTGTTTTAGCTCCCACTATTTCATCATTCTTTATAACTGCCAAGATGGGATTAGACAGCACTGGTATATTTGCTATTGCCACCTATATGGCTGTGATGGTTAGCGTGCCATATCGGTCAGTGACAGCTATTGCGTCTCCACAATTAGCGCGTGCTATAAAGGAGGGTAATAGAGAGGAGTGTTCTATTTTATTATCACAAGTGACTCGCAACTTGCTACTTATCGGTGGATTTATATTATTATGTATATGGTTTAATATTGATCTCATATTCCATATTCTACCGAATGGTGCTACATATGCATCTGCAAAGAATGTAGTACTTATTTTGGGTGTAAGTCAATTGGTTTTGGCTACATTCTCTATTTGCTTTACGGCGCTTAACTATTCGCGTTTTTATGCGTTTAGTTTATTATTATCGCTTATCCTTACTATTAGTGCCATATGCTTAAATGAATACCTTATTCCTAAGTATGGCATGGACGGTGCGGCATTAAGTAATCTGCTGTCTTATATACTATATTACAGTTTGATTATTGCTACTATTGTGCCATTATGCAAGATACATATAGTAGATAGAAGATGGTGGTATATATTACTGCTACTTATTGCTTTATTTGCAATCAATATGCTATGGCAAACCTATTTGCCGCTGCATAATATATGGTGGGATAGTTTAGTCCGCTCTATTGTATTATTGGGCGGTGGAATGTATATTGCCTATCGGGCGCGTTTATCCCCTGAGGTGAATGATCAGATTTCAAAATGGATTATGATAGTTAAAAGATAAGATGCGTTATTTTATTCGTTTTTCATATCGTGGTACTGCCTTTCATGGTTCTCAAGTGCAACCAAATGGTCATACGGTGCAGGCAGAGTTAGAGCAAGCAATGGCTACTATTCTTCGCCAGCCTATTTCTCTCGTTTTTGCGGGTCGTACAGACGCGGGTGTGCATGCAGAGAATATGGTAGCTCATTTCGACATAGAGACATCATTGCCTACTAATTTATGTGGACGCTTAAATAACCTATTATCAGACGCTATAGCTATTCACGCTATTGAATCAGTAGTGAGTGATGCGCATGCGCGCTTTGATGCCACACAGCGCACTTATCATTATCGTATTATCACGAAGAAAGACCCATTCCTTTATTTAACACGCACGCGTGTACAAGGGGAATTAGATTATGATGCGATGAATAAGGCGGCACAATTATTAATAGGAAAGCAGGATTTTGCTTCTTTCTGCCGCACGCACACAGATGTTAAGACAACCCTATGCGATGTTCGAGAGGCGAGGTGGATTATTGAGAATGAGCACATGGCATATTTCACTATCACGGCAGACCGTTTCTTGCGTAATATGGTACGCGCCGTAGTAGGCACCTTATTAGAAGTGGGTCGTGGCCGTATGAGTGAGAAGCAGTTTGCAGAAGTGATTGCGGCTAAGAATAGATGCAAGGCAGGGCACTCTGCGCCTGCAGAAGGACTGAGTTTAATTGATATTAAATATCCAAACAACATATATCATGAGTAAAATTATTTCTTTATTGCTAACAGCAAGTCTTTTTGGAGCATGTACTATTGCTCCTCAGTATCAAACTACTCAACAGAGCGACATTGATGCGCTAACCCAATCCGCATCTTTTGAGATGCCACAAGTGGCTGTTCCCTCTTTCCCTAACTGCACTTATAATATTGCGGACTATGGTGCAGACCCAACAGGTATTGAGTTAGCGACCAATGCTATTCAAACTGCTATAGACGAATGTACTGCAGCGGGTGGTGGAACGGTTATTATCCCTGCAGGTATATATACATCTGGTCCTATTCAACTCAAATCCAATGTGCGTCTCTATACAGAGAAAAACAGTTTGGTAATGTTCTCACACGATTTGGATCAATATGAGATATACGACACATGGTTTGAAGGTATTCCAACCAAGCGCTGCACCAGTCCATTGAATGCTTTTGGTGCGGAGAATATCGCGATTACCGGTCATGGTGTATTCAATGGTAATGGCGAATGGTGGCGTCCTCTTAAGAAGAGCAAAATGGCACCTAACCAATGGAAGCAGCACCTCAAGAAAGGTGGTGTAGTGACCGAGAAAGATATTTGGTATCCAGACTCAGCTTCTATCTTAGCGCAAACATACTGTGTGGACCAGAATGTACCTGTTATTGAGGATGACTCGCTATGGCAGGTTGTTAAATCCTTCTTACGCCCTGTGATGGTTCATTTTGTAGGATGTAAGAATATCTTGCTTGAGGGTGTAACATTTGAGAACTCACCTGCATGGAATATCCACCCTATGTGCTGCGAGAACCTTATCTTACGCGACTTGACAGTCCGCAATCCATGGTATAGCCAGAATGGCGATGGTGTGGATGTTGAATCATGTAAGAATGTAGTTATCAGTCGCTGCTCATTTGATGTGGGCGACGATGCTATTTGCATGAAGTCAGGTAAGAACAAAGCGGGTCGTGATCGTGGTATTCCTACTGAGAATGTGGTAGTAGATGACTGTACCGTTTATCATGGTCATGGTGGCTTTGTATGTGGTTCAGAGATGTCTGGCGGCATTAAGAATGTGCAAGTGAGCAATAACCTCTATATTGGTACAGATGTGGGATTACGCTTCAAATCTACTCGCGGTCGCGGTGGTGTAGTGGAGAATATCTATATCCGTGATATCAATATGGTGAATATTCCTAACGAAGGATTGCTCTTTGACCTCTTCTATGGTGGCAAGGCTGCCGGAGAGGAGACAGAAGAGGAGTTGGCTGCTCGCATGAATGCAGATGCACCCGAAGCGAGTGAAGAGACGCCAGCATTCCGTAATATAGTAGTGGAGAATGTGAATGGTAATAACCTCAAGCGCGCTATGTATTTCAATGGTTTGCCTGAGATGAAGATTGAGAATGTTACTCTCCGTAATATTAAGATGACAGCTACACAAGGTGCATTGATTCGTCAAACGAATGGACTCATTATAGATAATGTAACTATTCTGCCAGAGCAAGGCGAGGCATTTACTATTGCTCCTACAGTAGAGAACATCCAACGCTTATAAGCAATGTATATGATAAAGAAAATTTCTTTAGGAATGATGATAGTGCTACTTGCGGGTTGTAATCCGCAAGTAGCTACTTCTTTTTGGCGTATTGGAACGCCTGCGGACTCCACTAAAAAAGGCTATACGATTATTCATGCGGAAGGCAAGACACGGCATTGTTATCCCGTAGATGAATGGAAAGCGGACCCTGCTATTGACACCTATCATCAGATGCACCACCATGGTGTAGCTGTGGAGAGTGATAAGATGGCATACCGTATTTATTTTGATAAGAAGCAGACGATTGATCCCTATTGCAAGCGCGTGCCTCAATTGGAATTGGCGACCAGTTATTGGTATCCTAACGATAGCCTTTTGGCTGCACATTATGGCGATGATATCTTACGCGTATCAGGCACAGTGGGCGTTGGTTCTGTTAAGTATTGGAATGGGAAGAAGCATGTGCATATTGAACCTGTAGCAGAGCGCAGTCAGCGTATTGTATCCCAGAGCCGTAAGAGCGCTACTATTGAAGTGGCTGTAGAAGATTGGCAAGTAGAAGGCAAGATGGTGGATATGGATGTGCAATATACAATTAAGAGCGGTCATCGCGATATGCGGTGCGATGTGTATCTATCGGAGGAAGTGGAAGGATTATGCACTGGTGTGCAGATGATACCTAATAATGGCAAGTCGCCTCGTTCCTTAGGTGGCTCACATGATACTATTATCGTGGTGCCGAATGGCACTATTCTCGCTTCATGGGGCACAGATTGGCCTGTGAACGACTCATCCAAGTACGCCAAAGAGACAGTAGGATTGGCGGTTTTTATTCCTATAGAGAATGCAGGCGTGCCAGTGCGTGACAAGCGCAATAACCTATGCCTTCTCAAGCAAGAGAAAGCGCAGAACGGCTATAGCACTCATTTCTATTTGACTTGTGTGGGAGCGACAAAAGAAGACCACCCTGTAGCATCTAATGCGACAGAGTGGTATGCTTATTTAAGGAAGTGGGCGATAGGCCTAAGATAATCCCCACTATATACTCCATTATATGAGTCCTCTGTTCTAAAAGAAAGGGGCTCTTTTTTCTGGTGCACCACTACCACCTGGTATATGTGCGGAGGGAACCGCCATAGCCATTATTCTTTCGGTTTGAAACTCTACTACTGTTGTAGTTGGTATTGTATATATTGCCTTTTTCATAACTTTTTATTGTACCTTTTTTCCTGTCACACTATATATTGCTCCGTTGGAAGTAATAATGTATAACTGATTATTTATCATTACTTTTGTTGCTTGCTTTGAGTTGTTTTGGTTTTGCTCTACACCGGTAGATATTTGCGGTGCATTATTTACTTCGAGAAGCAGACCATAGTTATTAGTTACGCCTTTTTTGAGGTCTAAAGTATAAGCATTCGCAGTCAAATCCCAGATGATATTACCTTCATATGTAAGGAATAGCTTGGTATCTGCTGGCATTTTTTCTATCGTCAAAGTGAATGTTCCTGCTTTTGGAGCAAAGAGCGATAATGGAGTATATGCATTCTCTTGAACAAGTGGCAGCTCTATGTCGCAAAGATTATTCTTTCCTTTCGGAGCCCACATTTGTGCCACTTTAGCTTCTGTAGGAGTACCCATTTTGAGCAGATCATGACCGATTGCATACTCGTTTGTTGCCTCTTCGCTTGCAGACACCCACATATAATCCGTTACTCCGTCTCCCTCAGCGGTCAATGCAAGACGGAACTCGTCCGTTTTGCGTGCCTCATGGTTTGGTGCTAATAGAGGACGATTGGTAGCTGCTGCAAAGCTTATCTCTTGTGCCGCTTCCACTTGCATAAAGAAGGATGTTCCTACAGCAAAGATATAGTTGTCAGCCTCTCTAATGAGATAGGTATTATGCGTATGGTCGTACATCTGTACTTTCTTTCCGCTATTGCTCAACTGCTTGTGCTGCAATGTGCCATTTCCTAATCCATTCCACCCACGATTTTCTGGTTCACCTTTCGCAGAGCATACTGCGCTAAATGAGTTAGAACCACCTAATATTGCGCGCTCTTTTTTCTTGAATAAGAAAGTATTTTGTAGCACTTCATCATCGAAGGTAATGGTATATACTTTTCCCGGATACATAGTACCGCTAATCACTTTCCAGTCCTTTTTACCTGCAGCACGAGCCGTTTCGCTATGCTCCATGACGATGAAATCTACACCATTTTGTAAGGAGTTGGTTAGATTACCCTCACGGAAAATGCCATCCTCAATATTGACCTCAAACGGCACTACAAAATCATACCAACCATAAGTGATTTGCCCAGAGGGGTCAAAGGACATTTGGAAGTAAGCATCTCTTACATTCAATTTTTCTGCACCTACTACTTGTCCGGATGAGCCACAAGTGGTTGTGTCTCCCAATGTTGCTTCTATGATTAAGTTGCCACCACCCGTACCAGTTGCTCCGTTTTCTTTGATTGTTAGTTTACCTGTTGTTTTAACAGTAACTTTCATTTCATCGTTTATTGTCATGCTCTTTACCGTTGCTGAATCACTGATAGCAACATTTGCATTGATAATAACGGCATCATTTTCAGTTGGTAGTGTTTTCTTATTCCATTTATCTTTATTACTCCATTCTCCGTCACTTTCAAAGATAAAGACAGTTTCTTCGCTCACTATGAAGTTCACAGATAATTCTGCTGCCTTAAAACTACTACTTGCTGGTGCTTTTACCGTGATAGTGAATGTACCTATTTTGTTTATGATTACCTGTCCATCCACTATTGAAGCTACATCTGTGCCACTTGTTACCTCGTAGGTTACTGGTAATCCGCTTGTTGTTACGGCATTAAGTTGCGGAGGAGTGCTTTGCTGAATATTTGTTTCTGGGTTCCAGATGATTTGTTGTTCTCCGATAGTAACTGTAGCTGTGAGTGTTACTGTTTTAGACTTTCCTGTTTTAGGGTCATTTATGGTTACAATATTACTCCAGTTACCGATTTCCATCGGTCTAAAAACGAATGCTATTGAATCCTTATCTGTTGCACCGCAATCTACTTCTATCGTTGTTTTATCTAACTCTAATTTATTTATTTGACTATCGTTTGCTTTTGTAACTTGCAAGTCTTGCTTCACATCTGAATAATTGAATCGGATTACTCCTTCGCGTACAGCTCCAGCAGCCACATTTCCCAAATTAATTATTTCTTTTTCTACCTCAATAAATTGCTTTCGTGACACTACTAATCCTCCCACAAAGTGATATCCTCGTCCTCCTTTTGGTCGTTTTAAACGAATATGGGTTGCATTGGGGCTGAGTTGTATTGAATCGGAATAGCGTGTCGTATTCTTTTCTGGCCACACCTCACCTAATTTATCGCTCCATGTATTGCCTCCATCTGTAGATTCATACACATCAATACCTCCATTGTAATATTGAATAGCCACATTATATGACACTCCTCTTACATAAAAATTCAATTTGTCTGGTACTCCATTGGCTGGATCTAATTCAATATCTTCTACTATTTCAGGCATCTCGAGGTTAAAAGCGAAGAATGTAATCTCTTTATTTGGAGCATATACTGGTATGTTCTCACATTCTCCATTATTTATCTCGCGTATATGGATTGTCTTTATTACTGGTGTTGCTTCAAAATGGTTCTCATCTCCTGCTAAAGAAGCAGTAATCGTTGTTTTTCCATAGCCAATGATAGTCATTTTACCATCAACTACACTTATTACGCCATTATTAGCGGGACAAGTATATTGAATGAGTGTGGAACGAGCGTCATCAAAAGCAAACGCGTTATTTTTAACATCTGCAGTGTATGCTCTCGCATCAAATGTTACCTCTTCCCCCACATTCAAACCATGTGTAAAGTCTTGTCCCCATATAATATATTGAATTTTCTTATCTACTACATTGATTGTTTTTGTGTCGCTTACAGCTAAAAATCTATCATCACCTTTTTGTTCGGCTGTGAGTGTTGCTGTTCCTTCTGCTATAATCTCAAATGATTTGTTATCATCTGCTATTTTTATAACACTTTCATTATTTGTTGAATAAGTTACAGGTAATCCACTTGAAGCCACTGCGGCACTATCTATCACCAGACTCATTAATGGAATAGTGATAGGATTTCCTTTGAACCCATCAGACCATATCAGTTCTTGTTGTTCTTTTTCTGTTTTGGCAGTTATCGTGATTGTTTTGTGTTCGTAAGGAGTATAAATCGTTATGGTAGCACTAATTTGCTCTGGTTCATCGGCACTATAGGTCAAAGTAATTTTCTGCTTACCACTACCATTACTATCAAACTGCATGGTGGTACTGCCTGTTTCACCGAAAGTTATATGCGGATGACTGCTGTGCAGTTTTATTTCATCTGCACAAGTGCTATAGTCGATGTAGAAATCTGCCGTTGTTGCATTACCACCGATAGTATTTGTCGGCATAGTAAGGGAAGTTATCTCCTCATTAGTTGCGTAATCTTTTATGTTAAAATATTTTGTAGATGTAACATAAACATGGCGAATATATACGGTATTTACACCTCCTTTTTTTTCAAATTTGATAGCCGTTGCATTAGGATCTAATTCTCTCTCAAATGGAGCAGAGGGGTGTTGATCATTTAAACTTCCTTTTACAGAAGCCATTTCCTGCCACTCTCCATTAACTTTCTGATAAGGAACAATAGACGCATCAAGATCTCCCCAACTTCTTCTTCCCTCAAAATACAAAGTTTTTGCCACTCCTACTTTCGACCATGTCGCTCGACTTTCTCCAAATTCACTTACAGACATCTCATTTCCTGTATAGGAGAACAAATAAATCGAGCAATCAGGACTCTCTGCCGTTCCTACATTCACAGTTAGAATTTTGTCTGCGGCCTCATATTTATAATCTTCCTCTTGCCATACTTTCCAAGTAGCAGTACCTTCATTATGGAATGAATTAACACTACCGGATACATATTGCGCAATTGTATCTCCGTCGGTCTGTGCAATTTGAATAGGTGTATTTGCATAATCCGTATTATTTGCAGTTAAGACCGTTTCTATTGTTTGATCAAAAGTCATGGTCTTGCTCCATGTATCTCCCGTGCAACGAAGTCCATTTGCATGCTTGGTGATGGTAATCGTTTTTGTATCTGTGCCAGCATAATAAAAGGCTGCTGCCGCTTGAGTAAGTTTCAGTGTTAATGTACCAGCTTGCCCTAAAGACAGATAGCGATTATCAGTAATCGAAGGAGTAGTTGCTCTATCATTATTTATTCCTGATGGAACAAAAGACTCTTTTGTATATGTTACTGCTCCATTGCTTGTACTTGTCCATAATGTCTGCAAATCCAAACTTGCATCATCCACCTTATACTCATCTGCGATATTACAAGTATATTCTGGATTAGTTATACCCTGCGCTTGTCCTCTCAATTTAATTTCTTTTGAGACAGTCAATTGGGGATTTTGATTATTGCGTGCTGTTATAGTAATGATTTTCTCCCAAACACCCGTTCCTACTTCTGTTGGTTCATAATAAATGGTTAATGTTTTGTTATCTGCACTCAACACCGAAGAAAAAGGAGCAATATGCATATCTGCGGTTTTCTCAAAATGAACAGCATTTACACTAAATGATAAAGCAACTGTTTGACTTCTTTTTGCATCCACATTTACTGTAAACATTCCAAAGTCTAATTCTTCCGGATTTGCGTTTAAGGATGGTGTCAAATCTACTACAGCAGCAACAGTGGTACTTGCTGTTGAATTTGCTTTAGAAGTTAAAGTAAGTTGCGCTGTATGCATCCCCTGAGTAGTTGTTTGTGTAGCAGTAAACCTCACGGTCACATTCACTATATTTCCATTTAAAGTCCAAGAGTCAATACTCCACCCTTCTCCTACTATTGTTGGTTCATAAAAATCATCTTTACTATCTGCATTGTTAGAAACCTGGAATGAGACTGTCTTTGTTTTATACCCAGGCTCTACCAATGACAACGGATTTGCTTCCGGAATAGGATTAGAATAAATAGAATTTACTGTAACAGGAATAAATTTCGCATAGTATATATCTGTTCGCTCCTTATTTTTACTAGTCTCTGTCTTATAAGGACTTTCTGCAACTCTTCCATTTGTACATTCACTATTTGTATACCACGCTTCAAACGAATATCCATTTGCTGCTGACGCAATAAATTTACAATATCCCCAAGACACTAAATTCATCTTATAAGAAACCTCAACCAAATTACTATTACTCGTAGATATAGCATCCTGACGTATATTATAGCCATTATAAATCTCCACCGTTGCGGTTCCTTTACCGGCACCTACAGCTGTCTTTCCATATAAAGTTGCTCCCCATGCATTGCTACTAACAAACAGCAGCACGATGAGAGAGAAGAGTGCCTTAACTGAAGCAATCCTATACTTTTTTACAGGAGCCTCCATTGCTTTTGCGTATAAATTAGTCATTTTTTTCATATTCTTGTACCTTATTTTTCGATTTTTGTAATATTAATTTTGCAAAATGTACGATTATTAAGATTTTATTATCATTTCGTACTAATTTAGTTTCAAAAAAGTGTGCAAAATTAATATTATTCTTTGAATTGTGCAAATTTTTATTCTCTCGCGCGCACGAATAATAATAGGGTATAAGTGTTTCTTAAAATATGACACTTTTTTTATGTTATACAACATATCTTGTATTAGAGTAATTAAGTACACAAAAACAGGACCAATAAGATAACACAGCAGCGACTGAAATAGCCGCTGCTGTGGATTTGATATGTATGAATTCTTAAATACTTTTATTGCACACGCTCACCGTATAGAGTGTATTCGTTCTCTCCACGGCGGATATAAACCACTCCGTCGCGTAGCACTTTTAGTGCTGTTGGGTTCTGTCCTACACTCTCGAAGCCCTCTGTGCTTCTTGGCTCTACGGTTACATACAAGGTTGTTCGGGACTCACATCCGTCTTCTGTCTGACCATATTGGATGAACACTAATCCAACAGTATCTGCTTCTTGTGCTTCATAGGAGCCCGTTAAGGTCTGCTCTCCTAAAATCCATTCTCCTGCTCCGAGTTCCACCACATCTCCAACAGTTATCGTATCATATAGGTCAATAGCCTCCGGCATATAAACAACAGACAGCACAACTATCAGAGTGTCTTGTATATTGCCTTCCACCCACACGGAGTCTATGCCTTCTTCTTTGTACCATTTGCCACGATACTCCACCGAATCACCCTTACAGAACTCTAACTCGCGCTCATTCTCATAAGGGTCCATCAATTCAATGGTTACTGAGCGTTTGGTTATAGCCTCGCAGCCTTCTGCTGTTTGGTCATATCTAATAAACCACAAATCGGCTGTATCGGCCTTGGTGGTTGCATATTCTTTCACAGGCATAGTGTCACGCAGCAACCACCCTTCTTCGGCAAAAGTAATGGTATTACCAACGATAACTGTCTGTTTATCTTCTGTATAGGTCGGCTTATTTACCACAATAGTTACTTTATATATTGTGTCTGCTACGGCTCCTGTAGCTATTATCTCGTCTTTTCCTGCCTCTTTATACCACTTACCTCTGTATTCAATAGAGTCTCCCTCGCAGAAACTAAAACTCACTGGCATTTCTATCACCGCTTGTTTGCTTACCGTGAGGTTTAATGTCACTATCGAGTCACAGCCTGCAGCGTTGGTGGTAGTGTCTTTCAGTTCATGGTTACCTACCGCCAAGACAGACAAGTCATGTCCATTCCATGTCTCTTTGGTGCCGTAAACGATGGTTTTGCTATGCTGCGAAGCAGTAGGCTGATTGATAGTGATATTCACGCGCACGATAGAGTCTCCACCTAAGTAATTCTCCGCTACGCGTACTTCTTCCGTTGTTGATTTTGTATAGTCCACGCCATTAAAAGTAACTGTTTCTCCTTGGCAGGCAACGGCTTCGAACTTGCCGTATGTCACTGGCGGAACAATCGTTATTGTGCGTTTTACAGGAGTAGCCGGATTATACTTATAGTTTCCTTCTTGTTTGGCTGTTACTGTCACTTTACCTCCACGAAGTGTGCGGAAAGCGCCTTTCTCGAATACCAGCACTTTAGTGTCAGAGATCTCATAACTTACCGGCAGACCGCTTGTTGCGGTAGCCAGAGGTATTGTCTGTCCATGGTTCACACTTTGTGCAGGGTTCCAGTTAATCGTTTGGTCATGCTTCTCCACTTTACCAGTAACGGTCACCTCTGCCTGTTTGCCGCGACCTGCAACAGTAATAGTAGAATTGTATGTTCCTGCCTCGTTGGTCGCCATTGCAACAGAAAGCGTCTGTGATGCTTGATAAGCATACAAATCTCCGAAGGAAGCTGGCGTAACCGTGAAATGCGCATCTGCGCTTGTTGCGGTAGCAGTCAAACCGGTATAATTAACCACAAAATCCTGCGGTGTTGCTACCTCATCCACTTTCAGCGTTCCGAAATCGAGGGTAGCTGGTGTAGCTGCACTCATCTCGATAATCTCCGTCACCTTGATATTCTTAAAATAACCAGCGAAGTTACCACTAAAACATAAACGGATATAACGAGTGGTCGTACTAAGGGATACTGTCTGCTCTGTCAATGTTTTGGAACTGGAGCTTTTGGTCCACAACACTTTCCAAGTCTGCCCATCAGCACTCTCACTTACCGACCAATCCGGGTCAGTAGAGGCTGTATTATTGGTGGCATACTTAAAAGTCAGTTTATCCGGCACTCCGGCAGCCAATGCGATTACAACTGCTTTGTCATCCCAATTCCATCCCGGTCCGCCGAGTTCAATACCTGTACTTGATCCACCACAACGGATACCGCCGTCCCACTCAATTTTGCCCTCTTTCTTGATAATCGTAGAAGGATTATTAAAATCTGCTTGCGTTAACTCTACATTGTAACTCAACTGCGCTGTGGCACAGAGTGCGATTAGCAATGTAAAAATAGAAGTAAAAATCTTTTTCATACCTAAATTATTTCTAAGTTTTATAATATTCAAAATAGTACATTTTTTAAGGTTCTTCACAAGGAATTACATGTTAGAACCACAAAATAGCGTGCAAAATTAATATTATTCTTTGAATTGTGCAAATATTTTAGTCCAAAAAAAAGTGTTTTTATAATGAGAGTAAGCACAATATTAAAAAAAGACACTTTTGGGAATAGCCACTTCGTGAAGGTTCATTGCAAGCAATGGTTGTTTCCACCGCAAATTTACGAGCCGCTTACGAGAGACATACGGGACGATAGCGACATCAAAAACACGCTTACGCTAACAAAAAAGCGTTCATTATATTCGCTTCAAAAACAGCAATGCTATTACTGGTGATAGATTTCTAGATTTACAGAGTAGTGAGCACGATGTAGGGATTAAGGTGTAGGGTGTGCGACAGGGTTGAGATTGATTGATTATTCGGTAATTACTTGTGCTTGGAGCCATTGGTTGACGGTGAACTCTACATCTGCTTGTGCTTGCTCTGCAGAGACCTCATACTCTGTCAATAAGGCTTCTACTAAAGAAGCGACAGTAAACTCACCCTTCTCTGCTTCTTGCCACAAGAATGCAGCCGTTTCATTGAGCGTGATCATCTTATTGAAATTGATGAGTTCGAGCGATTCGCCCACTAAAATGTATTCATTGCCTAACTTGCGTAATTTAAAACCAACTATTGTTTGCATAATCTATTTATTTTAAGATATTTATTTCCTTTTAATAACACCATTTAAGCCAGGTGTGGCGGTATATTTTTAGTAAATATCTACGGTACGGCATCAAACATTGCCATAAACATGCAGAAGAGTGCATTTTTCTTCTGCCCGATGGGTACTCTACACGCTTGACAATACCAATTATTTCATCCTTCGTACACCGCTCTTCCCCTTGCAAATTACCATCGCCTTGAAGTACATATATCGTTTTCTGTTCGTTTTCTTCTACTCGCAGTACACGATGCAAGACATATGTCATTCTATCTGCGATATGCACTCGTGCAAGGAGAATATCGCCCTTACGAGGTGGTTTATTCAGCGGCGCGAGCACTACACTATCTTTCTCTCCCTCTATGAACGGGCGCATACTATTACCCGATGGGGTAAAACGCACTTCTTTCTCCTCATTTAACAAGCGCGCTAATTCGGGAATCAATATGTCATTTTCTACTCGCATTCTTATTCAGGCTTAATGTATGGAAAGCAAGCACATTTCTCGGTGTAGTATGTAATTTGATGGATATAGAAGTTTTTTCCGTTGCGTTCTATACGCACATAATAATCGCCCGTAGCAGGCATTGTTGCGCGTACATAAGCGGATAATTGGTTCACTACCTGCAGATTCTCCCAATTTTGTCCATCTGTAGAGATAGAAACAACTATTTTTGAAGATAAATCCTCTTGTGGATAATGATAAATATCTATCTCTTTCAGATTATCAATCTGCGTGGTGGTAACTGCAACTCCAGACCCTTCCATAAAAATAGAAATATTCCCATATGTTTTATTTTGGTCGGCAGCAAACTTCGCGCCAGGCGTGCAAGTATATGTGAGTAGTTCTGTTTTGGCTACAGTATTGCCACTAAAGTACTGTATTTGCGTATCATCACCACTCATAGCATGAAAATTATGCACAGTGGTGATAGTCTCTGCGTGACAGATAGTAGTGCATAGCACTAATAAGCATACAAGGAATAGATTATGACGCATCTTTTTCATTGTGTGTCTTTATTGGAAGAGTGCGTGGTATGTAATGCTCTTGGTCACTTTGCCGCTTGGTGTAGTAAACAAGTCCGTTGGCAAGATGAATGGGTCTGCCCAGTTGCTTTCTGTAGTCCATCCGATGAGGGTTGTTCCTTCGCAAGGAGTGATTG
Source organism: Paludibacteraceae bacterium (assembly GCA_045576595.1). Classification (GTDB taxonomy): domain Bacteria; phylum Bacteroidota; class Bacteroidia; order Bacteroidales; family Paludibacteraceae; genus Colicola. Next base: position 3,998 of record JAZNGV010000042.1, on the reverse strand, counting down.
CCGTGGTGGGCAACACTAAGTCTTGCGAGCCGTCTGAAGCATACTCTTTCGTCTCTATAACCACTCCATCCACCATCCAAGTAACAATAATCGGTTCTGCTATATAGGTGGCTGTAATAACACCATTCGTTTCTTTGATATTAAGTAATGGTTGGTCTGCAAAGCCCGTCCAAGAAGTGACTGAACTGCTGCCACCAAACACATTGCCTTTGCCATTATTATTGCCTATATATTTACCCGATGAGCAAATGATGGTAAATAATGGTGAATCAGTAGTAGAAGTATTGTTCGGTCCATTGTTTGCCCATGCTGTTTTATTATAGTTAACTTGCCAAATAACCATTCCATGGGCTGGTACAAATTTATCCCATCCTTTTTGCTGACGGTTTTCCAGATAGTAGCACCATCCGCCTGTAGTGGCAGTCATATCAGCTCCGAGCGAATTGAGATAATAAGCATTATAGTTGGTTTCGCCATTCGCAATAAGCGTTATATTCTGTGGTGTTTTCTGCAGGTTGACGGGTTTGACCCAACCGAAGAAGTATTTCGCCCATACATTATAGTTCGGCGGACAGTGTCCTCCACCGTTATAAGCGCCTCCGTCCATGATATCCCATTCGTTGGGGGTTAGGAATTCTTCATAATTAGTACTATTCTCAGTATCGTACAAGTCTGCCAGTCCCATCACATGTCCGAACTCATGGCATAGCGTACCTATTCCTCCCAATGTGCCAGCACCTTCCAACTCTGCCGAAACGGCGTAGGTGTGTATCAGTTTACTATCCACATAGCAATCGTTTTGCGGATATGTACAATTCTTATAATACCTTGCAGAATAGATATCCCAGTTATGTGGCCAAATGGTGCTTTCTTCTCCTCCATCTGCTTCTCCTTTTCCTGCATAGATAATATAGACAAAGTCTATTTTACCATCCTTATCGCTATCATAATCTGCGAAATTCAATTGCGGGAATTGTTCATTAGCCAGTTTGCATGCTTCGACTACTGCATCTGCTGCATATTTATCATTTCCATTCGCGTCGTTTTCGCCATAATATGCATAGTTTTTATTGAGCGTAACTGGACCAAAGACATCGAACTGAGGGCGATAGGTACCGTTAGACTGGTCTGCGAAATACTGCGCAGCCGATGGATAGTTGATATTTTTGTACTTATTGACGGTGCAGTTAGTAGAATTACATAATTCATCAAAGACGGCTTGTGTATTAGCCACATTCATCTTGGTATCTGCAAAATTAGCGAGAATGACAACTCCTTTTGGTGCCAGGTTAGGTGTTTGTCCAAACGCGGCGGGTTGTCGTCTTTGTTTCGCAGCGGCTCTGCGCGCTTGTGCTTGTTGTGGCTGTGGTGCGGTGCCTACTGATTGATAATAGCCATTGGCATCGAGGCGCACTTCGTTGCCTTCGCGATTGATGGTGTAATGATAAAACTCATCGCCTACCGTTTGTATTTCAACAGTAGTGCCGTCTGGCTGCGTGTAAGTTTGCCAAGCTCTTTTGGCAGGCACGGCATAGGTTGCCGCAGCGATAGTGAGTATCAAAAGAGAAGTAATAATCTTTTTCATAGCCGTTTATTGAATTTGTTGTCCTGTAGCGTTATAGGTTTTGCCATTATGAATAATGAGTAGTTGTCCATTGCGCATGATTTTATTGGCAGGGGCATGTATCTCTATTTCCTCTGTAGCCGTAGCGTCTCCCTCGTAAACAGGAATAAGTTCCACATCTTGGGCTGGCATGATAAACATTGAACCGGGCATGTAGTGCATACCTTCGTATCTCCAATAGAGGAATGTTTTTCCCTCTACGCTTGGTGTCCCAAGTGATATTTTCACTGCTGTTCCTTTCGCAAACTCAGGCAATGCACAAGATGTTTTGGCATACGGAAATCCCTGGTAAGTCAGCGTGTATGTTTGTGCCTTTGCGGCAAGTGCGGCTATCATCAATAGCAGCCATGTATAAACTACTTTCTTTTTCATAGGTTAACTATTCAAATCCGGCGCAAAGGTACTACTTTTTTTTTATTTATGCAAGCGCGCGCGTTCCTTTTCTAAAATTTTAGGCGCTTAAGCACGCGAAAAATTGACACTTTTTGTGTAAAAAATCATTAAATTCATCTAATTATTTGCATATACGCATTAAAAAGCGTATCTTTGCGAGCGATTTTGCAAACAAGTTTTTACAAATCATATTTTACCAATTATTAAATTTTACAAGGTATGAAGAAAATTTTCACTTTATTCGTTGCTTTTGTTGCAGCAAGCAGCATTATGGCAGCAGACCCAACTTATGAGTCATTCAACTGGGGTGCAGATGATTTTGCAACCGTTATGACCGACCACAATGGCATTACATTGTTTAGTCCTTTCACCGCATGGAAAGGCAATTTCAGCGGTACTCAGTATCTCGCTTTAGGTGGTGGTTGCGATTTAACTAATCCATCCAATTATTTGGGTGTTAAAGCGACTGCTCCAATTGATTCTATCGAAGTTTATTTTGCTCCTAATAGCACAGATGCTTGCAACATTGCATGGGGTGCATGGTTGGAAGCAGAGAACGCATTAAATCAAAATGTAGATTTTGTAGGCATGACCGAAGAATATGTAGGAAGTAAGTCTTTGGAAGGTGCTACATGGCAAAAGATTTCCTTCGCAGGACAAAATGTTTACGCAGTTATTCTCACTCGTCAATTGAAGAAAGCTATCCTTAATGGAGAGACTCAATCCAATTTAGGTAAAAACAAGACAATCAATGTGTTAGGTATCCGCGTATGGACTGGTGCTCCTTCTACAGAGCCTGTATTAAAAGCGAGTGTAGAGAGCGTTGATTTGAATGTTACAGCTGTTAATCCAAGCGTTTCAGAGACCGTTACTTTCAGCGGTAAGAACCTCACTGCAGGCACATACAACTTAGTTGTACCAACCGTAGAAGGCATGACCGTTACTCCTACTTCTGTAGTAGTGGCAGAAGATGGCAAATTGAATGCAGAAGTTACTATTTCTTACACCAGCGCAGTAGAGGTAGCAGCTGCAAGCGCAAACATTAGTTTGACAATTGACACACTCACCCAAAATGTGGCTGTTAACTACTCTGCTACTTTAGCAAAAGAGTATGGTAAATCAATCAATATTGAGCAACTCGTTTTAGACAACGGCATGGCGTATGATATCAAAGCTGCTCTTGCTGCTGCAAAGATTGATTTTGAGAATATCGATGCATTGGATAGTTTGAATGACACTAAGACAGCTCGCAACGAACCATACCTTGGTTTGAAACTCAAGAACGCAGCAGCTACTATGGGTTGCTGGGTAAAAGCAGGTAGCACTATCAATGTGAAATTCGGCAATGTAGGTGGTGATGTAAATATCAGCATCAATGGCGCCGTTCAAACCATGACAGCTGACCTATTGGCTACTCCTCTCACTTACACTGCAACCGAAGATACATATGTTCTTCTCAGCACCACAAGCGCAAAGACTGTTGTAGTTAAGCAAATTATGATTGACGAAGCGATTGCAACTGTTGTTCTTCCCGAATCTCCTGTTGTCCCAGAAGATCCAACTGTTGGTTTGGACGACATCAACGCTGCAGCTAAGGCAGTTAAGTTCTTCCGCAATGGTCAGTTATTGATTGAGAAGAATGGTGTTGTTTACAATGCTCAAGGCGTTGTAGTGGAATAAGCAAGTACAAGCAATTACCATAAACAAGCACGACTCGCAAGTACTGCGGGTCGTGTTTGTTTTTCCAGTGAGTATTGAGTTAATCAAAAACGACGAACCCATAATATATTTTAATTTTGAAAAAAATAATAAAAATACTGCCTCAAAGGCATAATAGCTAATCGCTCTTATGGACACCCGTCCCTACCTGCCTACCTATAAATATATTTATCGTTAGTCCGTTAGGACGGTTCTCCACATCCGTAGGATGTAAATGCCTTTGCGTCAGCAAAAATATAAAAAAACATATTCACGGGTTATT
>JAZNGV010000041.1:0-1870 GCA_045576595.1 Paludibacteraceae bacterium | reverse complement strand
TTTGATAGCAGAACGATGGCCGTACCAAGGAACACTTGAACTATATGTATAATCTGCCATGGCGCCAGTACCGCTGATGGTGAGATCACCTGTCTCGGTATTCAATTCCCATGTAAGATTGTCACCGCATGTGCCGCTCTGGGCGTTAATCACTCCTATGCTGGCTGTTAGTACAAGGAGAAAAGTAAAAAGTTTTTTCATAATGAGCCTACCCCGACCCTCCCTATAGGAGAGAGGAGGATTTTTTTAAAAGATTACTATTGTTGTTTGTAATAAGGATAATAAAGGTAATATAAAACACACAAAAAGCGTGAACTTTCGTTCGCTTCAATTTGATTACTTGAGGTTCTCGACTACCTTACTTATTCAAATCTACGCACGGAAAACTCACGCTGGAAACGCGAGCGTGCATAAACCGTACTTGAATAAGTAATGATTCTTTGAAAGTGTCGAGTTTTCAAGTAATCAAGTCTGGGCTTATAACGCTTATTTAGTGGCACAACACTTTGCGCCTATATGTCAGTTTACAATTCAAAGTGCCCGTAGGCATCCTTTGCAGCCGCAAAGGTACATATTTTTTTTGAAAGTACCAAATATGTAAGGTAGATTTTGTAAAATTTGCTGCAAAATAAGTCCAATAAGGCAAATTGGTAGCACAGATATCCCTCAAAGGTATAAAGAAGGTATAGAGAAAGTATAGAGAAAGTATAGTAACCATCAACAAACTTCTAAGCAACCACCAACTTATCTCTAACGCTCAACTCGGAAATGAGTGCTGAGTAGGGAGTAGGATTTTAATTAAAGAAGAGGGAGAGACCGATGGAAATAGTGATAGGACCAGAAGGATGGGTTATACGACCTTGCGCCATTGCAGCCTGTTCAATAATAGTAGGCATAAGATGCTGAGTATAAGAGGCTTCTGCAAAAACTCCAAAATTGGAGAAAATGAACCACTCCACTCCAGCAGAGAAACGCAAAGTGGGGACTACATGGTCCACATTCTGCATCTCATACCCACCAAGGGCAGTCCAAGTGGAAGGGAGTACCTCCATATTCTTCACCGTGGCGATAGAGACACCCGGTTGAATACTGACATACATATCCCAAGGATGGAAATAAGGCTTTTCATAGAAAGCCCTGATATCCTTCACCAACGGGAAACGATAACCGACACTGATACCGACCTCATTATACCACACTTCGCCCTTGACAACATTCGAGCCATCAATAAAAAGAGAATCATAGGAATTGCTATGCGTATCGTAGGTGATATACACAAAAGTGCCGTAGTTCTTATGATGACGCCAACCAAGGCGCATAGCAGAATTGAAAGTAGGTCCTTCTATGCCATTAGGTGTGAATCCCGCGCCGAGGACAGTAGGTAAGTCGAGGGCGTCGAAGAAATCACCAAAGGTGTATTTGTCTGTTTGGATGGTGTCTTTGGTTGTTGCGAGTATGCCTATTGTTTGAGCGAGGCATAGAGCGAGGATGAGTAGTTTTTTCATTATTAGATTGTTTGTTTTAAAAAGTTGTCAGTGGTGAGTAGTGAAAAAACATTTTAATGGTAAAAATACATAGATAAATACTGGTCGTATGATAATTCGTAATTATCGGAGTAACATTTTTTTAGGTAATCAAAAACGACGAACCCGTAATGTGTTTTGATTTGAAAAAAATATTAAAAATACTGCCACAAAGGCATAATAGCTAATCGCTCTTATGGACACCCGTTCCTACCTGCCTACCTATAAATATATTTATCGTTAGTCCGTTAGGACGGTTCTCCACATCCGCAGGATGTAAATGCCTTTGCGTCAGCAAAAATATAAAAAACATATTCACGGGTTCTCACAAAAACTCGCTTACGCTA
>JAZNGV010000040.1:0-88541 GCA_045576595.1 Paludibacteraceae bacterium | reverse complement strand
CGATGTGCTTATTATAACAAAAATATTAAAAACAAAATAAAAATAGAGAAAATATTTTTAGTTAATCAAAAACTCGCAGCCTATCGTCCGCATGGCTATTGGCCTACGCGGCCTTGAACATAAATCACCTATTATCGGCTCCCAAGCAAGCTTGCAGCCCGCTAATATTCTCTTTTCGCATAATCGTGACCCATAACGGGCACAATGGGCTGCCCACAAAAACGCGTTCGTTTTACTCACTTACAAAAAAGCCAAAAACATTTACGATTTACCATTTACGATTTACTATTTTAGACCGCCATACGGCTGGTAGATTGCTAACCAAACTAGTCACACTAGCCCAACTAGAGAAACTAGTCTTACTAGCATACTAAGGATATTATCAGTGTCTTACATGCGGATGGTAATAGATATCACAGAAAGTATATAGAAGGTATAGGAAAGGTATTAGAACCATCAACAAACCTCTAACTTATCTCTAACTTATCTCTAACGATCGACTCGGAAATGAGTAGTGACTAAAACTGAAAAAGGTTGTGACTAAAACTGAAAAAGGTTGTGACTAAAACTGAAAAAGGTTGACTGAAAGCCTAAAGAGGTTTACTATTTAAAAAGACAATAAGGACAATAAGGATTCTAAAGACTATAAGGACCCTAAGGTCTCTAAAGAGTCTAAAGACCCTAAGGACGAAGCTGGATATAATCCAGCATAATGAACATACAAACAAATAAACAAACATATAAACAAACATATAAACAAAGCTCTGCGCTAATGCACAGAGAACCTTACAAAAACTACAAAATCATGCAATCATTTGCATATGTCAAAAAAAAGTAGTAATTTTGCACGCAAAATCGATTAGAAACAAAAAGTTATGAAAAAAGTACTTCTTATCCTATCCATTATAGCAGTTGCTATTGGGTTTACAAGTTGTGAGGATGATCCATGCTACTACCACACACAGACATTAGATTTGCGCGTGATGCAAGCCGATTGGCAGTTTGATGACAATACATTACAGTACTACTACCACTTTGATGTGCCTGAGATAACGCCATTTGTTTACAACTACGGCAATTGGAGTATTAGTCGCGAGTATAACAGCGGTACTAAAGACGCATACCAAGTGGCTCTTCCGCAGAGTGTTTACATGACCGAGGCTCTTTCTGATGGTTCGATTGCATACTACACGCAGCACATCGACTACCGCGTGGGTATCGGGTATGTAGAGATACAATTGACTAACTCTGACTATTTCTACGGACAAGAGAACCCCGAGTCTATGCTCTTCCGCTTACAATTGATTTATTAGAAAATCTAAAACATAAAATCTAAAATCTTACATATTTTAGGACCTTGTTCGGCGGAGAGCCGCGAACAGGTTTTGGTCACTGCGCGCATGCTTAAAGAAGTATGCGACTTTGATTTTATTTACCGCGCAGGCGTGTGGAAACCACGCACGAGCCCAAACAGTTTTCAAGGAGTAGGTTCAGAAGCACTCCAATGGTTACAAGAAGTGAAGCAGCAATTTGGCATGGAAATTGCTACAGAAGTAGCGACGCCAGCCCATGTAACCGAAGCACTACAAGCGGGAATAGACTACCTATGGATAGGTGCGCGCACCAGTGCTAACCCCATCGCCGTACAGGAGATTGCAGACGCGCTACAGGACGAGCAGAGCCCTACAGGACGGTCGGGGACCTACAGGACGGCGCAAACGCCTACAGGACGGTCGGAGACCTACAGGGGAGGGCAATTGAAGGGGATATTTATCAAGAACCCTGTGAATGAAGACGCTGCATTGTGGTTGGGCAACATAGAGCGACTGGAAAAGACAGGAATTCCCGTCATGGCTATTCACCGCGGGTGTGCCCATAAACCCTGTTGGGCAATGGCGCATTACATACGCACGCAAAGGCCAGACATACCTATCCTACTTGATCCAAGTCATATGAGCGGCGACGCCACGAAGATACCTTCGCTGATGAAAAAGATAGACGAGTTGCAGTTGGATGGCGCGATGATAGAAGTACATTACAACCCACAAGAAGCACTCTCCGACGCTCGGCAGCAGATAAAGCCGGAGGAGATTGGGAAGTTTTCAGTTGTCAGTGGTCAGCGGTCAGTGGAGAATCAAGAGTTGGCTTGGTTGCGGGCGGAGATAGACGAACTGGATGACCAGTTATGGGAGACGATAGCACAGCGAATGGAAGTGAGTGAGCGCATAGGCGAATGGAAAAAAGCACATGGTGTACAAGCCCTACAACCTCAACGCTATGAAGAGATACTCAAGCACCGCAAAGAATGGGCTGAGCTGAAAGGGCTGAGCAAAGAACTCGTGGTAAACATCTTTGACACTATACATCAAGAGAGTTTGAAAAAACAAAAATAAGACTATTTACAATTTAGATTTTGAAAAAAAGCATTTTATATATATTATTTCTTTGCCTTCCAATGGTGAATATCGGGGCACAAGAAGCACCGCAGCGCACCAGTATAAGCGGTATTGTAGTGGACGCAGAGACAGGCGAGACACTACCCTTCGCGCAAATATATTTCCTTAAGCCCACCACCAACAAAGGCATGGTGGCGTCCGAAGTAGGTACTACCTCGGATATAGATGGTAATTTCTCCATCAGCAACACACATGGCTATACTACCGTGCATTTCCAGATGATAGGTTATAAGACAGAAGTGGTGGTACTACGCAAAGGGCAAAGCAAAACAAATGCCAAGATAAAACTTAAACCCGAGGCATATGGTTTGCAAGATATTATTGTTACACCCAAGAACAAGAAGCGTGACTATCGCCGTCGAGGCAACCCTGCTGTAGAACTAATCAAGAATGTGATAGCCCACAAGGACTCGTTCTGCGTGCTCGCAGCAGACCATTACACAGCCTCCACTTACTCGCGCATGTCTTTCGCACTGGATAATATCAATGTGAATTGGGAAAAACCATTCTGGAAGAACTTTGACTTCGTGCAGAAATATATCGACACCACTGGTGTCTATCCCAGCGTGACAGTTAGTATCCGTGAGCATATAAGCGATGAATACTACCAGCGCAAACCACACCGCGAGAAGAAGATACTTCAGAAAAAGCGTATCTTCGGTGTGGAAACAATCATTGGTTCCAGTTCATTCCAGAAGAACATCAACTCGCTTTTCAAAGATGTGGAGATAAACGACAATAGCATGAATCTGCTATACAACCGCTTCGTTTCTCCACTCTCCTCTACCCTCGCCGTGTCCTTCTACCAATACTATATAATGGATACTATCATGGTGGATGGTTACCCTTGTATCGACCTCGCTTTTGTGCCTGTCAACTCAGAGAGTTATGGTTTCACAGGACACCTATACATCGTGAACGACTCCACTTTCCGTATCAAGAAATACGCCATCAACATCCCGCCTGACATCAACCTCAACTTCGTAAGCGAATACTCTATTGAGCATAACTACGAGCAGTTAGAGAACGGACTTTGGGCACCCGACAAGACGAGCACATATGCCAAGTTCTACATCTTCAATAGAAAAAAAGGCATGATAGCACGCCAAACAAAATTCTATACCGGTTGGGACTTTGACACACCTATTCCCAAGGAGACCTTCTCCAGCCTAACCGCTGATGAGATAGAAACGAATGATAGTACCGCCGAACTTGTCTTTGAAGGTTACTGGACCGATAGTATGCGTCCCGAGCCTCTCACTAAATATGAGAGTTCGGTAGTGGACTTGGTGCGCGAATTTACCAATACGCCTAAGTTCAACAGCCTTGCACTCTTCGCAAACGCACTCACTACCGGGTATATACCTACGCGGGAAGCAGAGTTTATGTACCTCAGCAAATTCGATTTCGGACCGATATATAACTTTGCGAGTTGGAATATGCTTGAGGGCGTGCGTCTGCGTGTAGGTGGTGGTTCAACAGCCAGACTCCACGACCAGATATATTTCAGAGGTTATGCCGCTTTCGGTACTAAAGACTTACGCCCCAAATATAGCGGTACTTTTGTTTATACCTTTGACAAGCACGAAAACCAGCCATATGACGGCATTAAGCACCATTTACAATTCACTGCTCAGTATGATGTAGAAGAGCCCGGACAAGTCACAGATGTTGTGCGTCGTGATAACTTCCTCATGTCTATTCCTACAAGCAAGCCAACCATGCCATTCGCGCAATATGTATTCCACGCGAAAGCTGAATATATGAAAGAATGGCGTAATAACCTCATGCTTTCAGCTTCTTTTGATTTCACAAATAACGAAGCAGCCGGTGTGCTTAACTACCATCGTATTGACTATACCCAACATATCAATGGTTTAGACACAAGTTATACCAGTAGTCTGACTAATATTGGTCAGTACCGCAACTACGAAGCGATGGTTGATTTAGAATACTCTCCCGGGACTACTATTGGTATGGACCGCGAAGGCATTAAAAGCCCATGGGTGATTGAGAAAGATGCGCCAACCATCAAACTGACGCATACCATCGGTTACCTTGATGACCGTCATAATGGTGGTAAAGGATTTTTCTATAACAAGACCGAACTGATGTTCGATAAACGCTTTTGGTTCTCTGCGTTCGGGCATTTAGATGTGCGCCTACACGGCGGATATATATGGCAGCAAGTACCATTCACCAAACTGCACATACCGCCTACCTCTACAAGCATATTATTGGGACAACGCGCCTTCAACCTCATGAAACCGATGGAGTTCATGATGGATGGCTATATTTCGCTATACACCACCTACTATTTCAAGGGATGGATACTCAATCGTATTCCGGGTATTAACAAACTCAAACTGCGTGGTGTGGTTAGTTTCGCAGGTATATACGGCGCTCTCACAGACAAGAACAACCCATACCTTGAAACCAACAACGGACTATACGAATTCCCCCATACACCATGGGAGAATAACATCATGGCAAACGCATTCGATAACAATGGATATATTCACAACAGATACAATACCTCCTCACCTATTGGCAAACTGCCCTATATGGAGATAACAGCGGGATTTGAAAACATCCTTAAATTCATACGAATAGATTATATTCGTCGTATTACCTACAACGACTACGAACTGCCGTATATGATACAGAAGATGGAACCTATCAATCCAGAACAACCTACTTTAGGTTTCCGCCCTGCCTTCAACGAAGACGGCACACCCCAACTTATTCACGGCCGCCGCAAAATAGGCGCTTGGGGTAGAAATGGCGTCAAAGTGACGGTACGATTCTCATTCTAAAGAAGATTTAATGCCTATGAAAGAAACGATAGATAGGCAAGAAAAACTTCAACCACTTACGATACGATTTGGGCAGAATAAATGGCTGAATAGTAGCATAGCGCAGCGAACACAACACCCAGTATAAGCGTATCATTATTCCTTCTGAATAACGCATTATATACGCTCTCGCTTCATTGCGCGCCAAATCGTTCTTTTTCACATCACCCTTTGGATGGGTAATCGTCAAGCGGTCATCCACCTCACACGACATTCCCCAGTCTCTGGCAAAGAAACATGCGACTATATCAATACCCCACCCATGCGGATTATCGTCAAAAGGCGCTAAATGGGAATACACTTCTCTGCTATACATACCAAGCATGCCCTCAATAAAAGCCACTTTACGGCGCTTGCCTCCCTGACGCGAATAAGACGAAGAAGCCCATGTATAGGAGTCATCCGCATGGCATGGACAATACACTCCCACACCATCAAAAGACTCTGATAGCAGAATTTGTGTAAGACGCTCCAAAGACTCATGAGAGATATGCACATCGGAGCAAATGAAAAATAAGTAGGGATAGTCTCCTATCTCTCCCATTCTAATGGCATGATGCATCATTCCACCATAATACACATTCGGCAAATAAACCGTCGCACCACCAAAATCAGCAGGACGCTCACCGCTATCAGCATCTATAATATGGCAGTCGAAAGAAGTGCTTAACTCCCGATATAAGAATTCTGCATTCTCCGCCTCATGATAATTGAATATGCAAAAAAGAATATCACTTGCTTTCATTACGCTTCTTCATTAATTTACTTTTACCCAACCATTGAGGCAATATAATCACTCCTGCTATCAAGTAATAATAATAAGTACACAGACGCCAAATGGAGGCTATCACTACCGCTGCCATAGGTTGGGCTATATACTCCACTAAAAAGTCATCAAACATCACTTCTGCAAAACCACTACCACCGGGAGTAGGAACAATCATACCTACTATACCTAATACATATTGACGCGCAAAGCACATTAAATTATCAGCGACAGATAAGGTATTGAAAATCATGATAGCCGCGTTAGCAATCAAGAAACGGAAAGTCCAAATACCTATCGTTGAGACTGATATACGCGCCCAATAACCCAAAGTTTCATGTTTAATCTCCTTTGCACATTGGCGAATTTCTACCGCTGTGCGCAGCGCGCGAGTACGATACTTACGAAGGAACTTAAACGAGAAAACAGCACCTATAATCTTTATCAATATAATAGGCTTACAGAATACACCGATAAACAATATGGATACCCACACAAATTTCATTGCATAGCCAATGATAAATGCCCAAAGATAACCATATTGAAAATAGCCTTCTGCCGTAAACATTTCACCATAGGGGATAAATATTAATAGGACAGGAAAGAAAACTATCATCAGCATCTCATCCATGAAGAGCGCTAATATCGTCATCGCAGTAGCTCTACTCACTTTTACTCCCTCACGATGAATAAAGAGCACTTCCAAAGACGACCCACCTGCAGCCGATGGCGTAACGGCTGAAGTGAACTCATAAAGCATACGAATACGGTATAACTGACGGAAAGTGAGCGGAGCACCGGACATCACCCGTGTACGATACATACCCGAGAAATCCTTAAGAAATGTGAATAAAAGCGTCAATAAGACGAAGACCCACCAATGCTCTACCACGACTATTGGTCCATTAGGTATATCATTATGCATCTCTCGCCATACCATATACCCCACTCCTATCAGCCCGAATAATATGGGCCACATGACCATCGAAGGCTTGAAACGAGAAGCTACGGAGCGGTTCTCGGATGCTTTTTTATCATACTTACTCATCGCTACTATCAACAACTGTCTTAATATAATTAGCTATCTGCACAGCTCCATTTCCGCCATGCCGCACTACACGCGTTGCTTCTACATAAGGCTCAAGAATAGCCGGATTAGCAACACATTTATTCACCCACTTTACTATTTGCTTGGCATGTGGCAAAAAACGGCCACAATTGAGTACCGAGGTAAATAAGAAAGCCGATAAATACTCTATCTTAGAGGCACAATAGAATACTCCTACAGGCACTTCCATCAATACACTATCCAGCATAGCGTTAGGTCCTCCTTTCGTAAGGAATAGATCCGCAGCCCGATTGAGTTCATATACCTTCTCCACAAATTCGTATGGCCGCAAATCAATATGCGGAGGTAGTATTTCCTTCATCCGTATCAGTCGCTGGTAGAGCAATCTATTCGTTCCGCAGATAGCAATAAGCGTAATTGGCAACTTGACATTCATCAATGCCTTAACCACTCTATTCATACCCGATTTACCATATCCTCCAGCAGCCACCATAACAGTGAAACGCTCTTGTGGTAATTGGTATTTATCACGATAGAAAGCCTTGTCTTCTGTTACATCCATTATTTCCTTGCGCGTAACAAAAGGAACGAGCATCAATTGCTCCGTTTCGAAATCATGTTTGAGCGCGTCATTAAAGGCCACCTTACAGTTAACCACAAACTTATCCACACGGATATTCCACCAATTATGCACACTATTATCCGGATCATATGTTATGACCTTCACATGCGAATCAATCTTATCACGGTATTGCGTAGCGAAGAATGAAGTGAGATAATGCGTATCGATAATAATATCCGGGCGCACCTCCTCAAGAAGCTTGAGATAACGCTTTCGTGCACGCCTATATACTGTCGCCACAACGAATGGCAATGAATTATGGATACCAAAGATATGCGTAGCAGCCAATTGGATATAAGTATGCCATGGAAAAGTATTTGCCCACTTTACATCCCTCACATACTGCTGCTCCAAACGAGATAGAACGGGATCTTCCTTAAAGATATGCTTCCTAATAACCTCTATATTGGGGGCATTGAGAGCCTCAATAGCATCGGCGATAGAGTTGGCAGTAGAAATATGTCCAAACCCTGCCTCTATATATGTTACTAATATTCGTTTTTTCGCTTGCTGCATTACAACTATATTGCGTATTAGATTTATCAATTGGGCGACAAAGGTACAAAAAAAATCCCACATACGCAAATATGTGGGACTTTTTTATCGTTTTTGATTGATTATCGTGCTAATTGGAACTTTCCGCCCTTAGCCACTTTCTTTGTTTTCGAATCAAAGAAGACATAGAAGAGTACTTGGTTGGTAGGCGGTGCGAAATATGCACCTACGGCAGAAGGAAGAGCAGAAACGAGTTTCTGGTTTCCATCCTCATCTACTTCTACAACCACATCCTCTGGATGCGCGGTTGGTAAGGCTTCAATCTTCAGCAGACGACCATTCACATCGTAGATACCTATTTGAACTCCAATACTGATAGTCACTGCTTTATATTGTCCATTGCCAGCATAGAAGAAGAGGTAATCGTCTGTATCCGTTTCGGTACTTGCATTCCAGTTAGCATAGCGGAATTGCAATACATAGACCATGGTGGTTCCATCTTGTGCCGTACAGAACACTTCTACATCCTTACCATTCTCCACTTCTGTTTCCATACCAAGTTCCCATGTAGCCAATGTATCGAGTGGTTCGGCTGTAATCGTAGGCAATACAGAACCAGGAACAAGGGTAATAGTATATACCAAGGTATCCATGTTATAATCACGCACTTCTGCACCATCTAACCAAATCATACGCAAGTGTGCTTCGTTAGAGAGTAATATCTCTTGGTGGATAACATATACGCTCATTGTGCCATCAGGTGCAGTAACGAAGATTTGTGCAGTTGTACCATCCATAACCACATTATAAGTTGCGTTTGGATCTTCTGGCACTGCAGTGATAGCTGTCGCATCAAAGAGTTCGGATGGATCTGTTCCAATTGGATAAGTAATCGTATATTCAATCGAATCAGGAGAGAAACCATTTACAGTAACACCATTGATTTGCAAATCTATTAGGCTGCAATTAGACGAGAGCAAATGCTCAAAGACTATCGTATATTCCTCAACAGCCAATCCATCGCCTGCTGTTACTGTAAGTGTAAGTTGCACATCGCCATTCCATGTGGTATCCACTTGTTGTTGTTCATCACCTACTACCCATGTTACGACTGGCATGGTAGCTCCGTAAGGAACTGTATCCAGATAGTTAAACTTATCCGATGCGAAACCATCTATCTCTATGCCGTCTAACAAGAGGGATTTGAGATAAGCATTGGTGGATTTCGCAATCGTGAAAGTGAGTGTATATGTATTGCTTGTCAACCCATCTTCTGCAGTCACAACAATCCGATTGCCATCGATTACCATCGTGGCTGTGGTATCTGCTGGTACCGCTGTGATAGTTGGAATAGAAGAGCCGTATGGCAATAATATATCGTACTCCAACTGATCCGCATAGAAATTGCGTAAGTCGGTGCCATCCAAAGCAATGGATTTGAGGTATGCATTGGTGGATTTAGCGATGGTGAATGTCAGCGTGTATGTATTGGAATGCGTTCCATCTTCAGCCGTCACCACAATAGTCACCACATTAGCATTCACCGTTTTAGCAGCCTTACTCTTAATATCGGTCAAGATATAATCCACTTCAGGCATTTGGGTGGTACCATAAGGTAACTCCATTGTATAGTTCGTTTTATCAGGCGTAAAGCCATCCAATGCCACTCCACCTACAAATATATTATCCAATGTGCAGACATCAGATGGTAATATAGTGATGGCAAGTGTATAGGTGTGACTTGTCAACCCATCTTCCGAAGTAACAACGAAAGTCACTTTCTCACCAGTAGTTTGTTTCTCAGAACTCATCTCTACTGTTGCTCCTTGGCACGCTATTGCGGACACTTGTGGGATAGCAGAACCAGAAGGTAAGGCGAGTGTGTAGTCATACTTAGTAGAAGCAAAACCTGCTATCTGTGTACCATTGGTGATGATAGAAGTGAGATATGCATCTGTTGCTAATGCACGCACTTTAGCGAGCACAGAGTATTTCTTGGTAGTCTCGCCATCCGCTGCTGTTACGAGCACGAAGATAGCAGTGTGTGTATCGTCAATCTTGACTTGCGTATATTCTACGGTAGCATTCTCATCTTGCGCTGTAGCGCTGAACTCATCCAAAGAAGAGAGCGAAACAACATAATCGTAGGTCTCCGAATAGAAATCTTGTACCATTTGTTCATTGATTTCCATGGTCTCCAACAGTGCATTGGATGAAGCATTGCGGTCAATGATATATGTAGTATCTTTGGTTGCGCCATATACAGTAATTGCATATTGCTTAGGCGTTGTTTTCATCACCACGCTATCAAGTGGGTACTCACGGTCGTAGTCAAGAACGGGTTCCGTCTCTAAGTTCTTCAGCAACGCTGTTGATACACCTGTAATAAGGTTATCCGCAGGCACATTAGTAACTTTCGTCTCTTGGTTTGCGTCCTTCTCCCATGCTGCGTAATAGGTTTTCTTAGTACCATTCTCTGCTGTAACAGTAATCACATATGCTGTATCATTAGTAGTAACGGCTATCGTCTGGTGAGGAGAACCTTTTACTACTGTTAGGTCTTTGCCATTAAGCGTATATGTGCAGTTCGCATTTGTGGAAGTAGGACGGGTCACAGTGAGTGTGTAAGTAGTAGAAGAGAGGTCCTCTGCATAGTTCACAATAGTCGCTGTGCGTGTAGCCTTTTCGCCCGATTTAGTCCATGCATTGCTCCATGTTACTACAGGCATCTGGTCTGGCACTTCTCCTTTGAAAGTGAGTACTGGTAACACCAATTCGGAGTCAGCAAAATCTGCTTGAAAGTTCTTACCTGATAAAGTAGCAGTTAGAGTATCTACCGTCAATTCAGTAAGTGTGCTATTATATACGAAACCTATACGATCAATATAAATCACATCGCCGTAATCGCAATAGTATTTAGTCCAACAACCCGCGTCTGTTTCTTTTTTATACCCATTAGATGCATCAATATTGATATTAAGTTGTGTCGTAACCTTATTAGCAGTAGCTAATGGCAAGCGATAAGTAGTGTAATTAGAGGTTAGTTCTGAAGCAATATAATCATATGTTTGTGTACCTTGCTCATCTGTAAAGACGAATGAGAATTTAGACTTCAGTCCATCATCGTTCACATACTGATAAGTTATATCCGCTGCATCAGGAGTATTACGGAAAGGAATACCACCTGAGAAAGAAGCAGAAGAGCCCTTGTTTACTTTATATACAAAACCGTCTGTGTTTCCTAATGTTAGCACCAATGGAGAAGAACTCTCGAGCGCTGCCCAATAGCCCCAACTTATGCCTAACACGCCATCCTTGAGTTTGAATATTTCTCGACCAGGATTATCTACATGCCATAACAGAGCTGAAAAATCCTTGTATTGATCTGCATAACCATACCAACCTTCAGGCATTTGTTTGTGATTTTTATTCTTCAAACCTGCACGGTATTCCGTGAAATCACCATTAGGAATAATATCGTTCTCATAATAGTAATAGAAGGTATAATAGCGAGTACTATCATACTCATCAATTACTTCCACTTGGGTATATTTATTATTATCTTGCACTGCGGTTGCAGACACGCCCGTCACTCCTGTATGTTGATACTTCAAAACTGGTTTTGTTGTAGTAACAGGAATAATATAAGTTAATATATTAGGATTAAAATTAGCCAATGGAGCATCATTTACCGTTACACTTGTAAGCGAATAATCTGGGTAATCAATCACTTTTGGTGTGATAGTATATACCTTATCTGCCTCAGCTGGATTGAATGACTTAACGGTAATCGTTGTTGGTTCATTCACTCCATTATTGAGGACAGTCACCACTTGGTCTTCATACTTCTTCACTACCGAAACATTCAGTTCTTTCGTTCCATATGGGAAATCGAGTGTGAAGTTAGGTCCTTGATTCATATCCAATGCACCAATACCATCCACCACGATACTTGCTAATTCATTAGGTATCGCAGGAGGAGTGATGGTAAAGTCAAAGGTATATGTTTTCTTAGTGCCATCTTCGGCAGTTACTTCTATAGAAGAAGTCTTGCCTATTGGTGCTTCTGTAATGACAAGTGCTTGTTCAGCCTCTGTGCGCTCTACATGGAAGAGAGGCGTCGCTGTAGTGCCATAAGGCAATGCTACATTATAGGTGTATTGCGTAGGATCGAAAGCATAACCAGTGTGTACTCCATCCAATTCGATAGACAACAATTGTGTATTGCTTGATTTCTCTACCGGGAAAGCGATGGTATATACTTTCTGCGTCTTGCCATCCTCTGCCATCACACGGATGATAGTATTTCTATCTACTGCGCCGTGCTCCACCATGATTGTTTGTCCTGCGTTCTCTGCTACAGGCACTACTGCAGGTACTTGTTTGGTGCGTTTTGGCAATTGATAGGTGTATGAAGTAGTGTTTGGATTGAAGGCTGCGTATGGTTCGCCATCGATATATAATCCTGCCAAGTTCGCATCTGTGGAAGCAGGGAAAGCGTCCATTGGGAATGCAGGCATCTTCACATTGTCCGGTTCGTTGAATCGAATGGTATAGGTATTTGGTGCTCCCTCTTGTGGTGTAACCACAATACGCGCGGTACCATAAGTAGAAGGCATTGCAATCGCCACGGACTGCCCTGCATTGGCATCTACTGTCACGACAGGCATGGTAGCGCTCTTCCACTCTATTGCGTAATCCAAATCTTCTGGAACGAAACCATCCAACGAGTCTCCATTAAGATAAATCATTTTTAGGAATGCGTTTGCCGACTTCTCCACCTCAAATGCAATAACATATAGGCGTGTTGTACCATCACCAGCAGTAACTGTTAAACGAACGGTCATCGCTGTCTGATTAATGGACTGTGTTACCTTTTGGTATTGGTCCCCCATTGTCCAAGTGATAGTTGGCATTTGAGTGGTACCAATAGGGAGCAGTATGGTGTAAGCCAATGTATCCGCATGGAAAGTAGATAAATTCTCTCCATTAACAGCAATGGCTTGCAATGCATTATTGCTTGATTTATCCAAACGGAAGTTGAGACGATAAGTCGAAGTAGCGCCATTCGCTGCTGTAACCTCGATGCGTGTGGTGCCATCCAAGCCGCCCTCAATGAGTTTGATAGTTTGGTATTGGTCACCTGCCGTCCATGTGATTTTAGGTAATTGGGTAGTGCCTACAGGTAATGGAAGTGTATATACAAATTTATCTGCAGCAAAACCACTCAAGTCCTTACCATCCAACTGAATGCCAGCAAGATACGAATACGAAGAGGCTTCTATTTTGTAGGTAATCTTATACACCTTACTAAGCGAAGTACCTGGGATAGAAACCTTAATTTGTGCGCCTTGCTCAAGTGAGTTTTGCAGCAATTCTATTTTCTGTGCTCCTTGTTCGTACGCAGACTCCCATGTTATAACAGGCAATGTGCTTGTACCCAAAGGAAGGGAGATAGTATAGTTTGACTTAGTAGCTGTATATCCAGGCAATAGATTACCATCCACATAGATGGCTTTAAGTGTTACATCTGTGAGCGCAGCCACAGAAAAAGTAATGGTATAGGTTTGTGTTGTACCATCGGCTGCAGTGACGAGCACTGTTGCTTTTCCTGTCACACTATTGGCTTGCGTGACAGAAACAGAAGCATTCGCATCTTGCGCTGTTGCGGTTACAGTAGGAATAGTGGTGGTGCCATATGGCAATGCTACATTGTAGGTACCTAAATAGGCGTTAAAGCCATTGACTGTTGCACCATTGACTTGCAAGTCAGCGAGTTTCGCATTATTGCTTGCGCGTGATACAAATTTTATCTTATAAGTAGTGGTTGACTTGCCGTCTTCGGATGTAACGGTAATAGTGGTTGGTTCGCCATCCACTTGTCCATTCACGATCTTGCACTCCGTATCAGTGAGACGGCGACCTGGGAAGGTAACTTTCGCCTTCTTGCTATTCGTCAGCGAACCCGCGCCGCGCACAGCATAGATATCAGGAATAGTAGTTACTCCTTGGCCCAATGAATAAATCTGTTCTTCTGTGCTGTTTGGGTCAAAGGCTTTCCACTCACGGCCACTGATATAGAGTTTTTGAATCTTGCTAGAATATACGAGTGAGATATCATCTACATCCATTGTGCTACCCGCATACTGACCCGTATTAGCTCGGAAATCAGGATAGCGACCTGCTGAAAGAATCACATTGCACTTTTGAGGCACATCGTCATTGAGGTAATAAATAGGAATAACTATGCGTGTCCAATTGGAATACACTTTTCTATCGCAAATCCATCCCTCAGCAATCTGCTTAGCATATGTTTTGGTTTCACACTCGTTACCATTAAGTGCCTGACGGATATCAGATTCCTCGTCTATGCAATACTCTGGTTTACTCTTATATATGTTTGTGCACGAACCATTTTTGGCTTTGTACGAAGTACCCTGTGAAGTACCAGACCACGCGTAATAGAGGATATTAAAATCCTCATCCATCACATGGTCGCCATCGGCTCCGTCTGCGCCTTTATCGTAATAGCGCTTAATCCAAACAACCATAGAGTCTGGACGGTATTTCCATTGAATACCACCATATGTACCAGCGGTAGCGTCATCAATAGCGGTAATACTTGACACATACGCCCATGGTTTGCCAAGTGCCACATAGCCAGGCGAAGTGGCGCCTATACCCATAGCGCCTACCCATTGATCTTGAATTTTCAATGCGGAACCAGTACGACCTGTTGTCTTGTGCGCAAAGTTCTTATCAATACCCATTTGCGACACATTGGAGAAATTCCAATACTTTGGTTGCTCCTTATCTGCGAACTTTGAACCGCTCCAATCTTCAAAACCAGGATCGGTGAATTGCTGCGCAGATACATTTGATGTGCACACTGCCATCAAAACGACTAATAAAAATTGTAAAAATTTACTCATATTAATATTTTTATTAAAATTATTACGATTTTAGGGCTCAAAAGAGCACAAATTTTATCGAGTGCAAAATTACTGCTTTTTATTCAAGTCCACAATAGCATCCATTATGAAAAAACATACGATTATTAAGCATACCCTTTTCAAAAACTGCAAAATTGAGTTTACAAAGTGTACTATTTTTAAGATTTCCATTTAATATTACAAAGTGCTCATTTTGTATGTTTGAGTTATATTTGAGCGAAGAATTTCTTCTGGCATGATATTTGTTATTTATACTAAGGAATAAAAAAGCACCATTCGTTGTGAGGCTACCAGATCAAAGGATACTCCCACAACGAAATGGTGTTACAGAGAGATAACAAAATAATAAAACGAAAAATAATTATGCAAAATCCTGTTGACATTCGCGAGTTACAAGAGCGCGTAGAGCGCGAGAGTTCATTTGTAGAAGCCCTCACCTTAGGTATCAATCAAGTTATTGTAGGTCAGAAACACCTTGTAGAGAGTTTATTAATTGGTTTATTGAGTGACGGACATATCCTTTTGGAGGGTGTTCCTGGTTTGGCAAAAACATTAGCAATCAAGACATTAAGCGAACTCATCAAAGCAGACTTCAGCCGTATTCAATTTACACCAGACTTACTACCAGCCGATGTTATCGGTACACAGATTTATAGTCAGAAGAGCGAAGAATTCCGTATTAAACGCGGACCTATCTTCGCTAATTTTGTATTGGCAGATGAGATTAACCGTGCTCCAGCAAAGGTTCAATCTGCACTACTTGAAGCTATGCAAGAGCGCCAGATTACGATTGGCGACGAGACTTTCCCATTAGGCAAACCATTCTTGGTATTGGCTACTCAAAACCCTATTGAGCAAGAGGGCACTTATCCTCTACCAGAGGCACAGACTGACCGTTTCATGCTTAAAGTGGTTATTGGTTATCCAAAGAAAGAAGAGGAACAACTTATCATTCGCCAAAATATTAGCAACGAGAAAAAACAAGTATTGCCTATTCTTTCTACCGACGATATTCTAAAGGCACGTCAGATTGTGAATGAGATTTACTTGGACGAGAAAATAGAGAAATATATTGTGGATATCGTCTTTGCTACTCGTCAACCTGAGGAGTACGGATTAAAAGACATGAAGCAGATGATTGCTTTTGGTGGTAGTCCTCGTGCAAGTATCAATCTTGCTCGCGCTGCTCGCGCTTACGCATTTTTGCACCGCCGCGGATATGTAACACCTGAGGATGTACGCGCGGTGTGCTACGATGTGCTGCGCCATCGTATTGGTTTGACCTACGAAGCAGAAGCCAACAATATAACAACAGAAGATATCATCACCGAAGTACTCAACGCCGTACAAGTGCCATAACATGACCAGTGAAGAACTTTTACAAAAAGTTAGGAAGATAGAGATTAAAACTCATGGTTTGAGTCGTAATATCTTCGCGGGCGAATACCACAGCCAATTCAAAGGTCGTGGTATGGCTTTCTCGGAGGTTCGCGAATATCAGCCAGGCGATGATGTGCGTTCTATTGATTGGAATGTAACTGCTCGCCTCAACAAACCTTATATCAAGGTTTACGAGGAGGAACGCGAGTTGACCGTGATGCTTCTCGTGGATGTAAGTGGTAGTCGTAATTTCGGTACAATAAGTCAGTTCAAGCGTGACTCCATGGCGGAAATAGCAGCTACGCTTGCTTTCTCTACTATTGAGAACAACGATAAGGTAGGCATCATCTTTTTCTCGGATAAGATTGAGAAATTCATTCCGCCCAAGAAAGGAAAGAGCCATGTGCTGCACATTATTCGCGAATTGATTTCCTTCGAGCCCACAAGTGGAGGTACAGATATCAATCAGGCGCTTCAATACCTAACGAATGCTCAGAAGCGTCGTTGCACTACATTCTTGATTAGCGATTTACAAGACCCACAATTTGCTATTTCCGAGACACGAACAAAGAATGGTGTAACTCCTATCGTTATTGCATCACGCAAGCATGATTTGAATATCATCCAGATATACGACCGCCGCGATGCAGAGTTACCTGATGTAGGACTTATCAAACTGAAAGACGCAGAGAGTGGTCTCCGTATATGGGCAGACACTTCGCTCCGCAGTACTCGAGAAGCCTATGCGCAAAGTTGGAATACTCAGCAACAAAACTTAGAGACGCTATTCCAAAAGACAGGTATCAATCATGTATCGCTGCGTACAGACGAAGATTTCGTAAAAGCATTGATGCGATTATTTAAGAATTAAGATTTATCACTATGCTGAATAACTTGTTATTAGCCATAATAGTTAGTGCTTCCATTGACTCCACAACTCTCATGTTAGGAGACCAAACAGATATGCATTTACAGGCCACGATAGATGCGCAAGAGCAAGTATCGTTTCCTGTATATGACCATCTCTTGCAGGGAGATATTGAAATTATCGACAGAACGATCGTGGACACCATCACTTTGGAAGATGGGCGCAAACAACTCCATCAGTACTTGACCATTACCAGTTTTACCGATTCGCTCTACACAATACACCCTATTCCATTTATAAGTGGTAATGACACTTTCTGGAGCGAGTCAATGGCTCTTAATGTGATTCAACCCTTTGAAGTGGATAGTTCATTGGCTATCACTGATATAAAAGATATAGAAAAAGCACCTATCTGGTGGTGGGGTATTTTCCGTTGGATAGTATTGGTTATCGCCCTGATTGGCGCAGGTATAGGTGTGTACTACCTCGTTAGATGGCTCAAGAGCAAAGAACAAGAAGAAGAAATTATCAACCCCGAGTTGTTGCGTCCTGCCGATGAAGTGGCATTGGAAAAACTGAATGCTATCAAAGAACAAAAGATTTGGAAAGAAGGCAAGCATAAAGAATACCACACTCAGTTGACAGATGTAATTCGCGAGTATGTGAATCGCCGCTATGAAATCAATAGCACCGAAAAAACCTCTGACGAGACACTACGCGCACTCAAACCAATATTTAGAGACCAGCGAGAGTTATTCCAACGATTGGAGAAAATGCTTCAAATAGCCGATTTAGTGAAGTTTGCCAAATGGCACACAACACCTGATGAAAATGAGCAAGGCCTACAAACGGCATATGATTTTGTAAATGAGACCAAAGAGGTTCTTGCTGAGAATGAAGAAGAAAAGGAGGAAGAAGTATGACATTTGCAAGTCCTGGATATTTATTCCTATTGCTTTTACTCATCCCCGTTATTGGATGGTATATATATGAATTGCGTAAGGCAGACGCAAGTGTACAAATTGGTGACACGCGCGCGCTGCAGAAAACGCCTCGTTCCCTGCGTGTACGCTTATTGCATGTACCTTTTATTCTCCGCGTAGCAGGAATAATTCTACTCACTATTGCGTTAGCACGGCCACAATTGACTAACCGTTGGTCATCGGAGTCCACTGAAGGCATAGATATAATGATGGCTTTAGATATTTCGGGTACAATGTTAGCAGAAGACCTCAAGCCAAACCGTTTAGAAGCTGCTAAACAAGTAGCCTCGGATTTTGTACTCGCGCGACCGAATGATCAAATAGGATTAGTGGTCTTTGCTGGAGAGAGTTTTACACAATGCCCATTAACTATCGACCACGCCGTATTAGTCAATCTGTTTCAGTCCGTAGAATACGGAATGATAGAAGACGGTACAGCTATCGGTTTGGGTTTAGCGAATGCTGTTAACCGCATGAAAGACTCTCAAACCAAATCCAAGGTAGTGATTTTACTAACTGACGGAAGTAACAACCGCGGAGATATTGATCCGCAGACAGCTGCCGAGATTGCCAAAACCTTTGGTATTCGTGTTTACACGGTGGGCGTAGGTAGTTATGGTCAAACTCGCGTTCCTGTTCAGACACCTATCGGCACACAATATGTAACAATGGATTCTGAGTTTGATGAAACCACACTACAACGCATTGCCCAAACCACTGGTGGACAGTATTTCCGTGCTACAGATAATAGCAGTCTAAAAAAGATATACGAGCAAATAGACCAATTAGAGAAGACTAAGTTGCGTGTACGGGAGTACGCTAAACACACCGAGAATTTCGCACCATTCCTATATGCGGCACTGCTCTGCTTATTGGGCGAGATTTTACTACGCTATTTCGTTCTTAGAACGATCACACAATAATTATTGATTATAGAGATTTATATTATGTTCCGATTTGCTAATATAGAAATGTTATGGTGGTTACTTACTATTCCTGTAGCTATAACCGCTTATATTTACTACACTCACCGCAAACGCAAGCAGTTCCTTGCCTTCGGTGATCCCGAATTAATGGAGCAACTAATGCCCAACGCGAGCCATATGCGTGGGCATGTTAAGTTCGGACTACTCCTTTTAGCCTTATCTCTTCTCATCGTCGCCTCCGCCCGCCCGCAATTCGGTCAATCAGAGCGTACAGAGAAAAGGCAAGGCATTGAAGCTATTGTCACATTGGATATTTCTAATTCCATGTTAGCTGAAGATGTAGCGCCAAGCCGTTTGGACAGAGCAAAACAGATGATGAGCAAACTCATTGACCAAATGGTAGAAGATAAGATCGGTGTGGTTGTTTTTGCGGGTGATGCATTCATACAACTACCTATCACTTGCGATTACATATCGGCAAAGATGTTCCTCAATACAATTAAGCCAGAATTAATTAAGACACAAGGTACGGCAATTGGTCAAGCACTCACCACTTCTATTCGCTGTTTTGGTTCGCTGGACCCCGAAGATGAAAAGACTATTTCGAACGCAAACCGTGCCATTATTCTTATCACTGATGGCGAGAACCACGAGGACGACGCAGTGGCAGTTGCGCAACGCGCGAAAGAATTAGGGATTAAGATTATCGTAGTGGGTATTGGTAAACCAGAAGGTAGTCCTATCCCTATTCCCGGAACGAATGACTTTAGGAAGGACCGTGATGGTCGAGTGGTAGTCAGCAAACTAAACGAACAGATGTGTCGCGAGATAGCGACTGCTGGCGATGGCATTTATGTGCGCTGCGATAATACCAACACGGCTATGAAGACTATCGAGAAAGAGATAGAAAAGATAGCTACACAAGAAATTGAGACACAAGTATTTACTGATTATAATGAGCAATTCCAGAGTTTTGCTCTAATAGCCCTACTTATCATATTAGTGGACTTCTTTATCTTTAATCGCAAAAATAAATCCATTACACGAATGGATATTTTCGGGGAGGACAAACAATGAAAAGACGCATTTTTATAACCTGTATATCTTTATTCCTTGTTCCTTGCTCTTTACTCTTTGCGCAACGCGAAGCGAACGATGTACGGAAAGGCAACAAGCAATACACTAAACAAGATTATACCGCGGCGGAAATAAGTTACCGCAGAGCCTTAGAAACGAACAAAGAGAGTTATGCTGCGCAATATAACTTGGGTGAAGCACTCTTTAAGCAAGATAAATACCCTGAAGCTTTAGCTGCATATGAAAGCGCTGCGCGTATGTTAGACAAAAACAAAGACAAAGAACAAATGGCAAAAGTGATGCACAATATCGGTAACTGCCAGTTTGCTCAACAACAATACGATAAAGCTGTCGCTGCTTTTCAAGAGTCATTGCGTGCTAATCCAAAAGACAACGACACACGATACAACCTTGTAAAAGCTATGGAAATGCTACAACAGCAACAGCAGCAACAACAAAATCAACAAAATCAAGACCAACAACAGCAACAACAAGAACAAGAGCAGCAACAACAGGAACAAGAAGAGCAAGAGCAGCAACAAGAACAGCAGCAGCAAGAACAAGAGCAACAAATGGATCAAGAAACGGCAGAGCGTATTCTTCAAGCATTAGAGCAAGACGAACAGGATACTCAAGAGAAAATGCAACGCCAGCAAGGCAAGAAACGCCGCGTAGAAAAAGAATGGTAATCCGCACATAATTACTATGAATATGAGAAAAATTCTAACTATATCTTTATGTATTTGCTTCGCAGTCTGTGCTTTGGCTGAAGAAGTTATTTTTAAGAGTCAAGCGCCAAACCAAGTGATTGTTGGCAGACCATTCCAACTCACTTTCTCGGTCAATCATCGCGGCAAGGACCTGCGTGCGCCTGAGTTCACTAATTTTGATGTATTAGCAGGACCATACACTTCTACGAGTAGCAGTACCTCGTTTGTCAACGGGCATCGTACTTCTACTTTCAATCAGACATATACCTATACACTAATTGCACAACACCCAGGTACATTCACAATTGGTCCTGCAAGCATAAAAGTAGATGGAGAAAATTATCAATCTAATGGTGTGCGTATTCAAGTCTTGCCTGAAGATGAACAACCTGCTGAGAGTAATACCTCATCGTCTGCTTCTCCCCAGCGCCAACAGGATCAAGCAAGTGGAAGCACACAAGTTAATAACAATAATCTATTCGTGCGTACCATTGTTTCCAAGACACATGTACACGAGCAAGAAGCTTTTCTCCTGACCTACAAACTCTATTTCGCGAATGTGGATGTGGCACAACTGACCAATAACACAAAGTTACCTGAGTTTACAGGTTTCTTAAAGCAAGAACTAAATATAGAGAATATTCAAACGGAATTAGAGCACTATAATGGGCGTAACTACCAAACGGCTGTGCTATACCAAACTATTCTTTATCCCCAGCACGCAGGAGATATTAAGATTGGTCCAGCTAATTTTGAGGCTATCATTCGTGTGCAAACGCGTCAGCAAGTACGCAGTATTTTCGATGATTTCTTTGCTTCCTATACCAATGTAACGAAATCTATCACAGCACCCAGTGCCACTATTCATGTGAGCAGTTTACCATCTGGCAAACCAGCTACTTTCTCCGGTGGTGTAGGTACATTTAATCTAACTCCTTCCATCTCGCAAACGGAAGTACTTGCCAACGAAGCGATCACTATCCGCCTCGACATAAGTGGTTCGGGTAATATGAAACTACTCAAGACTCCTGCTATTGACTGGCCTGAAGGATTTGAGCCATATGACCCTAAGGTGACAAATAATTTCTCCACAACCACAGCGGGTGTAAGTGGCACTAAATCTATTGAATATCTTGCTATTCCCCGTAATGCGGGTGAATATACTATTCCTCCTGTCGCATTTAGTTATTTCGATATAGATAGCAAGAAATACCGCACCCTCAGCACTCCAGAATACACCATTCGCGTCAAGCGTAATGGTAATGAGAGTGCAAGCAATGCAGAGAATACCACCGCAGGCAATATGCCAACCTATGTGCCTCAAGAAGAAATCAAACAATTGGGCACAGACATCCGTTATATAGATACCAAACCTTTCCGCGCGGAGCAAAGTGGTATGAAATTCCGCATATCATCACTAGGCGCGCGCGTAGCGTACGCGTACCTTATTCCATTACTGATTGCCACAGGTGTTTTAGTTATTTTACGCAAGCAGATCCGTGAGAACGCAGATATTCGCAAAGTGCGCTACAAGCATGCTAATAAAGTGGCACAGAAGCGTTTACGCGCTGCTGAAAAAGCCTTAAAAGAGAATAATAAGGAACTCTTTTATGCTGAGATAGAAAAAGCAGCCTGGACTTATTTGAGTGACCGTTTATCCATTCCTACAGCAGAACTCAACAAGGATAATATTACAGCTATTCTTACGCAGAAAGGTATTGATACAAGCCTTATTGGCAGCGTGAAGGAAGTGCTTAGTACTGCCGAGTTTGCTCGCTACGCCCCTACCTCTGACCACGCAATGGACGATTTATACCAAAGTACGACACAGTTGATTAACCAATTAGAACAACAGAAATTATGATGTACAAATCCTATATTACTCGAATGCATATCACTACGGTGATAGTAATGCTTTTCTCTATATGCGCTACCGCCTCAGCTTCTACTGCCACCTTTGAGTCGGCTAATGCAGCCTATACTGATGGTCGTTATCGTGATGCCATTGTTCTCTATCAAACGATATTAGCGGAACAACCTAATACCAAAGCTACTGAAATGGCGCGCGTATATTATAATTTAGGCAATGCACAATTCAAGCAAGGTGAGTTGGCGCAAGCTATCTTGGCCTACGAGCGCGCACTGCGTTTAGATCCGCACAACGAAGATGTGAAGCATAATCTTCGCTTTGCACAAAGCCGTATAACGGATAATATCAAAGATAATGATTTCTTTATCTCCTCTTGGGTTAAAGCTGTGCGTAATAGTGCGAGTGAAGAAGTATGGCGATGGGTTTCTATAGGATTATTCATATTGGGATTAGTAGGTATTCTTCTCTTCCTACTCTCTCCTACCTTATGGTTGCGCAAATCATCCTTCTACATAGCCATATTGGCATTGTGTATCTCGCTTTGCGCGGGTCTCAATGCGCGCTCATTAAACCAACGCAACACTTTGCGCAACGAAGCAATTATCACACAAGGAATCGTCAATGCTAAATCTTCCCCTGACCGCTCTGGCACGGACCTATTTACCATTCATGAGGGAACG
This sequence comes from Paludibacteraceae bacterium, assembly GCA_045576595.1. Taxonomy (GTDB): domain Bacteria; phylum Bacteroidota; class Bacteroidia; order Bacteroidales; family Paludibacteraceae; genus Colicola. The sequence goes on along the minus strand of JAZNGV010000040.1, from coordinate 64,831 downwards.
AAAGTAACAATTGGCGAGACGATTGGCGAGTGGGCAAATATCCGCGTGGCGCAATACGAAGGTTGGATACCAATGCGTACTTTAGAACGCATATGATAAAACATACATATACAAAATAAGCAGAGCAATTGCCCTGCTTATTTTTTATGTCTTGCACTCTCCTTATCGTCTTGTACTTGTACTTGTTGTCGTAGTAGCAGGCTTGCGCGAGGTACTTGTTGTCGTAGTAGCAGGTTTGCGCGAGGTACTTGTTGTTGTAGTAGCAGGCTTGCGTGTAGAAGTAGTGCGCTGCACTGTAGTAGTTCTACCCGTGTTATCTGTTTGCTTAATAGTAGTGCGGGTTGTTCCATCTTTCTTTACACGACTATCTATAGTTGTCTTCGCAGCGGGTTTGCGCGTGGTATTCGAACTCGTGGTCGGTTTCGTAGTCTGCGTAGCAGGTTGGCGTGTAGAAGTACCGCTCTGCGTAGAAGATGGTTTAACCGTAGTGGTAGTTCCTCTACTTGTTTGTTCACGCAGTTGTCCTGCATTTCGCACACTCACGCCCGAACCATTTGCGGACACGCGTCTATCAAAGGCATATTCCGGGTGTTGCTGACGATAGTCATGGCGGTTATGCGGACGCGTCATATGCGTATAATCATTATAGAAGCAGTGTGTTGGATAATCACACGCATGGCAATAATGGTGATGCGTCACATAGGTCTTCACATACGCTTGATAATGGGTAATATAAACTGTTTTGGGTCGGGTATAATAGTTTGGCCATGCTCCATAGTAATAAGGAGACACCCATACCGAATAGTTGGTATATCCGTACACATCCCACATAGGTGGTCGCTTGACGAAAGTAGGTCGTACTATATAGTTATATCCATATAGATAACTATCTCCCACCACTTCCACATAGAGTGTGGAGGCTCTGCGTTCTGCCACTAATGTAGCCACATCTTGAAATACAGAAGGCGCTAAGCATGCTTGAATCAGATAGGCGTAGTAATGCCCCTTTCGTGTCTCTATGACACGCAGATAGTCCACATATCCGTCTCTATTGAGGTCAAGGTTATTGATCATATAGTTACTGGAGTTCAGTATTTGCTCAAATTCTCTTGTGCTTCTTGACTCGGAGTATGCTGCCGCAACCGCATGCAGATCGAGATAAAAACTCATATCTGTATTGTAGTTAGTGACGGTTATTGTCTGCGCTGTTGTCTGTTTAGGCACACGCGTAGTGACATGTGTGGTATAGACCGTTTTGACGGGAACTACTGTCTCCACCGTAGGCGCCACGGTCCATATCCGTGTATAACAACTCGTTAGCATGAATGGTACTACCAAGTACCACAGATAGCGAAACTGATTCATAGCATTGCTTATTTAGTTATATTATAGTGTTTTAGCCACCTCAATTTCTTCGAATGACTCGAGCATATCGCCCACTTGGATGTCGTCGTATGCTTTGAGGCTCAAACCGCACTCCATATTCAAACCAGCCTCCTTAATATCGTCCTTCACATGTTTGAGGGATGATAAGTCGGCGGTCTTGATTACGATACCATCGCGTATGACGCGTACCTTATTACCGCGCTTGATTTTACCTTCACGCACGATACAACCGGCAATAGTACCCACTTTGGAGATATGGAATGTTTGTAGCACCTCGAGTGTTGCGGTCACTTCCTCTTTCACCTCTGGTGCGAGCATACCCTCCATAGCGGCCTTGAGTTCGTTGATAGCGTCGTAGATGATAGAGTAGATTCGTATATCCACTTCTTCTGTCTCAGCCATCTTGCGTGCTGTACCTGTTGGGCGCACATTAAATCCGACGATCATTGCGTCGGAAGCCGCAGCGAGCATGATATCAGAATCGCTGATAGCACCCACCGCACCATGGATAACATTGACTTGTATATTCTCGGTAGATAGTTTGATGAGTGAGTCTTTGAGTGCTTCCACCGAACCATCCACATCGGCTTTGACGATCACATTGAGTTCCTTGAAATCTCCGATAGCCATGCGGCGACCGATTTCTTCGAGACCAATATGTTTCTTGGTACGAATTGATTGTTCACGCTGTAGTTGTTCGCGCTTATTAGCAATCTCGCGTGCTTCTTGTTCGGTAGGCAATACATTGAATTCGTCACCAGCCTGTGGTGCGCCGTTGAGACCGAGGATAGAACATGGTTCACCTGGTTTCACCTCTTTGATGCGTTGTCCGCGCTCATTGAACATAGCTTTGATACGCCCGTGGAAAGTACCAGCCAGCACTATATCTCCCATGCGGAGTGTACCATCCTGTACGAGCAAGGTAGCCACATATCCGCGTCCTTTATCCAATGAGGACTCGATGACCGAACCTTTGGCACGGCGTTTAGGGTTGGCTTTGAGTTCGAGCAACTCGGCCTCAAGCAGCACTTTCTCCAATAGTTCGAATACTCCCTCACCTTTCTTGGCTGAGATCTCTTGGCATTGATAACTACCTCCCCAATCCTCAACGAGGATATTCATATTGGATAACTGTTCACGGATTTTATCAGGGTTAGCACCTTGTTTATCCACTTTATTGATAGCGAAAACCATTGGTACGCCTGCCGCCTGTGCGTGGTTGATAGCCTCGATGGTTTGTGGCATGACGGCGTCATCAGCAGCGATGATGATGATAGCGATGTCTGTCACTTTGGCACCGCGGGCACGCATCGCGGTAAACGCCGCGTGACCAGGAGTGTCAAGGAAAGTAATATGCTGTCCGTTTTTGAGTTTCACATTGTATGCGCCGATGTGCTGTGTGATACCACCCGCCTCTCCAGCGATCACATTGGCATTACGGATATGGTCGAGCAATGAAGTTTTACCGTGGTCCACGTGACCCATGACGGTAATAATTGGGCAGCGTGGTTCTATATCCTCCTCGTTAATCACCTCGTCGGCATTGATTTCCTCTACCACCTTAGCAGATACATATTCTGTTTGGAAACCAAACTCTTCTGCTACGAGGTTAATGGTCTCTGCATCTAATCGTTGGTTGATAGAAACGAATAGACCGAGTGACATACATGTACCGATAATCTTATTAACTGGTACATTCATCATGTTAGCGAGGTCATTAGCAGTAACGAACTCCGTGAGTTTGAGTATCTTAGACTGCTCTTGTGCTTCCATGAGTTCGAGTTCGTGTTTCTCGCGTTCTAACTCACGGCGTTCACGTTTGTATTTAGAAGAGTTATTCTTGCCTTTAGGTTGTTGGAGACGGCTAAGTGTCTCTTTCAATGCCTTTTCTACCTCTTCTTGCGTAGCCTCTCGTGGTTGGTTCTTTTTGTTTTTGTTATGTTTACCTGTTTGGTTACGCTTGTCGTCTGGGTCCACTTTAGCCGCGCCGCTCTTTATTCGTTCGCGTTTGCGTTTCTCGGCAGCCGCTTGTTGTTGTGCTTTGGCTGCTTCCTGCCGTGCTTCGCGTTCTTTGCGTTTTTCCTCTTTGGATTTCTTCGCAGGGCGTGTAGAAGTGTCGATAGAGTCGAGGTCTATCTTACCCACCACTTTCGGTTGGTTCTTCACTTCGTGCTTACCGAGTGTGAATATCTCAGGTTTCTTTTCCTGCTTAGACGCTGCTTCTTCGGCTGTTTTGGTTGCTTCTTGTTCCTTAGCAGCTTGTTTCTCAGCCTCTTTTCTTGCTGCTTCTTCTGCAGCTTCTTTTTCTGCTTTGATGCGCGCGGCTTCTTCAGCAGCTTTCGCGGCTTCTTCAGCGGCTACACGCGCTGCTTCGGCTGCTTTGGCTGCCTCTTCTGCTGCGATGCGTGCTGCTTCCTCTTTGGCTTTTTTCTCAGCCTCGAGTTCTATCTTACCTACAATTTTAGGTTGTGGCACAGTAGTTTCTATATGTGTTGGTTCCTCTTGTGCAACGATAGTAGGAGCAGCGATGCGCTCTTGCCTCTCGGCTGCTTGTCGTGCTGCTTCTAATTTAGTGACCATGTCCTTGTTAAACTCTTTCGCGAGGATAAGGTACAATTCGTCATCTATTCGCACATTGGGGTCTGACTCTATAGGATAGCCGTTTTTCTGGCAGAAAGCCGTCAAAGTGGCCATTCCCACATTGAGTTCCTTGCATGCTTTGATTAATTTAATTGCCATTCGCGTGCTTGGGCTGACACTTCGCGCGATTCTCTGCTTGCGCAGTTCATATGGCGTCTTCGTGTCGCCCTGCGCTTTTCGGTCGGACTATCACTTCGTTAGCAGTCCTCCCGAGGATAAATCGTGAATTGGTCGTTTTATCTAAAAAGACAATCCTCTGCCCAATAAGAGGGGTTAAGGGTTTGTTAATCGTTTGCAAACTCAGCAGCGAGGACACGAATTACTTCGTCTATTGTCTCCTCTTCCAAGTCTGTTTGCTTGAGCAGTTGTTCTTTGCTCATGCCGAGCACATCTTTGGCTGTGTCTAATCCGATAGCCTTGAGTGCGTCGAGTACCCATTGGTCGATTTCGTCGTTAAATTCATCGAGATAGATATCGTCCATATCTTGCTCGTTTATTTCGCGATACACATCTATTTGGTATCCTGTAAGCATACTTGCCAATTTGATATTAAATCCACCCTTACCGATAGCGAGGGATACCTCTTCTGGTTGTAGATATACCTTAGCTGTTTTGGTTTCCTCGTCTATTTCCATAGAAGAAATCTTAGCAGGCGCGAGTGTGCGTTGGATGTACAGATTAACATTAGGTGTATAATTGATTACATCTATATTCTCATTACGCAACTCGCGTACGATGCCGTGTATACGCGCTCCTTTTATACCCACGCATGCGCCTACTGGGTCGATACGGTCGTCGAAGGACTCTACTGCCACTTTCGCGCGCTCACCGGGGATACGAGCGATTTTCTTGATAGCGATGAGTCCCTCTTTCACTTCTGGCACTTCTTGTTCAAAGAGTCGTTGTAAGAAGAGTGGACTGGTACGAGAGAGGATGATTTTGGGGTTTTGGTTTTTATTATCCACCTGTACTACTACGGCGCGTACTATTTCACCCTTACGGTAGAAATCCGATGGGATTTGGTTTTGTTTAGGCAGATAGAGTTCGTTTCCTTCCTCGTCAAGTAATAACATTTCTTTTTTCCATACTTGGTATAATTCTCCTGTTACTACTTGTCCCATCATAGATGAGTATTTGAGGTATAGGTTTTCCTTTTGGAGCTCTAATATCTTTGATGCTAATGTTTGTCGGAGGTTGAGGATCATACGACGGCCGAAAGAAGCCAAGTCCACCTTATCGGTAAAGTCCTCTCCTAATTCTATTTCGTCATCGAACTCACGCGCCTCGCTGATAGCGATTTGTGTCTCTGGGTTTGCCACATCATCATCCTCCATAACGAGTCGGTTACGGTAGATTTCCAAGTCGCCCGTGTCAGGGTTGATGATTACATCATAGTTCGAGTCCGAACCATACATTTTCGCGATTACATTACGGAATGAATCTTCCAATACATTGATAAGAGTCTGTTTGTCAATACTTTTTGACTCCTTAAATTCTTTAAAGATACCACTCAAATTGATTGTTGAGTCTTGTTTTGTTGCCATATATTTGTATTTTATATTTTAGATTGCAAAATTTAGAATTTCAAATCGTACTTCACATATTCTGGTTCGTCATAGCGCCAGATATAGGTTACCATCTGGAGTTGTTTTTTCTTCTTTCCTTCCACAAGCACTTTCTCTTCCACTTCGATAGAGAATGTATCCTCGTCCACGGCCACCAACTGTCCTCTGTACTTCACTCCTTGTCCTTTGTTACCTTTCGCCATCACTTCCACATCGTGTCCAAGGTTTTTCTTAAACTGCATCTTGGTTTTGAATGGGTCTGTGAGGCTGACGCTTCCCACTTCGAGTGAGTAGTCTTCGTCTCCAAGTTTCTCTACAAGGAAATGGTTGAGTTCTGCGCAGAACTCCACATCCACGCCAGCGAGGCGGTCCACCTCCACGAGTATCTCGTTATCTGCTGAGATAGTGAGTGTAATCAACTCATAATCGGTACCGTTGAGGTACTCGTTAATCCAATTTTGTATGTCTTGCTGTGTCATCATAATGCGTTTTCATATGCGAGCGAGGGAACCTTTTCGGGTCCCCTCGTTCATTTCACGGTGCAAAGATAGCACATTTTTTTGGATTACGCAAACTTTTTATAAAGTTTTTTGCTTTTTGCGGCACTTTTTAGTTCATTTCTGCCAAAATAGTAGCCGAATAAGGTGCTACTTGCACTTTTCCGCCCTCTATCGTACCCATTCCGTTCGCGTTCGCTTGTGCATCGTGTGCGAGCACGGTGTAGTTAGCTTGTGGGATTTCTGCTTCGATTGCCTCAGCCGTACCATTGAGCAGTACGATGAGCGAAGAAGCAGTGTCAATACCTTGTAGGTCTTTGATGCGATAGATGATGAGTCCCTCTTGTGTAGTCTCTGGGAACTCTACATGGTTCTTCACTAATTCTGCTGTGCCTAAGCGGAAACCTTTATGCTGGCGGCGGATTTTGATAATCTCGCGGTAGTATGTGTATAAGTCATTATAGGTTTGCTTATTCGCCCATTCAATCACATTGATAGAGTCAGGACTTTGATAGCTATTCTCTACTCCTTGTTTGGTGCGGAAGAGTTCTTCACCGCCGTAGAAGAAGGTCATTCCTTGCGAAACCATCACAGCCGTCTGTGCGAGTTTATTCATGCGCAACTTGGTTGCTTCTGTCTCTTCTGCAGCCGCCACTTCGATACGGTCACGCAGGCAGTAGTTATCATGGCAAGTGATGTACGACACATGTTGCATGGGTTCGCCGCTCCAGTCAGGGCAAGCCACTAATCCATAACAAACAGCATCACGCGAAGCGGTGTTGCCCGACGCAAATCCTCTGTGGTGGTCGAAGGGTGAACCGATGAGCGCATTGCGTATGTCGTCGCTGAAAGCGCCTACGCGAGGCATGGTGTAGGTCCATTGCTTCATAGCTAATTGCTCGTATGGGTAAGCAGGGGAAGAAGCTGCCCAACCCTCACCATAAGTGATGATAGAAGGGTCTATCTCATCCAAGGCAGCGCGTATCTGACGCATCGTCTCTTGGTCGTGGATACCCATGAGGTCAAAGCGGAAACCATCTATATGGTACTCGCGTGCCCAGTAGCATACTGACTCCACCATGAACTGACGCATCATCTCTTTGTCGCTGGCGGTCTCGTTGCCGCACCCCGAACCATTGGCATAACTGCCATCCTCGTTCATTCGATAGAAATACTGCGGCACTACTCTACCCAACGCGCATCCTTCTACGCTATAGGTATGGTTATACACCACATCCATGATGACGCGTATGCCTGCTGCGTGGAGTGCTTGGATCATCGTCTTCGCTTCGCGAATACGCGTAGCAGGGTCGTATGGATTAGTGGAGTAACCGCCCTCTGGCACATTGTAGTTCACCGGGTCATATCCCCAGTTGTATTTATTGAGGTCGAGTGTGGTCTCGTCTATTGAACCGTAGTCGTACATTGGCAGTATTTGGATATGTGTGATACCCAATTCCTTGAGGTGGTCGATACCCGACGCTAATCCCTCGGCGGTCTGTGTGCCTTGCTCGGTGAAAGCAATGAACTTACCTTTGTTGGCAATGCCCGAAGTAGCGTCGATAGTGAAGTCGCGCATGTGTGTCTCATAGACCACTACATCGGTTGGGTCTGTCATGACTGGTCTTTGGTCGTTCTCCCATCCCTCTGGGTTGGTAGCTTGCATGTCTATGATAGCAGCTTTCTGACCATTCACGCTCACGACTTTGGCGAAGATACCAGGGCTTTCTTGTCCCCATTCGCCGTTTTGGTATGAACACACGGTGTAGAACTTGCCCAACTGGTCTCCTTTGACGGTGGCAGTCCAATAATCATCGTTTTTCTCTTGGAGTGTGATCACTTCAAATTCGGCAGCGTCATAGGTGTTGTACAGACGCACTTCCATCTTTTCAGCGATGGACGACCAGAAGGTGAAGGTTGTTTTCTCTGGCGTATAAACGCACTCGTTTTCCAGTTTGTTTGGCTTGGTGGCGCAACCGATGAGCATGCACGCCAAAATGATTAGAAGAGTGTTTCTCATTGTATATATTTTTTAGTTTTCTATAAACCGGCTGCAAAGATACAACAAATATTTTATATATGCAAATATTAGTGAACTTATAAAGAAACAGAATGTTTTTTCTGTACTATTATGAATAATTGTGTGCGTTATGCTCGCATAAAAGTGCACTTTTAGGCATAATAGTGTTGGAGTACAACTCCGTTTTATAAGTTCACTAATATTTGGATATAGACTACAAGCTGCGAAAGTATTTTCGAAGGGGCCCCTGTTGAAAACAAGGGGGAGTAGGTCGAATTTACTACTTTTTTTTGACATACGCAAGTGCGTGGGTGTTTTTTTGTGTAAACACAACGAAAGGAGCACTGAAGTGCTCCCTTCTTTAGTAGTGAGTAGCAAGGAAGAATACATTTATTTCTTAGTCCATGTATTGCCTTTTTCGTCTGAGAAACTGATAATTCCCTCGTTTTTACGCAAGTAACATGACTGACCTATAGAATTGGTAATCGTATAATCATTCTTGTTTTTTAGTTGCGTTAAATCCAAATCCGTCCACAATCGTTCTTCATGTCGCTTATCCTGATAAATTTCAAAAAATGCCCCCGACGCTAATTCTCCAGTAATCTCGCTCTGAGAAAATCCGACTTCTATTGAGTAACTATCATTGTTAAAATGAACGCCACAGCTAATCGCAATCGTATCCCTAATAATATATCCCAATTCTTCATTGTCTGTATTGTTAGTATCTCTAGGAATAATCATACCCATTCCATCACTATATGAGATAATAAATGTATCTATCATTTGAGATTCTGTAGTAAAAAGAATAGTATCACCCTCTGTGTAATTTTTAGAAAGATACATTTGCATTACATCCCAAGCTTCTTTATAATTATTTTTTGGAGAAACACCATTAGGTTCACAAGATGCAAAACTCATTATCAATCCAATGAGACCAATAAATAAAAAACTCTTTTTCATTGTAATTACACATTGAGTGGTTTGTAGATTTTAGATTACCATGTGTGATTATGGTAAATATATCTTCGGAAAAACTGCTCCATAACCACTCACACCGTTATTTCTTAAATGATGCATTAGTGTATCACTTATTCTATGTATATATTGAGGGTAGTTTAACTCTAATTCATTAATAACAGTTTGCAAGTCGTATATGGGGGCTTTTCTATGACGAATTGTAGTATCAGCGCCGAGTTCAGTTTGAAGAATAATCAAAGAATCAGCTGGATCTTCATAAGACTGAAATGACCAAAATTCATCATTAATATACAAAGCTGGACATTCAATTACAATGGCATCGTCATAATTGGTATTTTTTTTAAAATGTAATTCATGCAATTTTTCGTCGTGTTCTTCTCCTATAGGCTCTTGCCAACAATGTTGTACTACATAATTAGATGATGGAAAGGAGTCAATACGAATTCCTTCCCTGAAATATCGATAAGTGCATATAGTATCCATTGGAGAAAGAATATACATACACACGGTAGGCTCTATGTAGTAATCTTGCGGGCAGCCTTGCAGTGCAAAAAGCACAAAAGCAAAACAAATGTAATAAATAGACTTTTTCATAACGATAAATGTTTTAGTAAGGATCTATGATACACCGAAATACATCTTTTTGATTAAAAACACTACCACCATTGGATACAAATTCCCAATAATAAGGATTTACATTATATTCCTTTATGTAATCGTCCATTGCATATGAATTTGGAAATAGTCGCTGCTCCCATTCATATATTTGTTGCGTTGTTTGATTTATTAATTTTGTTTTGATAAAACACCCCCAATGATAATAATTTTCTGCATTCGAAGTAGGCATCCATAGAGGACCAAGTGCTTCTTTTTCACGCAAAACAAAATCTAAAACAACAGAATCTGTTTGCGTTTTATCAACATGTATTTCTGCTGAATCCATCCGATTTTTCCCATCCCAACAAACATATAATTTCATATCCCAAACATATTCCGTTCTATTTGATAGAACAAATGTTTGTGTTACTGTTATTTTCCTCTGTTTCACACAAGAGAAAAATAACAATCCTAAAATAACCAGACATGTGATTTTTACAAAATAATTTTTCATGGCAAACACATATTAATTATATTATTTTTTTGAGGACAAATATATTGCAAATTGCTCTTAAACTCTGCTAGTGTATATGCATACGCCAATGCTTGTTCCATTTCATGCATATCTATTCCATTATTGTATAGTGTTCTATAATATTGCGCATAGCAATGAGCCACACTTTGACTATTTCCAAAGTATAGAGTACCATTGTAATGTCCTAAATACGCATTCCCCATATACCACTCTCTGTAGTATGCCCATCCTTCTGTAAGAGCAATTAGTTCCCAATTATCATCCCCTACTGTTCCATATGTCCCAGCATCATCATTAATAGTATGATTCACTTCGTAAGCAATAACATCACTCCAATGGATGGATGCTCTAGTATAACCATATTCTGCAACTGTCCGCATAAAATGAGAGGAATGGGTTAGTTCATGCCATATAATACTAATAGTTTTATTATAACAAGATAAATCTGCTCCAAATTTTAGAATCAAATCTGGTAATATTGGACATAAAATAGGTGTCATTCCAATATATAACATTTCCAAATAGAACCCTACATATGGTATATTAAATAGGCTTAAGTTAAGATGGTTTTGTAATAAAGGGCAAGAAGAAACCCAATCCTCTTCATCTTCCGCCTTAGAACTTGCTATGTTTAATTTTGCGGGAGGCAAAGAGAGATTTTCATTTTCTGCATAAACACAATAATCATAAATAGCATTACTCATCACACATCGTCCCCATAATTTATTTGAAGATTGGTAAATATCTGCCGAATAGCCAATAGAACTATGAAAACCACAGTTGTGTCCATATACCCATAAAGGAGCAGCTCCTTGAATCATACTTGTTTTAATATACCATTCATTAACCTGAGAGGCGCTCCTTTTTCCCTCTGTTTTTATGGTATAACAGATATCATCTGTTAGCAATAGTTTCTTCCATCTCCCCCTATCATAATATTGCCCATTCCCATCAGTGTACACATCATGTGTAACAAACCACCTGAACAATCGCACTTTTATTCCAGAAACACCAGTCATGCCATTAGGTGTTTCTATTTTTATTTGTCCTGTTGGATGATGGTATGTGTCGCAATCAGTCCAACTCCACCACAAAAAATATTTCACTTCACATTCTGTTTCTTCCACAGGACCTATCTCTTGTGTTTCGTACCCAGCTAATCTAAATGCCATATGTGTGATTGCTTCGGCAAAGTCTCTCTGTTCTCGTGTTAATTCATCCATTTCTATTAATTCTGGAGAATCTGGATCGTTATACCACTGAATATATTCTAATAATTGATTAGAATTTTCTGGAATAAATAATTCTTCTATTATATAATAATCAACACCACTAAGATCAAGTTGTTCTAGTGAATCTGCCGAACAGACACCATATAGAACAGGAACTTCCTGCTCTATATCAGATAAATAGACCATATCATTCCCGTATAAACCATCTATATTATCTAAAAGAAGTGGATAGGGCATTGTTACAACAAGACTAGTATCAGCCCATGATTCATAGTCAACAGCATTGTTTGGATATAGAGCAATATAATAGTCTGTTGGTTGAATCGTAATGGAGAAAGCTATATCAGAGATATTAATAGTATTTGGCAAGCCGCAAGGATGCGAGATTTCTGTTCTTATAAATTCTAGAGCCTCCTCCATACAATGAACTGCATAAGGATTAGCACGCTCTGTATAGTCATCTATATAAGTTGGTAAGTCTGTCTCAATTACACACTCTTCATTTGCTAATATTTCTTTTCTCTGAGTTTCATCTTGTGGAGAGACAACTGGTTTTTCACAACTCACTAACACTAGAGTAGTCATCATTGCACTAAGAAGAATCTTGTTTTTCATAACGAAAAGGGATTTAGAGGTTAATACTTTTATTTAGCGGCGCAACATTTGTGCCTGTGTGTCGATTTGTAACTCAAGATACCCTTAAACATTCTTTCGGCTGCAAAGATAGTAAATTATTTTGAAAGTACCAAAAGAAAAATGCCATTTATGCGGATTTTGCATAAATGGCAGATGATTCTAAGATTTTAACATGAATTCATGTTACATGGATGGTCAACCATTCGTTGTAACATACTATCAAGAATACTCCGTTAACTATTACAATTCTACTGTGAACGGATCAACAAACAAAACCTCACCATTTTCACTAAAAACGAGCGGTTGATTATCACGACGATGTTGCTCCACAACACAACGATGTGCTATTTTCAATCCTTGGTTAACTTTGGATTCTAATTCTTTTGTACTCATATCTTTTCAATTAATAAATTCCACATTTCTTCTTCTATCAATTCAACTTCACCTAATAATTCACTTTTTTTAGCGACTAAAAGAGCAGGTGTCTTGACATTATTATAAATTAGCGTGTTGCATGCCTTTCACTTATCCTTTGCGACTGCAAAAGTACCACTTTTTTCTGATACATGCAAATAAATGGGTGTTTTTTGCCAAATAATTTGCATTTCTGCGATATTTTTACTACCTTTGCACCGTCATTCAGAAATGAGTGGCGGTGTTTTTTTTTGATGTCGCTATCGTCCCGTAGGTCTCTCGTAAGCGTCTCGTATGTCTCATTCCGCTTAGCATTCTCCACCGTTCGCATCTCGTTCGCATCCTGAATGTCACAATAGGGTGCATGGCGGGTGCATGGCGCATCACTCCAATAACACCACCACATCGTGACCACACCGCGACCACATCGCGACCACACCGCGACCACACAATACCCTGTCTAAACCTGACTAAACCTGAAAAAGGTTGTCAGGAGTACGAAAAAGGGTTACTAATCAAAAGGCTTTGAATGGTGTTCGAACAACTATTGCAAAACGGCGTATGTTACGCGTATCTTATGCGTATGTTAGAAGTTGTACTCCCTACTTAATATAATACTAACGAGGACTGCTAGCGCATGTAATAGTCCGAGTTAAGAGCATGGAGAAAGCAATTGACTTTTGCTTTCGAACGGAAGGAGCAGCGGGGAGCGTCGCTCCGACCATAGACAACATTAGGAGCCCGTCCATTTAGCGGAGTGGTATGGACCTTTGCGACTAATTGCCGAACGCGACACTCACTACTCAAGAAAGGGGACACCTCAGTGCTCTCTTCTTTATAATGCCTAAAATTGCATAGCAAGGCCGAGGCCATTAGCCGAAGACTGAATAGAGAAAGTTAGTGGTGGTTCTGCTGCACAATGCTGATGATACAAGTTCGATGCTTTTTTTCGTTCTACCTGTCCCACACAAATACATGGAATAGAAGTGATTAGCGAACCTAAACCGACGCCCATCAACACAGCGCCTGCGTCGGAAACCGCGTAACTCTCCACTCCATTTACAAGAGTCGGATGATTGCTATAATAGCCAGCCAAAGCACCACCAAGGATAGTTAATCCACCTCCTATACCGAATAAGCCCCAACCTGCTTTCCATAGTTTATCATTCTTGTCGTATTGAAGTCGTATCTGTTCGCAAGAGATCTCTGGCGCGCAGTTCCATTCGTCAATAGTTTTCTTGGCTGCTTGGCGGTTCTTCTGTCCGATAACTAAGCAAGGGATAGAAGAGATAGTCATTGCGCAACCAGCGCTAAGGACCGTCATGCCTGCTATAAATGGATAATTAGTGGTCATGCTTCCATCATATCCGAACATACGGGTAAATCCATATACTCCTCCCACCGTGGCCATTGCTACACCAGGAACAAACAGTCCCCAACCAGTTTTCCATAGTTTATCACCCTTCTCGTACTGCTGCCATGCTGCTGCACATACATCATTTGGATTAGATGGTTGCAAAACTGTTTGCGCTTGTGTGGCTTGAATAAGAACGCAAGCAAGAACCAACACACATAATAGTTTAGACTTCATAAAAAACGATATTGAAAATTCGGGGGCAAAGGTAGTGTTTTTTTAAAAAATACACAAATAAAAAGTTGGGAAAAAACTTGGGATTTTGCTTTTTTCGTCACTAAACACCTATAAAACTGCATATTTGTCGGTGAATATCATCGCGGGTATTACGAAGGCTGTGGCAAGACAAGATTCAATCAACACTTTCATAGCAACCAATTGAATATATATCCTGATAATACTATTAACAATGTGACTACACCAAAAAACACACCTATCAGTCGCCATGTCATCACTTTTTTGAGCATAGCAGCTTCAGGAATAGACAAACCTATAATCGCCATCATGAATGCAATAGCAGTACCCAACGGCACACCTTTGGCAACAAACACCTCAATAATCGGCACAATACCTGCCGCATTGGCATACATCGGCACTGCCAATATCACCGCCAATGGAACGCCCCACCAGTTATCGGCAGCTAAGTATTGTTCGAAGAAACCTTCAGGTACATAACCATGCATAGCAGCCCCAATACCTATACCAATAAAGATATACAGGAGCACACCGCGCACAATGTTCCAAGAGTCGCGAACTATCGCAGGCAGACGATGAAGAAAAGGCGTTTCTTGTATTTGCCACTTTTGAGTTTGTACAGAAGACTTACTCTGCGCTACTTTTACCCAATCAGTCAAATAGGATTCCAAGCGCATCTTGCCCAACACAAAACCTGCCACCATGGACAAGAGCGTACCGCTAACAACATATATCAGCGTCACTCGCCAACCAAACGAACCCAAGAACATAGCCACCGCCACTTCACTCACCAAAGGAGAAGCAATAAGAAAAGTGAGGGTAACACCCAGAGGTATGCCGCCTTTAGTAAAACCAATAAACAACGGTACCGACGAACAAGAGCAAAACGGAGTGATACCCCCAAACAAAGCCGCCAGCAAATAATCCAATCCATAGAGACGATGCGTGCTGAGAAACTGACGCAGACGCTCGATAGGGAAATATGCATTAATAATACCCATTAAAAAACTGATACTAAAAAGCAAAAAGATAATTTTAATGCTATCATAGATAAAGAAATTGACAGCTATTCCCAAATGGGAGGTGGCGTCTAATCCAATAATATGATAGACAAGCCAATCTGCAAATCGTTGAATCATAGTTATAATAGTATTTGAACGATAATATAATAGCCTCCAATGCTGATAAACAACACAGCCACAAGGATTTGAAATATGCGTTGCACGGCCTGTATCTTACCCATCACACGACCTATATTCTGCATACCAAACGCTAGAATAAAACTCACCAATACTACAGGCAAAGCGGTAGTTATCGCAAAGAGCAAAGGTAGTAACCACCCCCCAGTAGTGGAGAGCGCCATAGGTAGCAAGCCTCCAAAATAAAGCACTCCCGCTGTAGGACAAAACGCCAACGCAAATACACAACCCATGAAGAACGCTCCAACAAGAGTCGGTGCCTGAGTGCGTTGTTTCCATAACGAGATAGTAGGCAAGCGCAAGTGTTCACCCACTAACAGAACAACCCCCATTAAGAGCATAATGGGACCTGTCAGTCTTTCGCCCCAAAGTGATAAAAAACGATGCACACCCAAAACATTTGCCCCGCCGCGCACTATTATCATCAGCAACCATGCAAGCAAGGTATAAGAAAATACGCGACCTAAAGTATAGAATAAACCGCTGAGTAGTACTTGGCGTTTGCTATCTATATTTTTACTCAGATAACCAATAGTGGCAATATTCGTGGCTAAAGGACAAGGCGAAAGAGCTGTGATGAGTCCCATCAACAGAGCACTCAGCCATGCCATATGCGTCTGATCTAAAAGCAATTTTAATGTCTCCATATAATTCAAGGTAATAGTTGTTTATAAATAACACTTTTTCATGATGTTTGAGTTAGGATGTTAATAATGGCTTGTTTGGAGAGCAAACCTGTTGCTACCACCTGACCATCTTTGACGAGAGCTGGTAGCGCAAACACTTCATATTGAAGTATCTCTTGGATGTCCTCCACTTTGCTTACTTCAGCTGCGATACCCATTTCATTAACTGCTTGCTGCAGATTTGCGTACAAGGCCTTGCATTTGCCACAACCTGTACCTAATACGATTAGTTTCATGTTAGTTAGAATTTTTAAATGATTAATAATTTATTTGTATTTTTACGAACAATTTAGATTTATGTATATCAATTCGCCCACTTTGTGAGTGGTTACGGGAGATATTAGACTACTGTGCTGTTAGATAGCAGATAATTTATTTACTGACAGCAGCAGTCATTTTTAGAAGTGTTAGTTTTGGTAAGTGGCTGATTGATAAATTCCTGCAATAACATTTGCAGCAGTAACCAATTTTGCTGATTGATACAGTATTTGACTTTCACCCCCTCTACTGTTCCTTGAATAAGTCCAACTTCTTTCAGAGCATTAAGATGCTGACTAACAGTTGCTTTTGCTATAGGCAATTCTTCTTCTATATGCCCAAAATAGCACTCTCTCCTACGCAATAGAAATTGAATAATTGCTATTCGCGCGGGGTGAGCCAATGCCTTGGCATAGGTGGCTAACTGTTCTTGCTTAAGCGTGTATGTTTTATCTGTCATAGGGGTAATTATTTGAAATTGTTCGCAAAGGTACGAATAATTTTTGATATGAGCAAATTTTTGTGCATTTTTTTCTAAAAAACACATTTTTTCGTTTTTTTACTCAAAAACGCGCGGGCGCTTGCGTATGTCAAAAAAAAGTTGTAAATTTGCAGCCGATTTTAATATGCGTAAATACGCGCGCGCTTGAACTAAGGTTCGTGTGAGTCACCACTCACTACTAACTACTCAATACTAACGAGGACTACTCAATTAATGACCATAGAGGATATACATAGTACATTCTTGGATAGACCTGAGATAAAAGCAGCTATCAAAGAACTACAAAGAGGCGGTGAAACACACCTCCTCTTGAGCGGTTTGCACGCGAGCGCACGAGCACTCGCTATTGAAGCAATAACAATAAGGACGATGGACGATGTACGATGTACGAAGGACGAGAAGAGAGTATTCTTTGTTATTATCGATAATGAAGAAGACGCCAAATACCTCTATGCAGATCTTGTACAAGTAGGGTGTACGGAGGACGGCGCAAGCGCCTACAGGACGGTCGGAGACCTACAGGACGGCGACAAGCGCCTACAGGACGGTCGGAGACCTACAGGAGAAGAGTCAAGCGTATTCTTTTTTCCTTCCAGCAAGCGCAGACGCACCACAGACGAAGCAATGGTCATCCAACGCACAGAGTGTTTGGCAGCGCTACAGGACGGCGCAAGCGCCTACAGGACGGTCGGAGACCTACAGGACGCGGAGCTACAGGACGGGCAAAGCCCTATAGGAGGCAAAGAGGTGATGATTATTGTGACCTACCCGGAGGCAATAAACGAAGCCGTGCCTGCAATAGAAAAACTATCTGACATCAGTTGCCAGTTCTCAGTAGGACAAGAGATACAACAATCCGAACTCGCCAACCAACTCATAGAAAGAGGATTTGAACGAGTGGATTTCGTCTTCGAACCCGGACAGTTTGCCATACGAGGAGGTATAGTAGATATATACAGTTACAGCCACGACATGCCGTACCGACTGGACTTCTTCGGAGATGAGATAGATAGCATTCGTGAGTTCGACATAGAAGACCAACTCAGCAAGAATAAAGTAACCACTGCGCAGATAGTAGGACGAGACGATGGACGATGTACAAAGGACGATGTACAAAGTACGAAGGACCAAGATGCGAGTATATTGGATTACTTGCCTGAGGACGCTATCTGGATAAGCAATGACTTTGCGATAGTCAAGTACAAAGTACCGAGTATTGAGTACAGAGTACAGAGAACTATTGAGATGGCAGAGAAGAGCTATTTCACGACATATAGTCAGATAAGTTTCCATACCACTCCACAACCTATCTTCCATAAGCAGTTTGACCTACTTATCGACAACCTACAACAACACAAGGAAAAAGGATACACCGTTTATATCCTCGCCGAACAAAAGAAACAATTAGACCGACTACAAGCGATAGTAGAGAGTAGTGAGTATGGAGTAGTGAGTAGTCTAACAGCGCAGCGGTCCAACAGCGCCAGCGGTCTAACAGCGCAGCGGTCTAACAGCGCCAGCGGTCTAACCTTCATCCCTATCAATAGCACACTGCATGGGGGATTTATTGACCATGACCTGAAGATTTGCTGCTATACCGACCATCAGATCTTCGAGCGTTACCACCGCGTGCAGATGAGCAGCGAGAACGCACGACGAGGCAAAGCCATCATCACACTACGAGAAATAAACCAACTGCAAATAGGTGATTTCGTCGTACACTCCGACCACGGCATCGCTAAGTTCGGCGGATTAGTTAACACACCCGTCAATGGTAAGATGCAAGAGAAAATCAAACTCATCTACCGCGACGGCGCCGCTGTATATGTTTCTATTCACAACCTACACCGTATATCCAAATACAAAGGGCGTGAAGGGGAAGCTCCTACATTAGGCAAACTCGGAGGCGGCGCATGGGAGCGACTCAAAGAGCGCACCAAAGCCAAAGTGAAGGACATAGCGCGCGACCTTATTCGTATCTACGCCGCACGCAAGCAGCAACAAGGTTTTGCCTATGCCCCCGACGGATACATGCAGCACGCACTCGAGGCGTCTTTCCTATACGAAGACACCCCCGACCAAGCCAAAGCCACCGCAGACATCAAACGCGACATGGAGCGACCTATGCCCATGGACCGACTTGTATGCGGAGATGTGGGCTTCGGTAAAACCGAAGTGGCGATGCGAGCTGCTTTCAAAGCTGCTACCGACGGCAAGCAAGTGGCAGTACTCGTACCCACCACCGTACTCGCACTACAGCATTACAACACCTTCCGCGAACGAATGGCGAACACCCCCGCCAAGATAGCATACCTCAGCCGAAGAAAAACAGCCAAGGAGACCAAAGAGATATTAGAGCAGTTAGCCAACGGACAAATAGACATCCTCATCGGTACACACAAGATAGTCAATAAGAACATCAAATGGCATGACTTAGGGCTGCTTATCATCGACGAGGAACAGAAATTCGGTGTGGCCGTCAAAGAGCGACTTAAGAGTATGCGCACCAACATCGATGTGCTCACACTCACCGCCACACCTATCCCACGCACCTTACAGTTCTCACTCCTCGGCGCACGAGACCTAAGCATCATGACCACGCCACCACAGAACAGGTACCCCGTGCAAACCGAACTCATCACTCTCGACGACGAGGACCTTATCAAAGAGGCAATAGACTTGGAGATGGAGCGCAATGGACAGATATTCGCCGTGTGCAACCGCATCGAGATGTTACCACGCATCGAGAACCGACTACACCGCCTTTGCCCCGAAGCGCGTATCATCACTGCACACGGACAAATGCCCGCAGGAGAAATGGAAGAACGATTAGAAGCATTCATCAACTATGAATACGACATACTCGTCGCCACTACCATCATCGAGTCAGGCGTGGACATACCCAATGTGAATACCATGCTTATCTTCTCCGCACAGAACTACGGTTTGGCAGACCTACACCAGTTACGCGGACGAGTGGGACGAAGCAACCGCAAAGCATACTGCTACCTCATCACACCCGATAGAGAACTCATCACCAGCGACGCACGCAGACGACTGGAAGCACTATCTACCTTTGCCGAACTCGGAGCAGGATTCAACCTCGCTATGCAAGACCTCGACATACGAGGAGCAGGTAACTTATTAGGGGCAGAACAATCTGGTTTCATTGCCGATTTAGGATACGAGACATACCAACGCATCCTCAATGAAGCAGTAGAGGAACTGCAAGAGGAAGCGGAGAGCCTCCGCAGGCGAGAAGGCGAGGAGGCGATAAGGCGAGAGTCAAGAGTGGAAAGTGGAAAGCAATGGTGTAGCGATAGTCAATTAGAGACGGACCTTTCCATCCACTTCCCACCGCTGTACATTGAGAATATAAGCGAACGAATAACACTCTACCGCGAATTGGACACCCTACATAGCGAACAGCAGTTACTCGACTATCGCAAGAAACTCATTGACCGCTTCGGACCACTGCCCGAAGAAGCAGACGAACTGCTCTCCGTAGTAAAACTGAGATGGTTGTGCTGCCAATTAGGAATAGAGAAAGTATTCCTCAAACAAGAACAACTCACCATCTATTTCGTGCAACGCAAAGAAGCATACTGGCAGTCCGAGGCTTTCGGCAAAATAATACAATTCATCATCGAACGACCACAACGATGCACCATACACGAAGAATTTGACAAAAAAGGAAACAAAACAGGCAGACGATACGCCACCATTAAAGATGTACGTACCATTGGCGGAGCAATACACTTGCTGAGCAAAGTGTTAGTTAATGAATAATGAATAATGAATATCTTATGAAATACATTGGAATAATACCTGCGCGATACGCGTCCACACGGTTTCCCGGCAAACCATTGGCTAACCTATGCCACAAAACTGTCATACACCGCGTATATGAGCAAGCCAGCAAAGCACTGGATACCCTCCTCGTCGCCACCGATGACGAACGCATATACAACGCCGTGGAAGCATTCGAAGGCAAAGTGGTAATGACACGAACCGACCACAAATGCGGTACAGACCGTTGTTTGGAAGCATACATGGCGATAACTACACCCCAATGGAGAGAACAAAACGATAGTACTACCGTCATCATCAATATACAAGGAGATGAACCATTCATCCAACCCGAACAGATACAAACACTCATCGACTGCTTCGAGCAAAACCCTGACACACAGATAGCCACATTAGTGAGACCTTTCACAGCAGAAGATAGCCTCGAAGACCTCGAAAACCCCAACACACCCAAAGTGGCATGGAGCGAACAAACAGGCAATGCCCTACTCTTCTCACGAAGCGTCATTCCACACATGAGAGGCGTCAACAAAGAAGAATGGCTCAACAAAGGCAAATACTACCGACATGTAGGCATTTACGCCTACCGAGCTGATATATTACAGCAAATAACACAACTATCCCCCACACCACTCGAACAAACCGAGAGCCTCGAACAACTACGCTGGTTGGAAAACGGATATAAGATACAAATAGGTATCACCCACACACCTACCATCGGCATCGACACACCCGATGACCTCGAGAAAGCAGTCAAGTGGTTAATGAATAATGATTATTAAGAAAATAATAACCTTAAAATAACACAATTATGGCAAAAAATCAATGTCCTACTCCGCACATCGGTGCGCAGTATGGAGAAATCGCAAAGACAGTTATCATGGCAGGTGACCCACTACGCGCTAAACTAATGGCTGAGCGTTACCTCACCAACCCTGTTTTGGTAAACCAAGTACGAAACATGTTTGCTTACACTGGTGAATACAAAGGAAAAAAACTAACCGTTATGGGACATGGAATGGGTATCCCTTCCATCGGTATTTACACCTATGAGTTATTCAATTTCTACGATGTAGAAACCATCATCCGCGTAGGTTCATGCGGCGCGAGACAAGAATACATCCATGTGGGTGACCTCGTGATCGCTATGGGCAGCTGTACCGATAGTAATTATGCTAACCAATTCAACCTCCACGGCAGTTTTGCTCCGATTGCAGACTTCCAACTGACACGCAAAGCAGTAGATGCTTGCGAGAAATTCGGATACACATACCATGTAGGTAATGTGTTCTCCGCAGATATCTTCTACAGCGAAGACCCACGCAAGTCCAATTGGACCAAGATGGGTGTGCTCGCCGATGAGATGGAAGCACCAGCACTCTACATGAACGCAGCACGCGCAGGCAAGAAAGCACTCGTCATCTGCACCGTCAGCGACCATATACTCACAGGCGAAGCAACAACAGCAGAACAAAGACAAAACTCATTTACAAACATGATGGATGTGGCATTCGAAATCATTTAACTGTAGAAAAATATAATTAAATAACATACAGAATGGATAAAAATACATGGATTGGCTTTCTATTGATAGCCGCAATTATTATTGGTTTTAGTATGCTTGGCCGCCCCTCACAAGAGGAGTTGACAGAGCAGCAACGCATTCAAGACTCCATAGCGATGGTGCAGATGCAAGAAGCTGAAGCACTGCGCATCTCGGAGGAAGTAACGGCACAGCTGCAGCAAGAAACAACAAGCACAACACCTATTTCACAAGACTCACTACAAGCACGACTGAAAGCCGTGTATGGCACTTTTGCTCAAGCAGCACAGGGTACAGAGCAACTCATCACTTTAGAAAATGATGTGCTCCGCCTTACACTCACCACACATGGTGGTACTATTCAACGAGCAGAACTGCTTGACTACCGCGCCAATGGGGACACGATTAACCCACTTTCCCTCTTCCGCGGAGATGAGTCTTCTATGGCATTCACACTTATCACAGCCAATAATCGTATTCTACAAACCTCTAATTTCTACTTTACTCCTGTAGAGTCTGGCGACAAAAGAAAAGCTATCATGCGTCTGCAAACAGAACAAGAGAACGAGTATATCGATTTCATATACACCCTCTCTGACAACTACATGGTAGAATTCGATATTCAAGCCAATAACATGCAGACCATTCTCGCACAAAACATCAACTCTATGGAGATGGCTTGGCAACAACTCATCCCACAACAAGAGAAAGGACGCACTTTTGAGGAACGCTATTCACAACTCCAATACATGTTAGTTGGCGGTGACATAGAGAAACTCAGCGAATCCAAAGATGATAGCGATAAAGAGGCTGCACGCGTACGCTGGATTGGTTACAAAGACCAGTTCTTCTCCACCGTACTCATCGCTGATGACGCATTTACTTCGTCGGAGTTTGAGTCTATTCTACAAGCCAAACATTCTGGTTATATTAAGCAATATACCACACACACCTCAGTTCCATTTGACATCACAGGCAAAGAACCTACAGGTATGCGTTTCTACTTTGGTCCAAACCACTACCACACACTCGAGGCTTATGATGATGGTGTAGAGAAAGACGAGCGTTTGCACCTCAATGAATTGGTACCATTAGGCTGGAAGATTGTCAGCTGGATAAATACTATTCTTGTCATCCCTATGTTCGACCTATTCACCGGTTGGGGGCTGCATATCGGTATTGTTATCTTGCTGATGACACTTGTTATCAAACTTATCATCTTGCCTTTTGTCTTTGTATCGTATAAGTCAAGCGCTAAGATGCGCGCACTCAAGCCACAGATAGACGCCATCAACGAGAAATACCCTGCAGAGAAAATGCAAGAACGCCAAGCCGCCACGATGCAACTATACCAACAAGCAGGAGTTAATCCGATGAGTGGTTGTTTACCTATGCTCTTCCAATTCCCTGTACTGATGGCTATGTTCTGGTTCTTGCCAACCGCTATTGAACTGCGTGGTAAGTCACTCTTCTGGGCAGAAGACTTATCTACCTATGATGCTGTCTTCCAATGGGGCTTTGACATACCTTTCTTAGGCGATCACCTATCCCTCTTCTGTTTGCTGATGACTGTAGTAAATATCCTCTACACATATATCACCATGCAATCACAAGCCACAGATCCGAATATGAAATTCATGAAGTACATGATGTATGCTATGCCACTCATGTTCCTCTTCATCTTCAATGATTACGCGGCTGGTTTATCATACTACTATCTCGTTTCACTCTTCTTCACCATCCTCCAAACGATGATTTTCCGTTGGACACTCAATGACAAGAAGATGTTAGCTGAGATAGAAAAG
Organism: Paludibacteraceae bacterium; assembly: GCA_045576595.1. GTDB lineage: Bacteria > Bacteroidota > Bacteroidia > Bacteroidales > Paludibacteraceae > Colicola. The sequence continues at coordinate 40,919 of JAZNGV010000040.1, read as the reverse complement.
AATAAAAAACATAAAGCCGGGAAACCCAAATCCGGCTTTATGAAGCGCCTTGAAGAGATGCAACGCGAGCAACAACGATTAGCTCGTGAGCAAGCCAAGGCTAATATGAGAAGATAATAAATACACCATTCAGGGGACTGCTATGCCGTAGTTCCCTGAACGATGGTTCGTTTAACCTCTGCGTCCACCACAGACTGCCCTAAAGCGGACAGACTGACTCCATCCATTTCGAGGAGTTCCAAGTGATTGACATGCGAGAGCATAGGACTTGTGATATCTATTATATGCACACAATGACTGGAAGCTATGCGGAATAGCGACAAGTTATACAAAGCATGTATATTGCGTAAGCGAACGGTAGTACCGCCCAACCAATACAAGATATTTTTTCGTTCCTGCATAGTCATACCTCGTGTGATTGAAGCGAAACAACGGTCCTCGTCCATAATAGGCAAACTGGTTAAGATGGGTTCTTTCCCGCACGCACGCGCTTGCGCAATCATATTTATATATTGTGCCTTATAAGCAGCGAGCTCCATCTGGGGACGATGCTCAGCATGAGGATTAGCGGCAATCGCTTTCCAATCATAGCATAGACCACTATTGGTATAAATGACTTGTGTCTTGTCCATAGTAATACAATATAATAAAATTATAAACTAAGCAATAAATAAGTAATAATAAGAGGTAATTGCAAGCAATATATTAGCACGAATAACTTCATTCCTATTTGTTGTATTGTTTCCATAATGTTATATTTTTTGAATTGCGGTGCAAAATTACTGCCTTTTCACCACATAGACAATTTAATGTGATACAAAGTACTACTTAGTGACGAAAACAAGCAAAAAGATGACTAAATCAGCCATATAGGGACGAAAATAGGCAAATATTTATTTCGTCACATTTACAGAATAGACTAAATCATGAGTAAAATTCCTACATTTCTACAGTCATGGAGCGCTATGCTACTACATGTATTAGCACTACCCATTTTCTTCCTTGCTTTCATACTTTTCTACGAAAGCGAATGGATGAGTACATTCCTTGAGACAGGCACGAATAAGATTGTTTTCAATGCTTTAATGCTCTTTTCTATTTTAATAGGAGTGATTGGTATTTCGCGCTGTATAATGACAAGTATCCGCAAGCGATTACCACTCAATTGGTGGCAATACACCTTGTGGTCATTAGCAGAGATGATTATTTTCAGTTGTTTTGCTGCGCTATACATGGCGCTCATGCACGGCGATTATGGTTATTTCCCGGCTTTAGGGCAATGTCTAAAATTAACTTTCACTATTTTACTCTACCCTTACCTTTTATTGGCATTGTTATTGGCATACACCAAACCCGATGAGCAGCAAAACGACGAGCAACTCATCCGATTCACAGAGAATACAGGACGATTAAAATTAGTAATTGCAAGCGATGTGCTTGTGTATGTGGAGGCGCAGGAGAACTATGTGCATATTCACTATATGGAGGGAGACACACAGAAAGAGTTCTCACTTCGTCAATCTATGCGTGGTATAGAGGAACTAATGGCAAAGCATAGTATTGTGCGCTGCCAACGCTCGTTTTTCGTCAATCCGAAGCATGTGACAGTACTGCGCAGAGACAAAGAGGGAATTATCCAAGCTGAATTAGACATACACGGCATGAAGGCAGTACCCGTTTCTCCTAAGTACTACGACCAACTGAGCAAAATGCTGTGAGATTAGACCGCCTAACCGCATAACCGCTTAACCGCTAACGCTGTTAGACATCTGCTACAAGCATACCGCAAGCGGCTTGAATATCTTGTCCGCGTGAGCGGCGGATAGTAGTCGTTATTCCATTCTGAGTGAGATAATCACGCATCCACACCATTTGTTTCTCGTCGGAGGATGGGAATGAGCGTTCCCCAAGAGCAGTCTTTGCCACTTGCTCCACACCTTCGTGGAAACGAATAAGATTGATACGACAAGGCAGTCCCTTTAATAAACGCAGCAGTTCATTGGCATGCCGCGGAGTGTCATTCTTACCATGCCAGCATATATATTCAAAACTCACACGGCGCTGATGGTTCCAATCATATTGCTTGAGCAATGCGATTAGGTCGGTTATGTGTAACATTCGTTCTGCAGGCATGATGGATGCGCGCTCCACGCCAAAAGGATTATGGAGCGAGATAGCCAAATGACATTCACTTTCTTCTATAAACCGCTTCAAACCAGGCATCACGCCCACACTGGAAACCGTGACGCGCTTAGGGGACCAACTGCAACCATAATCAGCTGTGAGGATAGTGAGCGAACGCAATACTTCGTCTATATTATCCATCGGTTCTCCTTCACCCATATAAACAATATTGGTAAGCGGCAGAAGAACTTTATTGCTCGTAGCTGGATTACCCGATAGGTCGAAATAGAAAATCTGATTAAGTATGTCTGCGGCGGTAAGATGCGCATGGAAACCGAGCGTACCTGTCATGCAGAAACGACATCCCATCTTACATCCCGCTTGGGTGGAGACGCATAGTGTGGCGCGATCGTCTTCTGGTATATAGACAGCCTCTACCATTTGTCCTTTAGCGGATGGACTATCGGTATCCACAGGAAATAGATACTTACGCGTACCATCCGCGCTGATGGCCTCGCGTATAGGAAGACTACGACCAATAGTGTAATGCGCTTTGAGTGCTTCACGCCCTTTGAGCGAGATATTCGTCATCTCATCAAACGAACGCACACGGCGCACATAAAGCCACTCTGCGAGTTGCTTACCTGCGAACTTAGGCAAACCGACCTGTTGCGCTACGGACTGCAGTTCTGCTAATGTCTTACCTAATAATTTCTCCACCTTATTTCTATTATCAATGATTAGCGTAATCTATCGGCTGCGCGAACCATCGCCTCATCTTTGAGGATACGACGCGTAGCCATGACAGTGAGCACCAAGCAAACTAATGGAAGGCAAGCCCAACCCATCACATACACATCTACATCTATCACCATCTTAGCCAGATAGATATAAATAGCCAATACGCCATAGTAACCCAAGCAAAGCATGATAGAAAAGATATTCAGTCGTGCTTGTAAGAGGCGTTTTTTATACAAGAAAATATCTACCATTGCTAAAACAGGGATAAGTACTGACGCCAAGAGTAGTCCCCATAAGCCATTCAGTTCTATAGCAGGTAGTTCGTTTACAGTGGTTTCTGTCATTCCCAAAGCAGTCAGTTCCCATGCACGAACAATCTCTGCGCCCTCTGGGGTAACAAACTGCACTACGGGAACGAAACATAAAGTAATGCCTAAAGCGACTACTAAGAGTAAATAAAGTGTTTGAATGCGTTGTATCATGTGTGATGTTATATGTTAGATGTTAGATGTTAGATGTTAGTTTTTCATTGCTTCTTCGAGTGTTTCGCATCTATCTCCATTGGCATTCACCCATCCTATTTGTCGCGCGGGGTTACCCACCATAAGCGCATAAGCGGGCACATCTTTGGTCACTACACTCCCTGCGCCTATAAGGCAGTATTCACCCAAGGTATGTCCGCAGACGATAGTCGCGTTCGCGCCCACCGACGCACCACGACGCAAGATAGTAGGTTTATATTCATCTTTGCGACTCACAGCAGCGCGAGGGTTAATCACATTGGTGAATACCATCGATGGTCCAAGGAACACATCGTCCTCGCATTGCACACCTGTATAGACGGACACATTATTTTGTATCTTGCAGTTATTGCCCAGCACGACATCGGGTGAGATAACTACATTCTGACCTATATTACAGCGTTCGCCTATAACACAACCGCTCATAATATGACTAAAATGCCAAATTTTGGTTCCTTTGCCTATTTGGCAACCCTCGTCCACATAAGACGATTCGTGTACAAAATAATCCATTATTCTTTTTGTATATCTGTTATTGTTATTACATCTCTACTTTTGCTCACCAAAAGTCCATAACCATTTTCAATATTAGTATAAATAGGGACAGGTTCCTCCATACCAAATAGGTCCTCAAATATCACACCTATATCCATATCATCATAAGATTCATCGGTATATCCAAAATAAGCATTCATAGATCTCATGTATATTTCATGTGTTGGACCTGTTAAGCCAAAGCTAAACTCACATGTATCAACCGTATATGTATAATACGTAGTCTGTTTTTTACCTATACTCCAATAGTCTTTTACCACCGTAGTATCATAGAAATTGTCTATACGTACAATTAACTCCACATCCTTAGCAGAGGTATAATGACCATCAATAGCTAAACTAAAGTTTCTATACTTGTTAGTCGATGCATCATAGTAATCTTTATTCAAAGCAAAAACTGGATGTATTGATTCTATCATATTATATAACCCTGTGGTATAAGAAGTATCGCAACTAGTCTGCACACCGTTTTTAGTTTCTGTAGAAATCCTTACCTTATTCAACTTAACATATGCTGTAACGCTCAAGGGATTTGATAAGTTCGGTGAATCGGGAAAATCAAACACTGCACGACATTCACATTTCTTAGTATCCCAAACGCTTGATTTGAGTTGCACCTTAAAACGCGGAACGATTACTTCCTCAGCTGTCGCCGTACCATATTCTGGATGCGTAACGGTCAAACGGATAGTATCATTCGACTGTAATGGTGCAGAGAGATATAATCGATAATACATACCCACTATGCTATCACGCAAGAGACACAATGATGGATTAGAGGCAGATTTAATTTGTATCGTCACATTAGGTAGCGGTTCCTTTGTGTTTGGTTTTTCATCTAAGAAGAAATAAGAGCGATCCACAAAGCAATCAATAGAGTCTTCGCCAGCATATAAAATAGCCTGAACCACTAATTTAGGATCGTCATATTCGCCGTGATATGTAATTTCACGTTCGCACGATATTAGTACGAGCAACAATATAGGTAATATAGATAATAGTCGTTTCATAGTGCTTAGAATTTGAATGTGTAACTTAAACTTGGAATAATTGGAAAAAGACTCAACTTATACAATTTATTACCACTTGGATATACCAAGAATGGGTTAAAATTGCAATACGCATTATAAACAGACAAATTGAGTATATGCCCAAAATTATCATGCTTTTTATCCTTTAAATACCATGTAGAACCGATGTCCAAACGGTGATAATCAGGCATTTTATAGTTATTACGCTCCGATACAAAATTAATGTTTGTTTGATACATAACATTATTGCGGTATAGCACATCATTGTACTTCTGCAATCCTATTGTACCGCGTGTACCCGTACCATAAACAAAAGTAGCCGCCAATTCCCATTTTTTCGTCACTCGGTATTGTAAGGTAACACTCAAATCATGCTCTCTATCGTATTTGGCATGGAATGGTTTTCCGTAATTGATTTCTTGTCCTGGTCTATCAAACTGACGCATGGTGCGGCTCCATGTATAACCAATCCAACCCGTGACTGGTCCCACTTTGCGTTGCGCAAGGAATTGCACACCATAGCTCCAACCATCACCCACACATACTTGCGATTCCCAATTATTGCCACCCATATAGGACGCACCGTCCTTATATTCCAGCAGGTTGATCATCTTCTTATAATAAGCCTCCACCGATAACTCCACCTGATTGCACACATTATAGGTCAATCCCACTGCGGCTTGCATAGAGCGCATCGGCGGGATATCTGCGGTAATCGGAACCCATAAGTCGGTTGGCAGAGATAAAGAACTATTCGAAAGCATATGCACATATTGTGACATATACGCATAACTCATCTTGATAGCCACATCCTTATGCGGCAAGAAACGCATACCTAAACGAGGTTCAACAGATGGATAAAAACGACCGTCCGCATGATAAAGCGTAGCATGCAGACCCGCATTCAGCTTAAACCAATGGCAAGGGGTATAGGTATCCTCTATATAGAGATTTAGTTCGTGAGTATGGTGCGTTCTGCCGATAAAGAAAGTAGTGTCTATATTCTCATCAAACTCATCATTAGAGAGGTATTTCACACTACCCACTTGAGGTTTGAACATATGGTAAGTATAACCGCCACCGAAATGCACCTCATGACGAGGATTAGGACGCCATTCAAAATTAGTCTGCGCCATTACATCCATGATATAAGAATCATAATTCATACCCGTCTCGTAATATTCACGCTCGCCTTCGTATGTATAATCTTCCACCGAAGTGATACCTAATTTATATTTATAGCGCGTGAAACTGAGTTGGGTAGTATTATACAACCGGCCATTAAAACGATGCTCATAGTTGAGCGCGGCAAAGAGGTTGCCCCAATTATAACGCAGTTTCATATACGACTTTGTTTGCGTACTATTCATTCGCCCATAAAGCACGTCATCACCCATATAGAAAGAAGCACTCAGTTTGTCGTTTTCAGAGAAAGTATGCGTCAATTTAGCATTCACATCATAGAAATAATAGCCTGCTGTTGACTTTGTACCACCTGTCATGCTCTTAGAAACAATAGCCATAACTGGCGATATGAATAAATCGTATAGCGTGCGTCGCGCAGAGATATTAAAGGTAGTTTTGGCCTTCACCACCTCTTTATTGCGAAAACGCTTCCATTCCTCTTTGGTCCAATAGATAGGTCCTTCTACGCTGAACTTAGTAGAGATGAGTCCGAGAGTGAGATTACCATGATAGCCATACGCATCACCATCTTTCTGCCGCACATCCACGATAGACGACAAACGACCCGAATAGCGCGCTGGGAAATTACCTTCGTATAGCGTTACATTCTTTATCGCATCCGCATTGAAGACAGAGAAGAAACCCATCATGTGGTTTACAGAATATAATGGAACGCCGTCCAAGAGAATTAAGTTCTGGTCGGGTCCTCCTCCGCGCACATATAGTCCAGCCGAGCCTTCCGAACCCGACTGCACGCCGGGTAGCAGTTGTATAGCTTTGAGCACATCCACTTCTCCGCCTATCGCAGGAATACCTTTGATTTGCGAGATAGGCACTTCTACGGCTGACATCTGCGCCGACTGCACGCCCGACACCGACTGAGCGCCCTCCACCACCACTTCCGCCAACACATTCGTAGAAACCAAAGATAGTTCCACCAATGTATCCGCACGCAGAGTGAAGGACAATGAGTCTCCTTCGTCATACCCAACATAACTTGCTTGTAGCAACACCTCTGCAGAAGGAAGCGTAAGGGAATAGAATCCATTCACATTGGTCACCGTACCTAATCCCGAACGCTTATCCACTACCGTCGCGCCAATAAGGCGTTCGCCCGTCTGTATATCCAATACATAACCGCTGATAGTAGGGTTCTTCGCACCCACTATACAGGGAATAAGGATAAAGAGAATAAAGATAAATCGTTTCATTACATGTAATTATTGATTTGACGCGGCGAAGGTAGTGGTTTAGAAGAAAATCTTGAATATATCGTTACCATTTGCAAAAAGGAGCAGAGCCAATAAGAGATAGAAACCTATTTCGTTGGCTTTCTCCAAGAACTTATCAGATGGTTTGCGGCGCGTGATTATCTCCACTAATAAGAAGAGTATGTATCCTCCATCCAAGGCAGGGATTGGCAGGAAGTTCATAAAGGCGAGTATGACACTCAGGAAAGCTGTCATATGCCAGAATGCATATCCGCTCCATAGGTCAGGGAACATACCTCCTATCGCGCCAAAACCGCCTAAAGACTGCGCACCCTCCTTGGTGAACACCAAACGGAACTGCTTTACATACATTACTAATATATCCCATCCGTACTGAATACCCGCAGGGATAGATTGTAAGAAGGAATAGTCAGTATGCTCTACTTTGAAATAATCGTATTTCCATTTAGGATAAGCGCCTATCTTTGTTTGGTCACCGATGAAGAGTTGTGCGGTGCGAGCTTGTCCACCACGGTAGTAATCAATAGTGATTGAATCGCATGGATATTTTTGTAATTCTTGACTTACTTGCACATAGCATGGTGTAGGTACGCCATTCACTGCGACAATACTATCACCTTTCTGCAAGCCTGCTATTGAGGCCGAATGGTCAGGAATAAGGCTATCTATCACGAATGGTACATACTCCGTGATGAGCACATAATTTCTTTTCTGGTAGTTCTCATCTGCGCGTTGTTTCTCTCGTTCCTGCTTATCAAACTCATTTTGTATAGCTAAATAGCGAGTACCCAAATCCTCAGACATATGCAGCATAATCGTGTCTGTACCGCGGAGTACTTGTACATCGCGTTCCCCTTCTATGACGATCTTCTGTACGATCTCACTCAAGTCTGTGGGTTCTACACCATTGATAGTAAGTATTTTATCTTGCTGCTCAAAGCCTTCTTGCTGCAACACCTCTGAATAATAGAAACCAGTATGTATATTTTTCAACGGAAGCATGTCTTGACCATAGTTCCACAGGAGCATTGTAAAAATAACTATAGCACCGACGAAATTCATCAATATACCACCGATAATAATGAGCAGTCGTTGCCATGCTGGTTTAGAGCGGAACTCCCATGATTGAGGTTCTGAAGGCAAGTCTGTTGACGCCTTAGTCTCATCCACCATTCCTGCAATAGAGCAGTAACCACCAAAAGGCAACCATCCTAATCCCCACTCGGTATTATCTGGATAGCGACGCCAATCCTCTTCAGGCAGCGCAGCCAACTCCTCTTCGGTCATAGGACGATAGACAGGACGACCTTTCTCATCCGTCTTTGTCTCGCCTGTCAATGGGTCTTTCACCTCCACCATGGATGGTTCCACATTAGGAGCGAAGAAACGAACTTGCCATTTACCATTGATTTTCTTTGCGCGGATGAGACTAATGCGTGGATTGAAGAACATATAGAATTTCTCCACACGCACATGGAAAAGGCGTGCGAACATAAAATGGCCTAACTCATGGATGAGTACTAAAAGGCTGAGTGCTAAAATTAATTGTAATGCTTGTATCATGTATGATGTTATATGTTATATGTTAGATGTTAGATGTTTTCTAATAGTTCTTGGGCTTTGATGCGTGCTTCTTTATCGATAGCCACATAATCTTCGTATGTAGGCGTGGCAATGAATGGCGTCTTATTCATCGTCTCTGCGATAATTTCTGACATCTGTAGGAAACCACATCGGTCTTGCCTAAATGCAAGGTTAACCACCTCATTAGCAGCATTGAGCACGCAAGGCGCCGTACCTCCTTTGCGCATTGCCTCGTATGCGAGTTGCAGATTAGGGAAGCGTTGTAAGTCGGGTTGTTCGAAGGTAAGATTCGTCATCTGCGTCCATTCCACGCGTGGGAAATCACTTGCTAATCGTTCTGGGAAAGAGAGTGCATACTGGATAGGTAGTCGCATATCTGGCGCACCTAACTGCGCCTTGATGGCGCCATCAGTAAACTGCACAGCGGAATGCACAATGGACTGCGGATGGATAAGCACTTCTATCTTATCAACCGGTACGCCGAAGAGCCATTTAGCTTCAATCACCTCGAATCCTTTATTCATCATCGTGGACGAGTCAATGGTTATCTTGGCTCCCATATCCCAGTTTGGGTGTCTGAGCGCCTCAGCTGCCGTCACTTGGCGCATTTGGTCGAGTGTATAGGTACGGAATGGTCCTCCGCTGGCGGTGAGAAGAATTTTCTCTATCTCACTATAATCCTCTCCTACGAGGCTTTGGAAGATAGCACTATGCTCACTATCCACTGGCAGTATAGGCGCGTGGTATTGCTGTGCTAAAGCGCATATGATCTCTCCCGCCACAACGAGTGTCTCCTTATTAGCGAGTGCGATGGTTTTTCCGGCTTTGATAGCTTCTATCGTAGGACGCAAACCTGCATATCCTACCATCGCCGCCACGACCACATCAATACTCGGCATGGTTACCATCTGTGCGATAGCGTCTTCTCCTGCCCACACCTTAATTTCCAAGTCACTCAGTGCCTCGCATAAGGCAGGATAGAGCGTTTCGTCGGCTATACACACCACTTCGGGGTGAAAAGTGCGTGCTTGTTGTATGAGTTTATCTATGCTTTGGTGTGCGCAGAGGGCATACACCTCATAGCGTTCAGGATAGGTAGCAACTACCTCCAATGTTTGTGTTCCTATCGAACCCGTACTGCCTAATATTGCAATTTTCTTTTTCATTAGAAAACTATCACTTTTTCGGGATCTACTGGTTTGCCCGACTCCCATAATTCAAATTCTAATTCTTGTTCGCCCGCCATCAATCCAATAGATTCGCCTGCTTCGACGGCTGTACCTTGCGTTTTCAACACTGCCTCCACATTGCGATAGACACTCACATAGCGGTCATGCTGAATGACAATAGTATAGGTATTATTGATATTAGGTTCTTGCAGCACTATCATTCCTCTCAGCACTGCCAGCACATTTTCATGTTTTACCACGCGCAATGCAACACTATACTGCTTGAAATCAAATCGTGCAGAACGCGTCACCACACCACGCACGGGCTTACACAACCGCTGTGCGGTGCGTGGATTAGGGTCATCATTGAGCAGCAATAAGCGGTCGCGTTCTTTCTGCTCATATTGCAGCAAGAAAGCGTCTGTTTCTTCGTTGCTCATTTCAGGCAGTTTGGTACTCTCCACCATTTGAAGCGAGTCCAAGCGGATAATGCTATCCGACTGAATATCTCCTGCGGTGAGTTGTTTGATAATATCAAGGTATTGGCGCTGCAAGGTAAGCGAGTTTTGCAAAGAGTCCACGCGGGCATTTTCTACTATTAACTGTTGACGAATACTCTCACTGTAACCTGGCAGTATATTACGGATAGGCGTTAGCACTATCAATGCAGACAGGAGTACTATCAATAACAGGAACAACACCATAAGCACACTGAAAGTACCCAAGCCGCTCAAGCGCATATGAAATACCTCGTGCAGCGTGCTATCGTCTAATATCGCCAAGCGATAATGACGCTTCATCTTTTGCAAAAAACTCTCTTTTTCCTTTGTCATTGTTTATTCATTATAAAATGGTACAACCTGCGCAAGGTTTGAGTTGCTTAAAGAAATCATTTCCTTTATCATCCACCAAGATGAATGCAGGGAAGTTCTCCACTTCAATTTTCCAGATAGCTTCCATACCCAATTCTGGATACTCGACGCACTCTATTGATTTGATATTCTCTTGCGCAAGGATAGCCGCTGGTCCACCTATTGAACCGAGATAGAAGCCGCCGTACTTCTGACATGCGTTGGTCACATCCACCGAACGGTTACCTTTTGCAAGCATGATACGCGAACCACCATTCGCTTGGAATTCATCCACATATGGGTCCATACGGCCTGCGGTGGTTGGTCCCATTGAACCGCACGCCATACCCGCAGGAGTCTTGGCAGGACCTGCGTAGTAGATTGGATGGTTCTTCAGATAGTCAGGCATTGGTTCGCCCGCATCCAAACGCGCTTTAATCTTTGCGTGCGCTATATCTCGACCTACAATAATCGTACCATTCAAACTCAAGCGGGTACCGATGGGGTATTGGGTGAGCACTTGGCAAACAGCGTCCATTGACTGATTGAGGTCAATACGCACTGCATCGCCCTCACCTGCATTACGCAACTCTTCTGGAATGAGAGAAGCAGGGTTGTTATCCATTTTCTCAATCCATATACCCTCCTTGTTAATTTTACATTTGATGTTTCGGTCTGCCGAGCAAGACACGCCCAAACCAATTGGGCAACTCGCTCCATGGCGTGGCAGACGCACTACGCGCACATCGTGCGCCATGTACTTACCACCGAACTGCGCACCGAGACCAATCTTATATGCTTCTTGGAGCAACTGTTGCTCTAACTCTATATCGCGGAAAGCACGACCTGTCTCGTCACCCGTGGTAGGAAGTGTGTCGTAATAATGAGTAGAAGCGAGCTTCACAGTGAGCAAGTTTTTCTCTGCCGAAGTACCACCAATAACGATTGCGATGTGATATGGAGGACATGCGGCAGTACCCAAACTCTTCATTTTCTCCACCAAGAATGGCACAAGTGTACCTGGGTTTTGGATACGCGCCTTGGTTTCCTGATAGAGATAAGTCTTGTTAGCCGAACCTCCACCTTTAGTCACGCAAAGGAAATGGTATTCAGCGCCATGAGTTGCTTCTATATCTATCTGCGCTGGGAGGTTACATTTGGTATTCACCTCATTGTACATATCCAATGGTGCATTCTGCGAATAGCGAAGGTTATCTTGTGTATAGGTATTGAATACGCCGCGACTGAGAGCCTCTTCGTCACTTATATGCGCAGCATTAGAAGTCCAAACTTGCTGCCCTTTCTCGCCGTGTATAATAGCCGTTCCTGTGTCTTGACAAAGTGGCAACTGTCCCTTGCATGCCACATCTGCATTACGCAAGAAAGTGAGCGCTACATACTTATCATTCGCGCTTGCTTCTGGGTCACGAAGGATCTTCGCCACTTGTTCATTATGACTGCGACGCAACATAAAACTCACATCGTGGAAAGCTTGCTGTGCCATGAGGGTCAATCCCTCTGGCTCCACTTTAAGCATTTCGTGTCCTTCAAACTCACCAACTGACACATAGTCTTTGGTTAATAAATAATACTCTGTTTCATCTTTACCGAGCTGAAACATCGGTGCATACTTAAATTCCATATATTTTTAATTTTATTATTGATTCCAATTTTGCGGCTGCAAAGGTAATGATTTTTTTTGACATACGCAAGCGCACGCGCGTTTTTATGCGCATGCGCTCGCATTTTTATAGCGAAAACTATTTTCGCGTCGAAAGTGACGCTATGAACTTACTACTGATTTACGAGAGACATACGGCACACATACGGGACGATAGTCCCCATATGACTAGCTATAGTCTTTTTAGCGTGCGTTATTGACTCGTATTTGGAATTTAATCAAATATCATTAACGAAAGCAAGGTAGCAATACTTTCTTCTACGGCATCTATAGATGGAATATCGCGATAGGCGAGGTCTGGCAATTCGTTGAGATAGGTAGGCTGTAGTAGTTGCCATGTAGCTTGCAAATCAACGATTAGCGGCGATTGGTTCAAAGGACGAGTTTGCCATCCATCTGGCTTGCTAAAACTATGTCTATCATGCTCTAATAATGATTGAAAATCCGCATGAAACTCATCAGAATGGATATACGCTTGACATGCTTCATCGTGCAGCAGATAATACAAATCATAGAAATGGCGTATTTTAGCAGTCATTTGAGGTAAATAGTCATCCGCCAAAGAACAACGCATAAGCGAAACCAATTTCTCCGTGAGAGTGCGACGGCAATCCAGTACTTTTAATTCCATCGATTGTAGCCCATATTCATTGATCAATTCCCATTGATTATGCTGCATCATAAATTCCGTTAGAAAACTGGTTATGTGACATTTTTGATAAGGGAATGGATTCGCAAAACTATTAATCTCTAACAACAATTCACCAGAATTCACTGAATCCACTTGCTCTGTTATTACTCGTGGGTATTGATAAAACGCCTTATGATAATGCGATCCTTTACTAGTGCTGTCTCTAACAATTTCTTGCAGACCTTGTGTCATTGTGTGCGCTGTTTTGCGAATTAGCGTTTTCAATTGGTTGCCGCTGAGGTTATTTGCATCCAAAATAGCAATATCAATATCCTCAGAAAAACGAGTACCAATATTATATGCTTTCGTCAAACTCGTTCCGCCTTTAAACACAACTCGTTCTGCTACTTCACTATCAGCCAATAATGACAAAGCATGACAAATCCAATAGTCTTTCTCTATAAAAAGAGCCTTTATCCCCAAACCTCCATTGACTTTGGGTTGTGCGGCAGCAACAATTGCCTCCTTAAATAATGACTGATTTTCGTGAAGTCTCATATAATACGCCAATTTGATTTCGTTAATAATACATCGTCATCAATATGCAAACGATAATATGTGGTTCCGTTTAAAGAATTTTTCAGTCGCTTGCAGGGAATAGAAAGTTGTTCACACATAGCACCAAGCAACGCACGAACTGATGGAGTGTATGCAAGTGCTAAATCCTGCAAATGATTTTTTCTTTGTTTTGGTAAGCGTTTGATTATCGGTAATAGCATTGCTACTGCTTCAGAAGGAGTAGTTGCTGGAATGCGTTGAATAAAGCGCAGTGCATCTAAAATCACATATAAGTCCACATCCTCCTCACAGATAGGGTTAGGTTGTTGTACAAATGCTATTTTCTCTATTCCTCGTCTTAAGGGCCTACGATAGGTATTCGTACCAATCAAAACAGTGCCTGAAATTTGTGTAGTAAGTCCCAGACGAGAAAATGCATTTGTACCCGTGATATACCCTATGCGTTTTCCTTCTTTAAAAATAAAGTCTTTTACGAGTTCGAACGTATCAGGAGGAATCTCACCAAAATATTGTGATTGTATAGGTTTATAATATTTACCTTTGCTTAAACGCTTTAGTTTTCCTTTAGAAACCAATCGATTAAGTGCAACAATTAACGATGGCTGTTGGTTTACGGATATGCCAAAATCAGCAGGAGTCATTATGATTCCATCTTCTGTCTTGTCTAAAATTTTCTTTATTTGTTTTGTAATATTCATTCTGCATACCATATATTAATTGTTAGTATGTTATGTTTATTACGCAAAAAACATAACAATTCGGCTACAAAGGTAGTGATTTTATTTGGTTCGTGCAAATGTTTTTTTCGAAATAGTATATTTTTTACTCAAAAAAGTCTTTTTAGCGTGCGTTATTAACTCGTATTATGATTTTAATCCTTCAGAAACGACCTCTTCCACAAGAATTGGTGCATTCGTTATGCTTCCATTTACGAGAGCATCACGGGACCATGTCCTATGAAGACACTAAGAGGGTGCAATCAAAAATATCAGCACTGAGAGTTATTTGATTGATTTAAGGAACTCTTGATGAAGGCGTTTGCGTTCGGCTCTTGCTTTTTCTACTTTCTGATAATAAGCAAAACCGCTCATTGTATGACCAGTATATCCCTCTATATGCTGCAGTTCTTGGTCTTCTTGTTCCTGTAGTTTCCACTCATTGCGGTAGAACTTAATGTTTGCTATTAAGCGTTTTGTGTATTTAAACATAGTAGCTTGGCTATTTATTGTTATATAGTTTCAATATTTGTTCTGCTATTTTGTTCCAATCATACTTCAATGCTGCTTTCTGTGCTTGTAGTGAGAATGACTCCCATAATTGTATATCCGTCATAAGATTTTCTACCATAATGGTCATTGAGATTGCATCTCCGAATTCACACAAGAAGCCAGATTTATTATTCTCTACCACATCAGGCACCCCACCCACTTTAGTTGCCACAACAGGCAAACCAGTTGCCATTGCTTCAGCAAAGACGATACCTTGCGATTCCTCTCTACTATGCAGGACAAATAAATGTGCGGACTTGTAGGCTTCAAACACATCTAACTGACTTACATTTGTTTCTAATGAAATATCTTTTTCATAAGGACTTCTTTGTATAAGTTTTGATAACTTAGCATGATAGTTCGGATCCGCCATAGAGCCAATAATGCGTAATTTTGCTTGTACTCCTTTATTACGTAATTCATTAAACATCTTGATTGTATAATCATGCCCTTTTCGCTGAGAAATAGCACCAACAGACAAAATATTGTTACTATCTTTAGAGCATTCCATTTGGTAGTACTCGGCATTTATACCTTGGGGTATAACATGCATTTCTGGCAGTGTGGAGATTTTTCCTTTTTGCTTATACTCTGCTATTTTCTGCGCCACATATGGTGTATCAACAATAATACGCTTTGCATCGTTCAGTATTTCAAATTCTGCATTTGATTGAACAATATATTGATATAAGTGTTTCAAAGATGGTTTACGACGGAATGCCTGCTTCTTTTCCTCATGGAGCAAACCATGAACAGTCAGAACAACGGGGATGCCGTAATTCTGAATTGCTTTATACAAAACGCCACTGATTCTTCCTGTTCCATGTATATGCACGACATCAGGATGAAGCGCTATTATATCACGAAACATTTCCTTCGCTCTCAGGATAGCATCTTCATTATGCTTACCATTATTAGTATATCTGTGTATAGTTAATAATCCATCTCGTTCGCTTGTATCCTTCCCATTTATACGAGGAAAGTCAAAGACATCTACTACATGTTGCGCACGAATGAGTGCTTGTGTAAGACCAAACACAGACGACTCCACTCCTCCGCGAATACAATCCATTGATAATGGATATGGACCAACTTGAATGATATTCATAGTATTTAGAATTTAATTATTTCTCTGATTGTTCGAGCGAAGCGATATAACAATGAAAAAGTCATTACAGAATATGGATGCGTAAGTTCCCAATGAACAATTTTATTGCTATGTTGTAAAGCAAAAGCTTTCACTTCTGGTTCTGCATTCAACATTTTATAGACTTGTTTTATCTCACTCAATGGCATGCGAAGAAGAACCTTCTTTACTTGGTTAATTCTCCACGGACCAGCTTCATTAGTTATGAAACGATATTCATCACTAACCGGCAATTCGTAAACATACTTTCCTAATCTAAACGAATAAGCCATCATTCGCCATGCTTTATGTGTGTCCGTGTGAGTATAATTAGTTGGATTGTCATCACGATAGAAATAATAACAATCCTCTATATCCATGCAGCGTTTGGAAGCGTCTATAGCTTGTAAGGTTTGTAAGACATCACATCCTCGTTCTTCGCGAAAATCAATCTTGGCATCTACCAACATTTGTCTGCGGTAACAACGATTCCAAGTAAATGTTATATCAAATTGTTTAGTTTGCTTTGTTAAGTGCATTAACTCTACACCTGTTATTACATCTGTGTTATGCAATGTACGCATTTTCTTGCCATTTGTAGTAACAATAGACCAATGAAGCATATCTAATTGTTTGTCGTCCATTAGCTGAATAATAGTTCCAAGACAATTAGGGGCAATCATATCATCTGGGTCATTAAACCAAATATACTTGCCAATTGCGGCTCTATAGCCAGTGTTGCGGGCTGCATTATCTCGTTTGTTTACCTCATGATTAATAAGTCGTAAGTTATGGTGTTTTTGTTGATATTCTCGTATAATATCTGCTGATCTATCTTTTGTACAATCGTTGACACAGACAACTTCATATTCTGTTTCTGGAATGTCTTGTGCAAAAACACTATCTAACCATTGCCCGATATATTTCTCTACACCATATACCGGCGCCACTATTGAAAGTTTTATATTAGTCATTTTTGTTCACAAATAGAAAAAACATGATTCCACATTTGATAAATCTTTTCTTTTATTTTCTCATTTTCTTCTGCCAAATATTGTCTCATTCTTTTATTCTCTTCTGTGTCAAGAATCTTGTATAATACATTTTTAATATTGGAATGGTCTTTTATATTAAAAATCATATCTTTAAGACCGTATTCCTCATATAATAATTCATACTTAGGATTCCAACTAGAAGAAACTACGGGAACATTAGACGCTAAACAATTAGCCGCGCCATGAAAACGAGACGAAACGACTGCATAAGCATTTGCTAATGCACCTTTGGTATCAAGAGCATTTAATCCGCTTATAACTCTATATTTCCATCCAAAATACGAATTTATCTTTTTGCATAAATTTAGGTCACCTAATGATTCATGATTAAACAATACAACTTCTTTCTTTAACTCATTTCCTCTTGCAATTAAAATCCTAAAAAGTTCATAATAATCTGCTTCTTGTATCCCTGCTTCAGTAATCATCCTCATATTTGGAATTAACACAATTGCGTCTTCACAAAGTGTTATTCCTTTTGTTCCTTCTACAATAGCTGTAAAATCTGGATAAATATACACATTAGACATATTCAGTCCTATTTTTTCTAAGTGGTTATAGGAGGCTTGTTCTCTAGCGCACACTAGGTCTGATTTCTCTATAATAGCTCTTCCCGTCGCGATTGCACCTTGATTAGAAAAAGGTCCAAATGCTTGTGGTAAAAATATTGACTTAGTATTATGTTTGCGAAGTAAATTAAGATAATCATAGTGTATTCTTCCTGTTTCTACATTGTTTTGCCAAACATCTCCAAAACCATATCCGTGTGCAGAGAACATCACATCTAAATCTAATGGTGCTATTCCATTTCGCAAAAAATACACATAAGGAAGATGCAATCTGCGTAATACACCAGCTATTTTATATTTTGCAAAAAAGTCCATAAGTTTAGAAAATCTTCTATGCTTAAAAACTAATTTTGAAGATTTCCAAGGACTAACCATATAAGATGGCATAATAACCTCACTATAAGGATGACGTTTTTCTAATTCTTGACATATCGCACAAAACATCAGTTCTGCTCCCTTATTGGCATTATTTGTACCGTTAATAAATACTTTCATAATTTTAGTAATTTTAACAACTTCCTACATATAAGTTTATGCAATGCATTATGGTTCTGCACTTCTTTCTCCTTCTTTTTGACAATCAACAATGCTTCTTCCAATCTATCATTTACAGACATCGCTTCATGTTTCAAGTAGTCATCTATGCATTTTTCTACAAAATCAGTCTTTTCATTTGTCGTTTCTCCATTTGCTATTTGACAAAGCCAATATGGATAACTCCAATTCATTTTTTGATACTTCCCAACAGCAGCAATACAGCGTTTTTTTCTAAACTCTACTCCCTGCGCTTCAACAACAACTTCTTTAGGAATTTCTTGGGTTGTTATATAATCAGATTGTAATAATCTATTTACTATACTATCACCTAATTGAGTACGAACAATAATAAGCGATGCTCCATTATTCCAATCTATCACATCACTTTGTATATTCCACGGATCACCGCAAACTATATCGGCATATATATTTAATTTGTCAAAGCAGGCATAGCATCTAGGATGGGTATAAAAGTCTTTGAGAGCATGGCGCTTGACAGGATTTATCAATATGGAATCCTTGTCGGCCATATGTATAACAATTGGACTATGTTTATAACCATATTTTTTTGCTCTATATTCGATACGATATGGCACTTTTTGTTCCGCACCAGCGCATAAAACGGTATTAAGTTCTGACCCAAGTATTCGGTCACAAATTAAGCCAATGACATATTTTACATTTAAGAATAATCCCTTGGCTTGCGCAGTTCTTATCGATTCTACTTGGCATGGCAATGCAACAAGAGCAACGGATGAGTATTCTCCTATATCGTCTAATATTGATAACACATCTATAGGGGTATATATAGATCCTTGAGTATGCGATAAACTTTCTTTTGATGTAATAATTTGTGCCTTATTATTTGGAAATGGAAATCCATATTGAGACTTGCACACAATTGCCGCATCAATACTATGTTCTTCAAATAACATATATAATATCTGCGTCACTACTCCTCCACTTTGCGAATTACGATATATGCAATCATTTAGACTTTTCCCTACTAAACTTCTTAAAATTTGCCCGACCCATTTATCTTCAACATCTAAAATTGGGAGATTATTATTCCAGGGACAGACATCTAAACACTCTCCACATTCAATACAGTTATCATTGACACTCGGATATATATTACCCATGCCATTCTGTTTAAATTGAATAGCTTTTATCGGGCATATTGCTTTGCACATACCACATCCAGTACACCCCTGCGACTCAACAATTTTAATTATGTTATTATGAAAATCCATAGTACCATTTGAAATGTACACAACAGTTCCTCTATGCACACAAAAAAAACGCGGATTTCTTTCTATTGCTTATCCGCTTTCAGAGGTCCTAGGAAAACCTTAAGTCTCGAATAAGCAATGCAGAAACCCACGCTGCGTATATGAACGCACACGCACATACCAATTTAAGGTACATGCGGGCGCAAAATACACCCATGGGCATCTACTACTGCCTTGTTTTCGAAGACTTTATTGAAATTTCCTAGGTTTCTGAAAGTCAAAAACAAGCGTTAGTAAACGCCAATCAATATGTCTGCTCCCTCACCCTGATTTGTCTATGCAGATACCCCAGCGTGAGTTTGCGGCTGCAAAGGTACAACAAATTAATCAATTGTGCAAGATTTTTAGCAAAAAAATGTGGTAAGTTTACTTATATACATGATTTTGCTAACAAGATTGCCAGTTGCAGGATACTGCGACTGGACCTTCGAGGTGGGACGGCAAAGCCGTGTCGGTGCCCTCGAAGTATAACAAATTAATCAGCAAAAAAATGTGGTGGGTAATCGGATTTCCGAGACAGTGTTTCGGAAATCTCATTGTGATTTTGCAATTGTGGCAACGATGTTGCCACAATTGAAGCATTCGCATAAGCCTGATATTACGCCTCGCTCTTCTCTCGGTCTTCTCTCGGTCTTCTCTCGGTGGAAGATACCAAGGACAAGCAAGCAAACAACTATATACAACAAAAAAAAAGAGACGCGGATGCGTCTCTTGGTGTCCCCCCAGGGACTCGAACCCTGGACCCACTGATTAAGAGTCAGTTGCTCTACCAACTGAGCTAGGGAGACTCGCGTTCGGCAATTAGTCGCAATGGTCTATACCGCTAACCGCTAAATAGACGGGCTCCTAATGCCTCCGCTCTTCGGTCGGACTATCACTGCGTTAGCAGTCCTCCCGATAGCCAGTTTTCACAAAAGCGGGTGCAAAGGTACAACATTTTTTTGAAATGTGCAAAAAAAATGTGCTTTTTTTTCAAAAAAATGCAAATTTAATCGTTTGAGCGCAGCAAAACACGGAAAATATTTGTCATAAGCTTTGTGCAAAGCGTTCTGCCTCCTCAATTTGGTCAATCTTACCCACATCCATCATGCGGTAATCTTGGGGCACAAAAGCCTTTAGCACAGCGGACGGTTGCTCCCTATTCAAATTCGCCTCGCAAATACTTAAATATAGGTCTATCAAGGAGAACTTTTCTCCTTTCTCCACTGCCATTTTATCCAACAAATCGAAAATAGCAGGATTGAGTAACTGCATACCAGAGAAAGCCAATCGTTGAACACTACTCTGCCCTTGCAAGGAAGTTGGGCGCAGTTCACCTGTCGCGATATTCGTCCAACCGCGCAGCGTTTGGTTCTCATCAAACAAAAGATAGCGTTGTGTCTGTCGCTGCGAAACGACAAGCGTACCCATCGTTTGCGGGTCATACGCAGCACAAAGAGCCGGTATATCTATATTGCTCAGTATATCCACATTACAAGCGAGGATAGGCGTTTGGTCATCGTCTGAACGAAGAAGCAAGCCTTTGGCTTTGCGCAATCCACCGCCTGTTTCCAAGAGACAATCGCGTTCATCCGACACTTGGACAGAACAGCCCCACCCCTCATTAGTTTGAATAGCTTCGATAATCTTATCCGCAAAATGATGTACATTAACCACTATATTGGTTATGCCTGCGGCACGCAAACGCTCCACTTGCCATTGAAGGAGGGGTTTGCCACCTATAGGCACGAGTGCTTTAGGAAGTGTATTAGTGAGGGGTTTGAGACGCGTCCCCAAGCCTGCGGCAAAAATCAGAGCGTTCATAGTCAGTTTTCAGTGGTCAGTTTTCAGTTTATGATAATATTCTATCAATGCCTCTTTCGCGGTGGATAAGATGGACACGCACGCCATACTTAGCATGCAAGCGCTTGGCTGTATATTCGGCGCTATAGACAGAACGGTGCTGGCCACCTGTACAACCAAAACAGACCTGCAGATGTGTAAAACCGCGCTCCAAGAACCGCTCTACATGATGGTCTATCAGTTTATCCACCGATTGTAGGAAAGTGATTATCTCGCCGTCTTGCTCCAAGAAGTCAATAACAGGTTGGTCTAATCCAGTCAGTTGTTTATATTGCTCATACTTACCCGGGTTATGGGTAGCACGGCAGTCGAAGATATACCCACCTCCATTGCCGCTTTCATCGTTTGGTACGCCCTTCTTGAATGAGAACGAATAGACAGTCACCGTCAGCGCACTCTGCGCAGAAATGCTATTCAGAGACTGCTTCTTAATGGTCGTTTCCACAGCAAATGAGTTGGAGAGTTGCGATGCCAGCGTACACAGATACGGATAGTCATTACCCAAGCACTCAAGCACTTCGCGTAAGTTACGCAACGCATTAGGCACAGACTGTATAAAATGCTGCTTGCGTTCAAAGAAGCCCCTATACCCATATGCACCTAAGACCTGCAGTGTGCGGAAGAGCACAAAATGCGGAAGGGCTTCTTTCCATGCTTGTTTGTCAAGCGCAGGCATGAGTGCTTGCAGTTCATCTAAATAGACCTCTATCAGTTCTTCTCGGAGCGTGGCAGGTATATTGGCTTTGGCTTGCCATAAGAATGACGCCACATCGTACTGCGTTGGTCCGCGTCGTCCTCCCTGAAAATCAATAAAGAAGGGTCGTCCGTTTTTGAGCATTACATTGCGGCTTTGGCAGTCGCGATAAAGAAAACTATCTGCCGGTTGCGCCAAGAGGAGTGCTGTTAAGTGGTCAAACTCATCTTCCAATAGAGGTTCGGAGAACTCTATCTTGGTTCCCTTCAGGAAGCAATACTTGAAATAATTGAGGTCCCATCGGATAGCTCGTTCATCCATAGCGGGAACTGGAAAACAATACGACCAATCTAATTCTTCTGCTCCTTTTATTTGTATGTGCGCCAGTGCGCGCAGCGTACGCGCTAAGAGTTCTTTCTCTTCAGGCAAGAAACACCCCGTCTCGCGTCCATGCTTAATAGCGTCAAAGAGCAATACATCGCCTAAATCTTCCTGGGTATAAGTCATCTCATCTTCGCTCACTGTATAGACACAAGGCACAGGCAGACCTTTGGCAGCAAAATGCCGTGATAGATAAATAAAGGCTCTATTCTCCTCTTCATTCGTTCCTTCCACACGAATAAGTGTATTTCCTTGCGCATCCGTTTCGCGGGAATAGCGTCTGTTACTGCCCTGCTGTATAATGGTTTGGCTCATACTTTCATTTGAATAGCATGGTGAATACATGTCACTTTGCATGGTCCTATGATATTTTCCAAAATACCATCGGCTTCAAACATAATATGTTTTTTATAGTTCACTTCAAAGTCTTTTCCTATCAGCGGATACACAAAATCCAATTCAGCCAATTTACCATTAAAGAGGCGTGGAATAGCTTGCATGATTTGCCCGAAAGTAGGTTTGCGTAAGAACATAGCATGGAATACTCCATCTTGCGGGTCTGCGTCCGGATTTTGCCGAATACCTCCTCCCGAATAAGGTCCATTACCTATATTCATTGTGAATAGATAATCACACACTGCTTCTTTTCCATCCACTGTAATAGTCATTTTTTGTGACTTATGCTGCACGACCGCCAGCAAGAGTCCAAAGAGATAATTCACGAAGTGACTACCTATATAATGCTTTAGGTTCTCCGCTTTGGAGCAAGTTAGTGGATCCAATCCAAAGCCAACTGAGTTGATAAAATAACGGTGATGCTCTATTCCATTTCGCCAATAGGTGATACATCCGATGTCGATAGGATGCGCTGTACCTTCAAAGAAGCGTTTGAGGCTCTCTTTATGCTTCTTATTGAGATTCCAATACCGCGCCCAGTCGTTTCCTGTACCTCGCGGCATGAGACCTATTTGTATCTTACTCCGCTGCTCAGCAGTAAGGTTTGCGCGCATAATACCATTGATAGTTTCCGAGAGAGTACCATCACCTCCTAAGACTAATATCTCGTCATAGCCCTTTTCTGCCAACTCTCTTCCTAATTCAATAGCATGCCCTGCGTATTTAGTAACGCGATAAGTAAATGGTTGGTGTCGCTTACGCAGCAGTTTCCATAGATATATACGCTGCATTCTAAACGCGCGTTTACCTGATTTGGGATTGATAATAATTCCTAACATATCTCTTGCTTCCAATTATTTCTGGGGGCAAAGGTACTAAAAAAAAAGCACACTACCAAAAAATAGTGTACTTTTACACAAAAAACGCTGCCTACGCAGCGCTTTATTGTTTTTTACTTGAAGTATTCAGTTACTTTCTCGTTCAATACGATTTCCTCTTGGAAGATGTAAGCACCTGTCTTAGGAGACTTAACCATCTTAATGCACTTGCTGTGCGCACGACCAGAGTTACCGGTTTGAAGGGTTGCGACCGCTTTCTTTGCCATAGTTCAAATCCTTTCGTTACATGGTTAATTACTTAATCTCCTTGTGAAGAGTGTATTTCTTCAAATAGGGATTGTACTTTTTCAACTCCAAACGATCTGGAGTATTCTTGCGGTTTTTAGTAGTAATGTAGCGAGACATACCTGGAACACCGCTGGCTTTTTGCTCTGTGCACTCAAGAATTACTTGTACGCGTGCTTCTTTTGTTTTCTTTGCCATTGTTTACTCCTTTCGTTTTAGAGATAGCCCTTCTGCGCAGCCTTTTTCAGCGCGTTATCCAGACCTATCTTGTTAATAGTTCTCAGACCAGCTGCACTCACGTTCAGCTCGATCCATGCATCCTGTTCTACCCAGTAGAACTTGCGACGGAAGAGGTTCACATCAAAGCTGCGCTTGGTATGGCGCTTTGAATGCGAAACATTGCATCCGATCATGGCTTTCTTGCCTGTAATTTGACAAATCTTCGACATTTTAGTATATATATTTATTATTATTTTTCGAGCCAAAAGGATGGACACATACGCCCATCTACACAAAAATTCGTGCAAAGGTACTATATTTTTATGAAATACGCAAATATTTTTAGAAAAAAAAAACTTTTTTTTCGCATTTCCGTACTTTTTAGGTCTTTTTTTAAGCCCCATAAGTATATTTAGAAAGTATCGTCTTTTTTTCTGTCAGTTGTATTTTTTTGGCACGATTATTGTTGCTTTACAAGTAACAAAATCAATATAAACCATTAAAACAAAACACAACAATGACAAAGAAATTTATCTGCCCTATTTGCGGCTATGTACACGAAGGAACCGAGGCACCAGAGCGTTGCCCACAATGCAAACAAATAGTAGAATGGAAAGAAGTTGACGAGAGTGCTGGTATCGTCTTTGCTTGCGAGCATATTATTGGTGTAGCAAAGAACACTGACGATCAGATGAAAGCAGACCTCAATGCACATTTCATGGGTGAGGCTACCGAGGTAGGTATGTACTTGGCTATGAGCCGTCAAGCTGACCGTGAGGGTTATCCTGAGATTGCAGCAGCATTCCGTCAATATGCTTTTGAGGAAGCAGAGCACTGCGCTAAGTTCGCAGAGTTATTAGGCGAAGTAGTATGGGATACGAAGACCAACCTTGAGAAGCGCATGATGGCTGAAGCGGGTGCATGCGAGGATAAGTTCCGCATCGCTAAGCGTGCTAAGCAGTTAGACCTCGACGCTATTCATGACACCGTGCATGAGATGGCAAAAGATGAGGCTCGTCACGGCAAAGGATTCGAAGGCTTATACAAGCGTTATTTCGGCAAGTAATAACTGCCATTATGGCATATTACTGAATTATTCCACCGCCAATCAGTAAGCCATCTTGATAAAAGACAACTGATTGACCTGGTGTAATACCCCAAACGGGAGAGGAGAAAAAGACCTCTCCTGTTTTTTGTTGGTCATCGACTTGGAGTTGCGCCTCAACAGGTGTTGTTCGATAGCGAATTTTAGCCATCAGAGGTATATCGGAACGGAAAGGGCGCAATGGAGCCTTGATTTGAAAACACAAATGAGAGGCATACATATCGTCATTGGTTCCTAATGTAACACGATTGGCATTAGCATCGATATGCGTGACATAGGCGGGATGTCCGAGTGCTATTCCAAGTCCCTTACGCTGCCCTATCGTATAATTGACAAAACCCTTATGTTTTCCCAAAACTTGCCCCTGCAAGTCAATATACTCGCCCTCGCGCACGCGTTCATTATATTCGGGCACATTCGCGCGTAGGAAAGAGCGATAGTCATCGTCCGGGATAAAACATATCTCTTGGCTTTCGCGCTTCTTGGCTAATGCTTCATAGCCATGCTGGTGTGCTATTTCGCGTACTTGTTCTTTCGTCAATCCGCCTAATGGGAAGATAGTTCGTTTGAGGTTATCCTCCGTGAGCATCCACAAGAAATAAGTCTGGTCTTTCTGCGTATCTACGGCATTGGTAAGGTACAGATGTCCATCCCGTTCGCGTATCTGTGCGTAGTGTCCTGTGGCAATATAGTCACAGTTAAGTTCATCGGCAATGCGCATCATCTCTCCCCATTTGATATAACTATTACATAGCACACATGGATTAGGTGTGCGTCCCGCCATGTACTCATCTATAAAATTGCGTACGACGCATTGATGGAATGGTTCACGAAAATCCACTATATGATGCTCTATACCTAATCGTGCTGCATTCTGCTTTGCTTCCTCTACAGCAGCGAGTGAGCCGCAGCCGTTCTTTTCTTCTGAATCGCCGTATGTACGGAAAGTGACGCCTATGACTTCATAACCTTGCTCAATGAGGAGCATAGCACTCACGGTAGAGTCTATACCACCAGACATTCCTAAAAGAACTCTATTGGATTTGAGATTAGGCATTTTCTTAATGAACAATGAATAATGAATAATTAACTTTGCATATCTACGAGTTTGGTATAGAAACCATTGCGTGCATAGAGTTGGTCATGCGTACCGCTTTCCACTATTTGTCCTTCGTGCATAACGCATATGAGGTCAGCGTGCTTGATAGTGGATAGTCGGTGTGCTACGACGAGTGATGTGCGCTCTTTCATAAGGTTTTCGAGTGCCCCTTGCACTAATCTTTCGGACTCGGAATCCAGTGCCGAAGTAGCTTCGTCAAGGATGAGTATTGGTGGGTTTTTGAGTACAGCTCTGGCGATACTCAGTCTTTGTCTTTGTCCGCCGGACAAGCGTGTTCCTCTATCTCCAATAACTGTCTCATAGCCGTTCTCTGTCTGCATAATAAATTCATGTGCGTTCGCCACTTTAGCTGCTTGTTCTACTGCCTCTTGCCAACTCATGCCATTGGGTGCAGGAGTGGATAAATCCACCCCGAAAGTAATATTATTATATATTGTGTCATTGAATAGGATTGGTTCTTGAGACACTATTCCCATCAATGCGCGCAGGTCATGCGTAGTAAATTGGCGTATATCCACCCCATCAATCGTCACTGCCCCTTGTGTGGGTTCATAGAAACGCGGCAAGAGGTCGGTGAGTGTTGTTTTTCCGCTTCCTGACTGTCCAACCAATGCAACTGTTTGCCCTTTGGTGATGGAAAGGTTGATATCTCGGAGCACTTCTCTATCCGATTGGTATGCGAAAGAGAGGTTTTCGAAAACTATTTGATGATTGAAGGCAGCTGGTTGTGGTGTAGTAGGTTCGTCTATCGTAGATTGTGTATTGAGTATTGCATCAATGCGTTCGAGGGACGCCAATCCTTTACGAATACCATAAGAGGCTTTGCTAAGGTCCTTGGCGGGATTGATGATTGAATAGAAGATGACCAGATAATAGATGAATGTAGCCGCGTCAATCGTGGTGCTCTCATTGAGGATGAGTATTCCTCCGAACCACAAGATGATAGCGATGAGGGCAGTACCTAAAAACTCAGAAAGAGGATGTGCGAGGTAATAGCGTCTATTGATGCGATTGAAAGTAAGGCGTGTAGCATTGATAAGTTTTTCGAATCGGTTACGCAATTTATCCTGTGCATTGAATCCTTTCACTACGCGTAGGCCCAATAATGTCTCGTCCACGGACGAAAGAATCTCTGCGTTCTGTTCTTGTCCATGCTTGGATGCTTTTTTGAGCGAGCGGCCTATTCGTCCGATGAAGAAGACAGCGACAGGCATAAGGAGGAGCACAAAGAGTGTGAGTTGCCATGAGATGCAAAGGAGTGTGATGAGATAGACGAGTATCATCACAGGGTTTTTGAATAATATATCCAATGCAGACATGATGGATGCCTCTACTTCATTAACATCATTGGTCATGCGTGAGATGACATCTCCTCTTCTTGCTTCCGTGAAATAGCCTATAGGCAACGAAAGAATCTTATCGTACAGTGCTTTTCTAAGGTCTCTCAGCACACCTGTTCGTAATGGTACCATGTGGTAGTTTGCCAACCATGCCGTTGCGCATTTGATGCCTGTCATGACCACTAAAAAGAGTCCGACCATCAGCAGTACCACACTTGCACCTCGTGTAGCTATTTGTTCATTGAGCAGGTAGTACATATTATTGCGCATCGCGTCTATCATCGCTTCCACGCCTTGTACTTGCTGTATATCCACCCACTCCACCTCATTGGAAGTAACGCCAAAAAGGATGTATAACACAGGTATGATTGCCGCGAAAGAGAAGAGAGAAAGGATAGTTGAGAATAGATTGAAGAATATATTCCAAATCATTCTATCCTTATAGGGCGGTACGAAACGGCGTATGAGTGCGATTATTTTCATTTCTTTCGGTTATTTTCTCGAATGTATGTTAATATCTTTTTATCAAAGACATCTGCGTCTGTTCGGAATTGTACTGTGATAGGCAATACGCATAGTGGTATATTGAGTGCTTGCAGTTGTTCGGGTAGTGTGGTATTTGCCAATCGCTGCATATCTTTCTCTGTTGTGATGACGAAATCCACTTTGGTTGCTTGCTTAATGATATTTTTCACATCGGCTTTTTTATAGGCATAATGGTCAGCAAAGGTCATTGTTATTGCTTGTGGGTATAGCGAGCGCACATGATTGATGAGGTACTGTGGTTGCGCTATACCACATAGGATAAGTGGTACCCCTTTGTGGTCTATAGGTGGATAAGTCATCGAGGTGAAATGTAGTTGTTGAAAGACGGGCAACCTCAGTTTGTTATCCACTACACGCATGTCTATTGGTTGCATCGTAGTGGGACATTTGGTAATGACTATCACATCTGCTTTATGTGCTCTATTAGGCAGGTCTCTCAAAGTGCCATATGGCACGAGATGGTCATCTGTATAAAGCTTATCGTAGGTAGAGAGCAGTATATTTAGTCCACATTCCAATGGTCGATGTTGGAAAGCATCGTCGAGTAGCACCACATCCAAGTGCTCTATATGTCGTTGCAGCAGTTCTATTCCTTTGCTTCTCTTCTCGCATACTGCGATGGTTATAGTAGGAAATTTAGCATATAACTGCATAGCTTCGTCTCCTATTGTTCGTGCAGAGGCGTTTGAGTCAGCAATAATAAATCCGCTTGTTTTGCGTTTATATCCTCGCATGAGCACTGCCACTTTGAGTCCATTCTGTGTGAGTAGGCGTATAAGGTACTCTATGTGTGGTGTTTTTCCTGTACCTCCCATCACCAAGTTGCCCACGCAGATAGTAGGCACTTTGGCGGTATGTGACGGTAGTATATTATGGTCATAGACCATATGCCTAATAGCTATTATTAGGGCATATAACCAGCTAAATGGTGCGAGGAGTATTCTCATTGTATTATTGTATTGTTACCTCTGGCATGAGTGCCATGATGCGTGGTTGTGCTGCGAACTCGCGTACTTTATTAACTAACTGTTCTTCTGGAGTGGTGTTATCTAAGATCTTCAATAGTTCCTCTATTGGGTCTTTCACGTCCGGGTAATAAGTTAGTTTGTATGATTGCAGATTTGCGAGTTCTACTGCTTTAGCGATAGCGTTGTCTATGTTTCCTATTTCGTCAACGAGTTGCAGTTCTTTGGCTTTGGTGCCCAACCATACTCGTCCTTCTCCGATGGACTTAATATAGTCTTGTGATACTTCTCGTCCATCAGCGCAGCGTGTGGTAAAGAGTTCATATCCGCGCTCCACCATTGATTGCATGAGTTGGAATTCCTCTGGGGTCATACCATTATAGAGCATATTAACATCTAAATCAGAGTGCTTATTGGTAGCTATTCCATCTATATCGAGCCCTATTTTATCACGCAGTTTTGCTATATTAGGCACAGTACCGAAGATGCCTATCGACCCCGTGATGGTTGTTGGTTCAGCATAGATATAATCTGCTCCGCAGGAGATGTAGTATCCTCCTGACGCAGCGTAGTCACCCATAGAAACGACGACTGGTATGCTATCTGCTTTTACATTCTCAATGGCGTGCCATATTTGTTCGCTGGCATCAGCCGAACCACCAGGACTATTGACGCGTATAACAAGTGCTTTGACATTATCGTTTTTGCGTATTTTCTTAATGGTTTTGATTACTTTCTTCCCTACAATGCCGTCACCTGAGTCATCTGTTATTGCTCCATCAAGGTATAGCACTGCTATCTCATCGGTAGCGATGCTTTCTGTGCGTTTCACTTGTGCGAGTTTGGCAGTAGTGAGTGTCTTATAGTTTTTGGTACCTGCATAGACGCGGAGTAGCGAGTCCATATCTTGTGTATAAACGATGGTATCCACCAATCCAGCTTGTAGTTGTTCTTGCGCGGATTGTAGGCCCATATACTTATCAGCCAAAGCATCCAATTGGTCCGCTGGTATATTACGCGCTTTGCTTACTTGCGCTTTGTATTCATCCCATATACCATTCATATACTGCATGGTTTGCAGACGGTCCTCGGACGACATAGATGTACGGTAGTATGGTTCCACTGCCGATTTGAAGGTACCTACTTTGAGTATCTGCATTTCTATGCCTAATTTCTCATATAGACGGGTGTAGTACATTTTCTGCGCTGTGAGTCCGTTCCAACTAACAGCTCCGGTAGGGTCAAGACAGATACGGTCTGCCACGGAAGCCACATAGTAGTTGGTTTGTCCGTATTGTTTAGCGGAAGCGATAATCCACTTACCGCTTTGCTTGAAATCAAGTAATGCGTCTCGTATAGCTTTGGCGCTTGCTGGCCCCATAGACATACTTGCGCCGTCCAACCATATACCTAAAATACGGTCGTCATTCTTAGCGAGGCGTATATTGGATAGTATTTGGTCGAGTCCCACTTTTTCTGACACTTCTCCCAAACCATATAACTCGCTATAGATGGATGCGAATGGGTCTTCTTCTTGTCCCTGCTCGACTAATGTACCTTGCATTTTGAGTCGGTAGATGGTATTATTTTCGAGAGTTACCACTGTTTGTGTAGAGAAAGCATCTCCCATTATCCATCCTAATATTGCGCTGCATGCGAAATAGATAAGAAAGAATACGAGGCAGCCACTTAGGCATCCCATTCTGCGGCGTGGGCGTTGTTCGCCGTCAACTGTTGTGCGTGTAAAAAGAAACATAATATTTTTGATTTTAGATTGCAGATTTTTGATTTTAGATTTTCAGATTAAAACTCATTCTATGGTAGGGCGTAGGTCCGTACTGCTGCAGTGCTTTATAATGCGCGGCGGTGGGGTATCCTTTATTCTTATCCCATCCGTATTGCGGATACTCCTCGTGTAGCCGCAGCATGTAATCGTCTCGATAGGTTTTGGCGAGCACGCTTGCGGCTGCGATGGACATATAGGTAGCGTCTCCGTGTACGACGGTATGTGCTGGTATTTCGAGCAGTTGTCCTTCGGGCACATATGGGTGCCATTTATTACCGTCAACAAGTATATGTTGGGGTGTGATAGCGAGTTGGTCTAAAGCCCGCTGCATACCTAAGATGGAGCATTGCAGTATATTTCGCTCGTCTATCTCTTGTGGTGTCACTTCGACTACAGCCCAAGCCAATGCATGCTGCTCGATGATAGGTCTCAGTGCCACTCGTTGGTGCTCGGTGAGCTGTTTGGAGTCATTGAGCCATGCGAACTCAGGTATGGTTTCTATTGTTTGCGGGTCGAGTATGACGGCTGCAGCGAACACACTTCCTGCCAATGGACCTCTTCCTGCCTCGTCGCAACCAGCTTCCATTATATTGGGTATCATGAATGGCTTGAGCATAAGCGTAGTTATTTAGAAAGGATGTCCGATGGCGAAGTGGAATGTCATGTCCTCTTTCCAGTTAAGTCCGTTGGGTGCCGTGCGCCATTGTTTACCTTCAGCTATACGGCTTGGGTCATGCAGTTTGACACCAAAATCAATACGGAAGATGAGTATCGACAGGTCGAAGCGCACTCCCACTCCGTAGCTCCATGCTATTTGTTTGTAGAACTGGTCCCATAGGAACACACCTCCGGGTTGGTCAGCGTAGTCGCGTATTGTCCATATATTTCCTGCGTCGAGGAAAGCAGCGAGTTCGAGGAACTTGACCACCTTATATCGATATTCAAGGTTCATATCCAATCGTATATCTCCTGCTTGGAGGTCATACACCATAGAGTTACCTGTACCTTTGAATGTACCCGGTCCGAGTGTGCGTGCTTGCCATCCGCGTATGCCATTAGCGCCGCCACCGAAATAGCGTTTCTCAAATGGGATAGTAGCAGCATTGAGGTATGGCATAGCCACGCCTATACCGAGGTGCGTCACCAAGTGGTGCGCAGGTGTGATGACGCCGTGGTAAGTAAGATTGATATCTCCTTTGGCGTATTGTGCAAATGGTATTTTCCATAGCACATAGGAACCGTTCTCGTCTTGTGGCAAGTTAGCCAGTCGGCTCAGGCCATATAATGCGTTACCAGCCGTCTCCACCTTGACTGCGAATTGCAGGTATGATTTATTCGGTAGTCGCGGGTTGTAGGACGAGTATGAACCCGTATAACTCCAATCGACGATGAAGTGGTCCTCATAACTGGCTTTGAGCACGGAGGCATGGTCCATAAAGTCGGACTTAAAGCGGTCGGAAATCCATGGTAGGTAAATATAGTTGATATCAATGAGGTTGAAAGAGTGTGTCCATTTCTGTCCTGCTTTGTGCGGTATGGTGTATGTGAGTCCGGCATTAACAATAGTGCGTGTATATTCCTCTGGTCGTTGCTGGAAGTTATATGCCACATTGATTTTCGTTTGCGACGGGAAGGTGAGTCCGGCTTCTGCTTTTGCTTCGATGGCTCGTCCTCCGTTGGCTCTCCATTCATAGGAAGCTCTTGCGCCGAGCGAGAGCACTTCTGCGCCTCGGAAGATATTTTTATTGGTGTATGTCAGTCCGGCAGCCACTCCCCAGTCGCCTGCACTATATGTTCCTTCTACTTCAGCAGCAATGGAATTGAGTTTACCTCTTGAGACGGTGATAGAGCAATCGAGCAGTGTATCGCAATCGGGTACTGGGTTAAAAGCTATATCCACATATTTGACAGGCGCGAGTGCATTCATCCGCGCGTAGGTGCGCTCTACAGTCCATTCTGCATATCTTTCTCCGGGTCTGATACGACACGAGCGTCTAAGCACGCGCTGGGACAAGAAGCGGTTACCTGTCCAACTGAACTCATTGCCGTATTTATCTATTTCTCTGTTCACGACAATACTATCGGGCAGTATAGATGGGTCGTAATCTATTTGGTAATGCACTTTGCGAATGGTGTATTGCCTGCGTAGCTGCTGCAGGGCGTTGCTATCCATTTGCAGCACATATGGTGCGAGTTGCAGTTTGACATCTACTTCATGCGAACCGAGTGCGCTATCTGCTGTATATTCGAGCATTGTTTTATCGAAATAGAAATACCCTCTATTGCGCATGACGGTTGCTATTCGTTCTCGTTCTTGGTCGAGTGTAGAGGTGGAGAAGTTTTCTCCTTGTTTTATTTTGCATCCATCGTTTTGTGCGATAGTGCTTATTGCTTCGATGGGAACATCTACCTCATAGTGCCGCACTTTGTATGGCTGCCGTGCGGTAATGAGATAGGTGAGGTTGACTTTTTTCTTTTTGTATACTTTTTGTGTGTCTATCTTCGCATTGAAATATCCGATGTTATTCATCTGTTGCTCCAACTGCTGCATGCTTATTTGCGTCAGTTGGTCGTCATAGATGACGGGCGCTTCTCCCATTTTGTGGGCATTTGCTGCGAGTCGCTTATTGGCTTTTGTGGTGGTATCTGTCGGGGCGGTGCTATAAATCTGCAGTTGTAGTTTCCAAAATCCGAATATCTCGGTATTTTGTTTCTGTCTCAGATAACTGCCCATATTGACTGTAGAAACTGATTTATCATCCACGCATTTGACATGCGCCTTATTGAGAAGATATTTTCCCTCAGGCACAAATTTGGTGGTGCTACACGCGGTCATCAGCATGGCTATAAATAGCCACACTATTACCTCCAAATGATATGTACGCAGTATTCGCAACATAATTAGCCCACAAAAGTACTCAAAAATTTTGATATATCAAAATATTTTTATAATTTTGCACTCGATTTAGTTATTTTCGTATAGAATGGAACACATTAATAAATCTCAGATTAAGTTTATTCGCTCTTTGCAGCAGAAAAAATACCGTGATGAGAGTGGTATGTTTATTGCGGAGGGGCATAAGTGTATAGAGGAGTTGAGCCGTTCTTTTGAATTGGTGCTGCATGTCAGTTCTGCGAATGCCACAACCACTGAGATTGCTCAGATGTCGGGGTTGCGTACGCCACAGGGCGAGATAGCAGTATTCAAGAAGCGCGTTTATGACGAGGAGGCACACGCTCCAATGGGTGAGCGTTTAGTGCTTGCGTTGGATGCTATTCAGGACCCGGGTAATTTGGGCACTATCATCCGCACATGTGACTGGTATGGGATAGAAGATATCTATTGTTCCTTGCATACAGCCGACTGCTATAATCCGAAAGTAGTGCAGGCTACGATGGGTGCTTTGGCTCGTGTGCGTGTCCACTATGTGGACCTGCCCCAATGGTTAGCGGAGAGCCTCCGCAGGCGAGAAGGCGAATTACCCTCCAACGCAGCGTCCTCCTACCCTATCTACGGCACGCTATTGGATGGACGAAACATGTACGAAGAGGGTGCTATACCTAATAAGGCGCATGGAATTATCATCATGGGTAACGAGGGGAATGGTATTTCGGATGAGGTGCGTCGTTTCATCACGCATCCGCTGTATATTCCGTCTTATAAGCAAAGCGAAGGTGAGGTAGTAGAGAGTTTGAATGTCTCTATTGCCACTGCCATCATCTTAGCAGAGTTCAGAAGGTAAAAAAGATAGGGATAAAAACCAATTCAAGTCACAAAGATGTGTGAATCTGTGAATCTGTGAATCTAGATAAAGAAAGCGTCCATTTTGGTGGACGCTTTCTAATTTCAGAGGTATGACATGAGCTTCCAAAAACAATCGTTCGAATGAAGCGAAATATGAACTCCTTATTTTGGAAAAAAAGAAAAAAATCGTTCGTTTTTTATGGATATGCTTTTACCTTATAGCGGCACGCTGCTCTTGGTGGAGGCGTTTGCGTTCGGCACGGTTGCGCTTCATGTTTTGGTAATAGCCGAAACCAGCCATCGGGTGACGCCACTCGGATTCGTCTTCGATGCGTTCCCACTCGCGGTATTCTTTGCGGCGGAGTTTGACTTCTTGACGCCAGAAACGGATGTCAGAAAGTAGTCTTTTAGTGTATTTGAACATAGTATAAACGTATAATGTGTGATGTTTAATGAAATGCGTTGATGGTATGAACCACATATTCCACCTGCTCCTGCTTCAAACAAGGGCTCATAGGCAAAGAGAGTTCTTCGTCAGCGAGACGTTCAGTTATTGGGAGGGATAATTGTGGGATATTCCACGCTTCTTTTGCATAGCACTCTTGTTTGTGCGGTGCAATGGGATAATGGATAACAGTGACTATGCCGTGTTGCTCCAAATAATCGTGCAATGCGTCACGTTTGCCGTTGGACACCAATATTGGGAATAGGTGGTACACGTTTTGTACATTTGGAAGGCGTGCTGGAAGAGTAATCAGCGGATTGGATATATGGTCGTAGTAATAATCTGCAACTTGTTGGCGCGAGGCAATGTCATCGTCTAAGTGGCGCAGTTTGACATCGAGGATTGCTGCTTGAATCTCATCCAAACGGCTATTGCGACCAGTATACTTGAAGACGTATTTACGTTGCGAACCATAATTAGCGAGGGCTCTGATAACCTCAGCCAGTTTTTCGTTGCTGGTTGTTACAGCTCCAGCGTCGCCCAATGCGCCGAGGTTCTTGCCTGGATAGAAGGAGTGACCAGCCGCTTCTCCGATAGCGCCAGTTCGTTTTCCTTGCCACAGACAGCCATGGGCTTGTGCATTGTCTTCGACCAGATGCAGGTTGTGTTTGTTGCACAATTGTGCAATCTTTTCGGTCATTGCACAACGTCCATACAGATGGACAAGCAAAATGGATTTTGTACGGGCTGTAATAGCGGATTCTATCTTGGTTTCGTCCAATTCAAGTGTATCGGGGTTGGGTTCTACAAAGATTGGTTTGAGTCCGTTTTCGGTAATGGCAAGGATAGAGGCTATGTAAGTGTTAGCCGAGACGATGACTTCATCACCAGGTTGCATAATGCCGAGTTCGATGTATGCGCGATAGATCCATATCAATGCATCCAAGCCGTTAGCACAACCTATGCAGTATTGGGAGCCGATATAGTCGGCGTAATGTTGTTCAAAGGTTTCATTCTCTTTGCCTTGTAAGTACCAACCACTATCTACTACACGAAACACCGCCTCGTGGATTTCGTCTGCGTACTTGGCTGTTATGTCATGCAGACTTAAAAAAGGTATGTTCATAGTCTTTTACGTTTTATTTGTATCCAGCGGAATAGTTGGAATGTTAGTTTGGTACGTGCAAAACGAGTTGCCCAAGATTTCGTTTTATCTTTCTTGGCAAACTCATGTGCTGAATTATAGTCATTATTGCGATATGCAGCGTGCAAAGCATTGTGGTAACCGATGTAATTAAAATATGGTTCATCGCGGAATGGTCCCCATTCTGGGAATAATGTATAAAGATACTTTGTCATCTCCATATCTTGTTGGGCACGGAGGATTACTTTTTCATAGCTGGAAGTACGCGTTATTGATTCTTGTCCGACACGATAAGTGGCCGTTGATACAGGGATATATCGTACATCTCCATAAGCAGCAAGAACTAATATGGTCGGCCAATCTTCTCGCGGGAAGCGACGACGAGCAAACTCATCTGCAGGAACATGTTCTTCGAATGTAGAACGGCGAATACAGATTGTTACAGCAGACATATACTCTCTTCCACTTAGGATAGTCTTCTGGATTTTACCTTCGGGCGGCACAATACCATTTGATTGCTTGACTGTTTTTTTTAGTACCCCTGTATTCTCATAATACTCGTCTTCATCTGTATGACAAATGCAGCATTCTGGATAAGCCTCCATAAAGTCCACTTGCATCTGAATCTTATTAGGGTTATGCCACCAATCGTCTCCTGCGCAGGTCATAATATACTTTCCCGAACCGGCTTGAATGCATTGAATCCAGTTGGCTGTTACACCGAGATTAGTGGGCGATGGCAATAATCTTACATTCTCGTACTTATCTGCGTACTCCTGACAAATAGCACGAGTGTCATCCGTACCATGATCCTCTCCAATGATAATTTCAAAAGGATAGTCTGTTTGTTGTGCCAAAATAGAATCCAACGTTTGTCGAATCCATTTTTCTTGGTTGTATGTAACAACACAGACAGTGACCATTATAGGACTCTTTACAACAGGCTCCATATACTATTTGTTTTTTGAATAACTCCTTAACATTGACGATGATATCCCTTCCGTCCTTGGTATTTCAATCACTCTTTTGCCATGCTCATAGCACCATTTTTCTGCACATTTAAATCCTTCATGCATTTGATCTGGTCCCTTCACAAAAATATCAAAATCTATATTCTGTATATCGATATCTACGTCTTTGTATATCACAGTCTTGTCAACCCATCTAACAGAATTAACCATAAATATCCGTTCATCTGTACTATAAATGAGATTTGCCTCCGGTTTGTACTTCTTTACGACATCACCATCTTGAACTGCAACAATCAGTTCATCACCATATCCTTTCGCATGTTTGAATAGTAAGATATGCCCGATATGGAGCATATCGTACACGCCAAATGTCAATACCTTCATTCTATTTTTAACGATTTTATTAGTTCATTAAGTATGTTTTCGGAAGCCGTACAACCATTAGGAGGAAGCAACACGTCATTATAAAAAGATTCTCTATTGGATTGTTTTGGATCTATTCCAGTTAAGACTACATTATCCAAGAATGCACATATGTCTTCTTTTGTCTTCGCTTTATAATGTGCATCATAAGCTCTCAAAGTCACTTCGTTTGCTTGATTGTCGTGACCTTTGTTTGCCAGGAATAATGCAGGTTTCTTTGTGTAGAGATATTCCATTGTGAACGAACTACAATCATGTATAATGGCATCAGATGACTTGAACAAATCTACATATCCACCATTAACTAGACTGGTATTCTCTCCTTCTTCCCATTTTTTGTAATAAGTATCAGTTTTTTCTATTCCCCACTCGGGGTGTTGATATAAATGTGGCTTTAATAACGGATGTGGCTTGAGTACAAATTGGATTTTCCCTTTATATTGTTCCGCTATTTCTAGCATTATGTCAAAGTAAATTAAAAATGTTGAAAGAGCGAGTATACCATCTGCTATCAACGGGATAGAACGATGTGGAGCATAGATTACACGTTTTATAGAATTGTTATTTATTTTCCAATCTTTACCCGTCTCCTTAGAATGGAGAAAATCGTCATACATAGGATAGCCGGTAACTACTGCATTTTTACCTAATACCCATTGTTTTAAAATGCGATTATAATCTTGACACTCTTGAAAATATCTCCATGATTTTAAACTGACGCGTGTTACGAAAGACCACTTGTGTGGAGTCGTAGCCCATCCATAATTCATGTAGCAAGTTAATAGGTCGGAATAGTGTTTGATATGAAAAGTACTATGCATATATCCTTCCCATGGAGATGTAAAGAAAATAATATGTGGGGTTAATGATCGGACATTTATATACTCATTATTTTCTTCATTATACCCTAACGCCACATTGTATCCATTTGTTTTCATCTCGTTATATGTCGTATGCATCACTGAAAGCATGTCTTCCCGAGACTTTAAGATATTTGGGCAGATTATAATTATAGGATTAAATTGAGGTGACTTTTCCATCAAGTCGTATAAGTAACGATATTTCCAAAGAGACGTCTGTTCAAGAAAGAAAACCACGTTGTACATGTCATACTTACCGACTAATCTGCGTAAATTACGATTGTTACGAAGCAAACTACTCTTTATAATATACAACTCCTTACAATGTCTATATAGTTGTATTAATCCCGAAGGCATATGACTTTCTATTTTTTGTACTATGTTCATTACTCATCTATTTTGCGTACAAACCGTGCAGGGTTGCCATACCACAATTCTCCGTCAGGAACATTGTGCGTAACTACACTCCCAATTCCGATCATAGCATTCTCTCCTATAGTTATACCACCGATTATAGAAGAACCTCCTCCTATTGTTGCACCTTTCTTAATTGTTATTGGTAACAAATCAAACGGTTGTTTTGAGCGAGGGTATTTGTCATTTGTGAATGTAACATTTGAGCCAATAAAAACATTGTCTTCAATCGTCATACCATTCCAAATTTGCACGCCATTCTTTATAGTAACATTGTTACCGACACGCACATCGTTCTCTATCATGCAATGGCTGCATATATTACAGTTCTCACCTATTCGTGCTTCTGGGAGAACGACACAAAACTGCCACACTCGTGTGGATTCAGGAATGGGCGCATAACAGTCTGCTAAGGGGTGTATCATAGTCCTTTGAATTTCAAAAAATCATTATAATCGCGAATATAATCATCGGCATTATACTTTTCCGAAGCAAGGCACATTAGTACCGTTCCACCAGAAAAGTTTTCCAAATCTCGCCAAAGACCAGAAGGAATAAGAAGTCCTTTCCATGGCCTATCAAGATGAAAAGTCCTTTTGTTTATCCCATCATCCATAACGGCATCTACAGATCCGCTGGTTGCAATCAATAATTGCTGTAGTTCTTTATGCGCGTGTGCTCCACGAGCTGCTTCTGGTACCAGATAGAGATAATATATGCGTTTTATTTCAAACGGAATATCCAATCCCCCTTCCACAACTGACAAATACCCACGGTTGTCCGCGTATTTCCTGATATCAATTATTTGACAATCCCGAATTGTAGTGTTACTCATATTTTATATGCATTTTATATGCACTAAGTGCCTTTGTAGCCAAACACAAAAATACCCGTCGAGACATAGATGGCTGTTTACCAAATCCTTGTCAAGACGGGGAAAAGTATTGTTTCTGCTGTCTAAACAAAAAACGCGGATTCCTTCTAATTGCTTATCCGCTGATAGAGGTCGTAGGAATAACCTTTAGTTCCGAATAAGCAATGCAGAAACCCACGCTGCGTATATCAAATCGCCGCGCGTGTATCATCAAACGATACACGCGGGCGCATAAATACGCCCACGGGCATCTACTACTGCCTTGTTTTCGAGAACTAATTTTGAAATTTCCTACGTTTCTATCAGTCCAAAACAAGCGTTAGCAAACGCCATATATTATGTCCGTAATCCCACCCTCTCGTAATCAACACAAACACCCAAACGTGGGACTGCCACACAAAGAAGTTGTTGCCAACATCCTTTGCGGCTGCAAAGGTACATATTTTTTTTGATATACACAAATATTTATGCGAGAATCGTGAATTTAGGTAATTGAAAAAATCTTTAACTAACCCATATCTCACAAGTATTTTTTTATTTTTTTTCGAAAAAACTTGCAAAAGCTAATTTGTTCATCGTACCTTTGCATCGTCTTAAAAAATAGTAAACCTCTTTAGGCTTTCAGTCAACCTTTTCAGGTATTAAATCAACCCTTTTAGGTATCGAGTCAAAAGTTTACGATTTTTAAGATTCCATCTCAGTTATCGAGTCAACCTTTTTCAGTTTTAGTTATTGCTTGTTTTCGAATCGATCGTTAGAGATAAGTTAGTGGTTGGTTAGGGGTTTGTTAATGG
>JAZNGV010000039.1:0-15284 GCA_045576595.1 Paludibacteraceae bacterium | reverse complement strand
CTGAAAATAGTCATCCAAAACTTGTTGTTTGAACGATTGAGAATAATGATTTAGTGTTCGCTGCATAAAACTAAAATCTTAAAATTTGACACTTTTTATTCGTTTTATGAGTAAACCTATTTCAGTACAAGACACTATCTTTATACTATCTTCAATACAATAAAAACTCTCTAATATGGCTAAAGTACAACCTTCACTTTCATTTTCGCGCCAATGCCAAGTTTATTGCCGTAACATTAGACCAACAGCAAAAGCCAAACGATAAGTTTTATAGCACTCTCCGTGGTTTTATTGTTGCCTCTCTCTCAGCCCAACTAAAAACAAACGATTAATTTTGCAATAAATTGCTGAAATTCTTGCACAATTGCAAAATTATCACTACCTTTGCACCCGAATTAAATTAGCGGTAATATGCTATTGAATATACTTAAATCAAAGATTCATCGTGTGAAGGTTACTGAGGCTAACCTTGATTACATTGGTTCAATCACTATTGACGAAGCCTTGATGGAGGCTGCGAATATCTATCCTGGCGAGCGAGTACAAGTAGTAGATAATGACAATGGTGCGCGCTTAGAGACCTATGTGATAGCAGGTAAGCGTGGTTCGGGATGTATCTGCATGAATGGAGCGGCAGCGCATCTTATACATGTGGGTGATACGGTTATCATCATGGCGTATGCTATGATGACGCCAGAGGAAGCGAAGGTTTTCAAGCCATCTATTGTCTTCCCGAACAACAATTTGTTGTAGTACAAAGTAGTGAGAAGTGAAAGGATTTTTTGAATTACATAAAGGCGGTTGTGTGGGCCCGCGTGCAGGCGTGGTGCATACCGATCATGGAGATATACTCACGCCTATTTTTATGCCTGTAGGCACAGTAGGTACAGTCAAGGGAGTACATCGTAGTGAGTTGGAGGATGATATCAAGGCGCAGATTATATTGGGTAATACCTATCACCTCTATCTTCGCCCGGGTACGGATATTCTTCGCCGTGCTGGTGGATTGCATAAGTTTGAAGGCTGGACGCGTCCTATCTTGACGGATTCGGGTGGTTTTCAGGTGTTTAGTTTGTCGGATATTCGTAAAATGACAGAAGAAGGAGTGCGTTTTAGTAGTCATATTGATGGTCGCAAACTGATGTTCACACCAGAGAATGTGATGGATATAGAGCGTGAGATAGGAGCAGATATTATGATGGCTTTTGATGAGTGCTGCCCTGGGACGGCGGACCGTAAGTATGCCAAGGACTCGATGGATAGAACGCATCGCTGGTTGGATAGATGTATAGCGCGCTTTGATAGCACAGAGGATTTATATGGTTACAAGCAGCACTTATTCCCTATTGTACAGGGGTGTACTTATACTGATTTGCGTCAGGAGGCTGCAAAGCGCTTGCGTGATTTAGATAGGGATGGCTATGCGATAGGTGGTTTGGCGGTAGGCGAACCCGCAGAGGTGATGTATGAGATGATAGAGGTTTGTAATGATATATTGCCGGCAGATAAACCTCGTTATTTGATGGGCGTAGGTACGCCATGGAATATACTGGAAGGCATAGCACGCGGAATAGATATGTTCGATTGTGTGATGCCTACGCGTAATGGTCGTAATGGTATGATTTTCACTTGGCAGGGAGTGATGAATCTGCGTAATAAGAAGTGGGAAGATGATTTCACCGAATTGGATCCATGTGGTACTTCGTGGGTGGACCATGCGTATAGTCGTGCTTATGTGCGTCATTTGATTCACGCGGGTGAGATGTTAGGATTACAGATTTTGTCTATTCATAATTTAGCGTTTTATTTAGATTTGGTGACGCAAGCTCGCCAGCATATACTTGCCGGTGATTATGAATCATGGATGAATACCGTTCTGCCTCAAATCACCAAACGAATGTGATATAAACATGCTTCGTCTTGATTGGTATATTATCCGTAAGTTCTTGGGTACATTCTTTTTCTCGATTGTGCTCATTCTTTCTATTGCGATAGTATTCGATTTGACGGAGAAGATGGATAATTTCTTCGAGCATCAAGTGCCTTTACGGGAGATAATAGTGGACTATTATATTCCTTTTATTCCCTATTATATGAATATGTTCAGTTCGCTATTCATATTCATTTCTGTTATCTTCTTTACGAGCAAGTTAGCAGGTAATTCGGAGATTATTGCCATGCAAGCAGCGGGTATGAGTTATCATCGTTTGATGGTGCCGTATGCTATCTCGGCAATGGTACTTTTCGTGCTTAGTTTTGTGATGGCGGGGTGGGTTATTCCGAATAGTTCCGCGCGCATGCTCAATTTCACGGATAAGTATGTAGAGCGTTTTACGAAGGAGAATGCACGTAATATACAGATGGAAGTGACTCCTGGTACTTTGCTTTATATTGAGTCTTTCCAACGCCGTTCGAAGATAGGTTATCGATGCTCGGTGGAGCAGTATGAGGGTAAGACTTTGGTATCTCGTACTACGGCGGATAGGATTTACTACGACTCGCTGCAGTATTGGCATTTGGATCATTATACGAAGCGTACTTTTGATGATATGGTAGAGTCGTTAGAGTCGGGAGTGCGTTTGGATA
Organism: Paludibacteraceae bacterium; assembly: GCA_045576595.1. Lineage (GTDB taxonomy): Bacteria > Bacteroidota > Bacteroidia > Bacteroidales > Paludibacteraceae > Colicola. The sequence continues at coordinate 12,698 of JAZNGV010000039.1, read as the reverse complement.
TAGAGTTGCCTATTTATCCAGAGGAGCTTTTTATTACGGCTCAGGAAGCGCAGCAGATGACCAATCCTGAGTTGCGCGAGTATATGGACCGCCAGCGTGCGCGTGGTTCGGGTAATGTAAAAGCATTTGAGGTGGAATACCATAAACGCTGGGCTTCACCTTTGGGTGCTTTTATCATGACGCTTTTGGGTGTGACGATGTCCAGTCGTAAGGTGCGTGGCGGAATGGGTAAGAACCTTGGAATAGGAATTGTTTTGACTGCTATATATATATTATTTTCCACGGTGAGTACGACTTTCTCCGTCAATAATGTGATGTCACCTTTCATGGCGGCTTGGTTGCCTAATCTGGTCTTCTTGGCTATTTCTATTCCTCTTTATATTCGCGCCAGCAAGTAGGTTACTTTTCTTCAAAACCGCAAAATATTGCTATTTTCTGTGGTTGTAACCGCAAAATATTGCTATTTTTTGTGGTTGAACCCGCAAAATATTGTATTTTTATTTGCGTATGTCATAAAAAAGTTGTACTTTTGCATCGTGAAAATTAATAAATTATGATTACGCGTGATATTTTAGAGCAAGTAAGAGCTGATTTTGGTAAAGGAAAAGTGATTGTTATACTTGGTCCTCGCCAAGTGGGAAAAACTACACTTCTTGATCAGTTAGCACAAGAAGAGTCTAGTGTATATCGTCTTAATTGTGATGATTACGACGATGCTCAGTTATTGACTAATCGTACCTCTACTGAGTTAAGAAAATTAGTGGGAACTTATAAAATGATATTGATAGATGAGGCACAGCGTGTAGAAAATATAGGTTTAACGCTAAAGATGTTGGCTGATATGCATCTTCCTGCACAAATTGTTGTGACAGGTTCTTCGTCTTTGGACTTGGCTAATAAGATAAACGAGCCGGCAACCGGTAGATTGTATGAATATACACTTTTCCCATTTTCTTCTCATGAAATGGTGGGGTACACAGATGCGCGTACAGAAAAACGCATGTTAGAATCCCGCCTTGTTTATGGGAGTTATCCCGAGGTTGTGGTTAAACCGCAAGAGTCAAAACGGATACTATCCAATATAGTGAATAGTTATTTGTATAGGGATTTATTGAGTTACCAAGGGATTAAACGACCAGAGTTGTTACAGAAACTAGTACGAGCATTGGCTTTGCAGGTGGGAAATGAAGTGTCGTATAACGAACTTAGTCATTTGTTAGGGGCTGATCGTTCAACGATAGAGTCATATATTCGCCTTTTGGAGCAATGTTTTGTTATATTTCGAATAGAGTCCTTTAGTAGGAATATGCGTAATGAAATAAAGAAAGGCCGTAAAATTTATTTCTATGACAATGGAGTACGAAATGCATTGCTTAGTAATTTTGCCCCCTTGTCTCTTCGAAATGATGTAGGTGCTTTGTGGGAAAATTACATTATAAGTGAGCGTATTAAGCGCAATGCGCGCTTGCAAAGCTATGCACATCTATATTTTTGGAGAACAGTTGGTCAACAAGAAATTGATTTGATAGAAGAGGAGAATGGTATTTTAACATCTTTTGAGTTTAAATGGAATGTTAAAAAAACTCCCAAACAACCGACATCTTTTGCTGCAGCATATCCGAATGTAGATTTTAATGTGATTAACAAGGATAATTATCTTGATTTCCTAAATTAAGTTTGCAGTTGTATCTAGTTTTATGTAGTTAAGTGAATGAAAATGTATGTTTTTGTAATGTTTAAGGAGTTAGGGGATTAGCGGTTAGACGGTTAGGGGATTAGCGATTAGCGGTTAGGCGGTTAATAAATAAGGACAAGCATTGTGGCTTGTCCTTATTTGTCAGTGATCAGTGATCAGCTTTAAGCTCTTGGCTCTCCACTTTCCACTCTTGACTTTCCGCTTTCTACTCTAAACTCTTTTCTTATTTCACTCTTGCGCCGCGGGCATCGAACATCTGTCCGTCACGCACGATATAGAGGATATTATCGATGAGCACTTTGCGGACGCTATCTTGGTTATTGCTGTCACCAGTTACATACTCGATATCTGTAGGCACTTGGTGTGCAGGTGATATCTCGATGAAGAAGCGGTTATTATAGTCGCCCTTCTTGAGTGTGAGTGTGTATTCCATACCTGCGCTGAGGTTGGTGCGTGTGTTGGACTCGGTGTCAATGAGTGTGACGCCTATGTTCTCCATTCTGTCAGGCATAGCGATGGTGTAGTCGCCATTATACTCGATGGATAATCCAAGTGGAATAAGCGTTGTTGTCTCTGTGATAGGCAAACTATTCGCAGCAGCTTTCTCGTATCCAATGAGTGTGTAGATATCACTTCTGCCGTAGTTGAACTCTTTCGAGAGGTCTTGGTTAAAGTCAAACTCAGTTGTTATATCTTCATTATCGGACAGGCGAACGAACGCTTGGTCTTCTATTTGCTCATTGCGTGATAGTGTGAGTTTCCATTCGTAGTTCTTCACCTCATCAGCCGCTTGTCTGCGTGCTACGATATTAGATGGATTCGGTGTTGCACTTACTGCACTCCAGTGTATCTTTCCTCCATTTTGCACGAGGTAAGCATGCATTGTCTTGAAATTGAAGTTAGTGGTAGATTGTGGAGTGAGTGTGTTATCAGTCATATTCCACGCATACAAGAATGGGAATTGCTCATAACTTGTTTGCCATTTAATAGTCTGTTGCTTGCCGTCAGTTAATATATTGCTATAGTTCGCATAACTTGGTACACCGATGCAACGCCAGTAACTATCTTTTACACGGCGGTCACCTTCTGGTGTGTTACGGTTTATCTTACACAAGTACTCTTCTCCTAATTCAGGCATGGTAACCTCGGTACGCTTAATTTCACTCATGGTTGTTGTAGATGGGAAGAACAATTCTACTTGGCTGATATTATGTGCCCAGAAGTCAGTGTTGTTGTATGCCATCTTGCCAAGATTGAGACAGAGAATGTAACCTTTGTATTTCTCCAATACAAATTCATCTGGGTTGGTAACATATTTCCAGTTCGGGTCGGAGTCTATCCAATATCCTTCTCTTGCACGCTTGAGTCCATCGTAGTACTCTATGATCCAATGTTGACCATAAGTACCAAATCCAAATATATCGCTTACATTGACATCGAATGGGAATGAGATGAAGTACAATGCGCGTTCATATTGTGATTTTTGCTCTGCGGGCTGTAGTACGGGATGATTGGTGTTTGTTGTGTTTTCATTATAACTATCCGCTCCGCCGCAAGATTTAACATCCAGATTGTCCTGTCCTCCACGGTTGTTGAGTACCCAACGATTGAAACGCATAGTACCATAAACTGTTTTTACATCCGATAGTTTGCTAGCTGCGTTTGCGAATGTGATGCATTGTGCAGGATTTTGGTGATCGCGAATAAGCATCACATCAGCGGAGATGTTTTTAGTACCATTCACATTCTCTGTATCTCCACTTGGCATCCAAGCCATCAATAAACGATTAGTCTTGAAATCATATAGTACACGGATGGAGTAGTAATTTTGGTCGTCTGCACTACCACCTAAAGCTAACTTGGAGTCTTCGTCGTCATTGAATGCATTGTTGTTGTATGTTCCGCAGAAATACTGTGCCTTTACCGGGTCTACTTCTGGATAACAAGCATATAGTTTCACGCGTGTTTTCGGTTTAACTTGGATAGTACGCTCGTATATCCAGTTTTGTGTGTCTGAGAATATCGCTTGGTGTGCATTGTGATTGTCGCCTTTGTTAGATAAAGTGCCACCAGAAGCATTCTTTATCTCTTTATCTGCCTTTAGAATGAGGAATTGGCGGTCAGCCACTTCGTCTCCTGCAGGACCAATATACGCACGAGAGATTCTATTAGTTTTTCGATTCCACATAAATCGAACATTGGCTTTGTATTTGTCGTCGTCCTTGATGGTACCATCGTTGTCTAGGTTATCAAATGGATTGTTACCATTTACTAAAATATCTTTAGTCAATGTGTCTGTGATGCATGGACTATAGTCATTAGCAATGGTGAATTTGATATTCGTTCCTTTTTCGCAGAACTTGGTGACATAATGGCTATATTTGTCTCCGAAGGAGTTTGCTTCGCTTTCAGAGAAGGCAGAGTAGGTCATGCGGTTCTCTTTGTCAGTCTTGTAATTATCCCATTTACCACCTACAGCATCGCAACGAATGTAGTAATTGCCTGTGTATGGTTCTATTGTATTTTCAAGGGATATACCTTTGCCATCTTGTACAAACACAAAGTTATATACGCCTGATGTGTCTATTTGACTCCAATCAATATTGTTGAACTGTACTTCATTATTATCCCAAGTAATATTACCTGTGTTGTCGTTGATAGACGCAACAGTTTGGTAGTATAATGTACTTCTTACATCTTTGTTGATGAAGAATGAAATAATGTCTTTAGTATCAGTTCCTTTTTTAATAACGCGCGATGCGTGATACCAATTGTTCGTTTTTGCATTGCCAGACCAAGTTTTCTCAGCTTCGTCGCGGTATAGAATACGATAGTCGCCTTTTTCGGCAGGAAGCTGTACATCAATGTGGTATTGATAATCTTTAGCATTACTATCATACTTATAATCTAATGTGAAGGTGTATGTACCAGCAATAGGAGTGATAAACTGTATTTTATAGTCACTATCTGTTACATCTGTTAGGAATCCGTTCTGCTTTGTGGAGTTGATAGCAGGTAATTTTTGTTGGTCTCCTCCGAAATTTCTGTTATCATTTCTTTGAACTCTAAACCACATTTTATGAGCACCATCCCTTATGTTCTCTGCGTTTAGTTCTACTTTAATTTGCAATGGGAAGATAGTATTTTCACCGAATGGGTATGTAATGTCTTTAACAGCATAGTCATCTCCATAGTCGTCGTATATGTGTAATTTGTAACCAGAATTATCAGGATAGTTCATCCAATAACCCTTGTTGTAGTATTTAGTTACATATGTTTGATTATTATTAGTGTATTTATGAAGTTCGCTTGGCGTTTGATCTGCAATTGGAACAAACATTGGTAAAACAGAATTATAGTCACCTCTTCTAACAACACTTGTGGCACTAAACCATTCGTAATCGTTTTGTTCCCATTGATTGAAAACGATGAATTTTGTGTCTTTCCCTTGTGCGTCTGTGTACCAAATGTTGGATTCACCCATGCGTGTCATTTTAGCACGTCCTGTACATCCTTTATTAGCTTTACTTCCTGTTCCGTCTGTGTTGTTCCAACTATCACTATTGTAGAAATAGACATACACATTCTCCCAACCTAATGTGTTGTAGAAGTAAATAATGCTATTATCTATGGTATACTGTGCAGTTAAGTATCCGTCATAGATGGCAGTGAAGTTAATCTTAGGATTGCTAGTGTTTCCTGTGATAGTTACACCATCGCCTGCTACCCATTCTTTGAATGTATAGCCAGGGATATCAGGTGCAGTAATGGTTGTTTCTGATGAAACTTGTGCCTCTTGTGTAGTAGAAGCTTGTATTTCTTTTCCGTCACAGGTGTATTTGATGGTAATCGTATGACTGGAGGTGATTAGGAAAGTTTTTGTAGCAGAACTAATTTCTTTTCCTTCGCAGCCTGTACCTTCTCGTAAAATAGCCTTGATAGTATAAGAACCTGCAGCTAAGTCGTCAATTGGGAACTGAACGGAGTTGCCGTTGGTTGGTGTAGGTTCATGCCCTGCTACTTCGTTTTCGCTACCACTGTAAAGAAGACTCCAGCAGATGGAGGTAGTGCCTACTGGTGTTGGTGTTAGAGTAGCAGTAGCGATGACCGGTGTGGCTGAGTTTGGTTCAAAAGAGGCAGCATTCAGCTCAATGCTTATCTCTGCTGCTTTGAAGTACGCATAGAGAGTATCATTTTCGGTCTTATCCCATTTTTTATTATTAAAGGCCGTTCCTTCTTGGTTGTAATATTGTGTGCCTTGTCCATTTTCTTCATCCCAGTAGCCCATAAAGGCATAGCCGTCTTTTGCTGTTGGCAATTTTGGTATGCTAGGCATATCTGCATCGTATGTGGCAGTTACTTCCTCTGTTCCTATCGAAGCAGCACCTTCTTGGTTGAGGTTAATGGTATATTCTGCACCAATCCAATGTGCGTAGAGGGTTGTGTTTTCTGCGGACTTTAACCAATTGCCAGCTGCATCAGTATAGTCATTTGCGTTGGATAGCCATGCGCCCTCTGCAGATACCACTTGTTCACCTGCACCTTTTTCTTCAGAATAGTAACCACCGAAGGTGTAACCTGCGCGAGTTGGGATACTGACTGGATTAACGGAGTAATCATTCTGTGTATATGTTACAGTCACATCATCAGTTCCGCCTTCGCCACTTTGTTTGTCAAACTGGATGTTACGAGAGATAGGTGTGTAGCGTGCTGTAAGAGTTCCATTACGACCACTTCCGTCTGACTTGAGTGTAACAGTATGCCCTCCATTAATAATAACAATATTCCCATCCGATACGCCCCATTCTATTACACCATATCCTTCATTTGCTGTGGTAGTTACTGTACAAGTGGTTGTAACACCCACTTGTACGGTATTACCTGGGGTGAATGATTTCTCATCTACAGTCACAAAACCTCCTTCCGCAGGGTTCGTTGTAATTGTGATGGTAGAGAGTATTTCAGTCCATTGGGCGGTATAGGTTAAATCTTCGTCGGGCATCGTTGTATTTGCGTTGAAATTAGGCGACCACCCTGCAAAGTTATATCCAGTGCGTGTAGGATCTGTTTGCTTTGTGATAGTGGCACCATAATTGTATGAGTCAACTTTATCATTTGTACTGCCACTCCAATTACCGCCATTGGCTTTCCATGTTACATTGTGAGAGTTGATTGTCCATTTTGCCCAAAATTCTTTATCGCCAGTAGTACCTTTCGTGATTTGAGTAACGGCATCCCCTGTGAGTGCTTCATTATCAAACCATCCTGTGAAAGTATAACCATCTTTGGTTGGGGTGGGGAGGTTGAATGTCGCTGTTGTGACATCAAATTCGCTAATAGCATTATCAGGATTTGTGCCGCCGTTAGTGTTGTAGGTGATGGTGTAAGAGTCTAGAGCCGGATAAGTAACCGTAAGTTTAGCGTTACATACATCGTAAGTGAAAGTATATTCTCCTGCTGCAGTTGTGGTAATTTTACAATTTCCCTCCGAAGTGGACATTGTCCAATCTGTACTATTACCATTAGTCATCGTTCCGTTGTTACCATGCCAGCCACCATTAACAACAATCTTAAAATCGTATGTTTGATTAGCATCAAGGGATACGGTAATTGAACCAATACTATTATAGGCATCCACGGTCATATCTTGAAGAACCCAATTGCCGTTGTTTACAAGCATAGAACCTGCTAATTGTACTTCGTAAGTGAGTTCATCCAAAGTTTTCCATGCTCCATCGTAGAAATATTTACCAGCTGTCCAATCGAGGTCGCCTGTTTTGTTGCTTCCGTTATTGCTAAAAATGCAATTTTTATAACTTCCTTCTGGAGCAGATATGTAATATACATCACAGCAATGCAATTGGAAGTCGGCCTTCGTAGCCTCTATTCCAGGCCATGTTGTATCATCCTCATCACCACCCCAAAGGTGTACATTAACTTTTGACCAATTGTCTTTGTTTACAAAGTAAATAGTTTCTAATGGAATTTCCTCAAAGTTGGCAGTTACGGTACCTGCGGCTGTAGCTGTTACTGTTGTAGAAGCGTTATTTGCGTCTGCAATAGTGATACCACCATCTGCAGTCCAATTCACAAAGCGGTATCCCTCCTCCGGAGTAGCTGTGATTGTGATAGAAGTGGCGATACCTGCTTTATCAGCAGATTTGGTAACAGTACCATGATTGTTATCGCTTGATTGTACAGTGATTGCGTGTAAAGTTTCAGTAAAGTTAGCAGTAACAGTAGTTGCTGCAGTTGGGTAGAATTTTGTCTTCTCTGCTTTAGTATCGTCGAATTTACCTCCATTAGAGGATGTCCAACCTGCAAAAGTATAACCAGTATTTGTTTCAGCAATAATGTTGATACCTGTCACTTGTCCAACGGTTTGTGGTGTAGATGAAGGGGTAGTCACCGTTCCTCCTATGCCTGCTGCGAAGTCAACAGACCATGTCTTCTCAACGAATTTTACATAGACATTGGTTGTGCCAGTAATAGAAGTGGTATATTCGGTATTTCCTGCATCATGTTTATCTGCTGTGCAAGCAGCATTGGTGTACCACCCTTCTACAATATATCCTGTTTCAGGTGTAGCCGTGAAAGTAACGCTTTGTCCACTACGCACTGTGGCAGGTGAGGTAATAGAAGCGGATGTAGTATTGTTGTACGCGGTGACTGAGCCATAAGAAGTGAAACCAGTACCTGCACCAAAGGTTACGGCATATTCTGTCACATCGTATGTCCATTGGGCATATAAGGTAGCATTGCCATCTTTTGTCCAGTTACCGTTGGCATCGGTATATCCGCTGACATTTTTAGCCAAAGTACCATCTGTATTGAGTACCAATGTGCCATCAGAGGTTGCGGTGTAATAACCGTTGCAACGATAATCGGTGCGAGTAGGTGGGGTTAGGTTGGTGACGGAGTTGCTATTATAAGTAGCAGTTGCACTACCATTTGTGCCACCCGTGTAGTTTGCATTCAGTGTGATGGCGTAGGTTTTGGGCGTCCAATGGGCGTAATATGTAATATTACTTGTAGGTTTAGTCGTCGTACCAATATCATTGATTTTTGTTCCTCCACTTGCTGCTGTATACCAACCATCAAAATTATATCCTGTGCGTGTAGGAGTTGGCAAGGAAACGGCAGTTGCTCCGTCGTATGTGGAAGAAGTTGGAGTTACAGAACCTCCATTAGGATTCCATGTGATTGTCCAAGGATTTACCGTGATAGTCACAGTTGGACTTACTGTTGAGGTAAGAGATGTATATCCATCTGGGTTATAAGTAATGGTAGCAGTTACGGTGTATGTTCCTGCTTTTGTGGCGGTAAATGTATTGCCATCAATACTTGCACCAGAGTTTGGACTAATGCTATAGGCTGTGGACTTAATATCGTTAATTGTTTGATTAGAAGTTAACGATGGCGTTAGTGTGACATTCGCACCGATATTCACACTTGTAGATGATGCATATAAACTACCCGTTGAGGCAGGTTTGATTGCTGTTCCCCAAGTGGCAGAGGTAGAGTTTTCGCTAAATTTGGAAATATAGTTGCTGGTAGAGGATAATGTTATGTTGCCTGTTTGGTTCCATTTGTTATCCCAAGATGGAGATGTAGATGTGTTATTTCGGGTGAGAATAACTGTATTCCATGTACCCTTAGGAATGACTACATAGTATGTATTGCCCGAATAGTTTACTGAATGAGCTGACCATGCATAATTGGAGTCTTTAAAGAAATAAGCAAAATTACCATTACCATTTGTTCCTGCTGTCCACCAAGAAACAGCGCTCATGTCGAAATACAAGCGCGCAGTACCATCACTGGTAATTGTTGCAGCACTCATGTTGGCAACTCCCATCACAAGGATGAGGGAAATAAAAATAGATTTAAGTAAATTTGATTTCATATTGTTTTTTGATTTTATTCGTTGGTTGAGTGGTTAGCTTTTTTATTATCTTGGTTATTCTCTGCATAAACTTTTCCTAAATCTGATTGGATACGATGCATTACTTCTTCAAAATAATCTACCACTGTCTTGTGATGATTCTGAAGCTGTTGGATATTTTGAAAATGTATAACATCTGGAGATTCTACTGCTATAATTTGTGGTCTATCTTCTTTAGCCTGCTGAGATATACCTTGTAACTCATTTAGATATTCTTGATGATGCTCATAGTTATGTAACGATGGGAAAATTTGATTTGAATCATACAATATTTTATAAATATATTCCAACTGACATACTGCCACTCGAATTGTTTTATAATTCACCTCTTGTTGTGTTGTAATATTCAGTTGCTGCATTAATTCAGCATGGGATTTCTTATATTCTTGCATGAGCAATACACCTGTATAGGATAAACTACGCTTATGTTCCTCTTTTGTGTAAGTCCCAATAATACCACTACTTATATCTTGACTTTTACTATTAATGTCATTTGCGGAGTTAGTTAGTTTGTAAAAAAGGCATACATTAAGAAAGGTTAAAGCGACCGTTGAAAAACCGTAGATAAAAGTACTAAAATTAGCCCAATCTGCAATATTTTGTGATAAATCTCCATGAAATTGGATGAAATAAACAACCGTTAATACAATTATTAACGCAAGGCATATAGATATTCCCACCCCAAATACTATTTTAGTATAATTTTTCTGCATTGCATACTATCACTCTAACACTTTTCTTTCACAATATTCTTGCGCACACAAATAAAATGATAAACGCATGGAGTCTTCTTCTGGCACGGATTGTATCAATTCAAAAACATCTTGTTTTTTCTCTGACCCCCGTTTTTTCATAATTTCATTTTGTTCCTCTACTGATACAGTTTTTTTTGGGTTATACATATTTATCCATTGAAAAAACTGTCCCCATCCTAATTGATATTTATTGTTGTCGTCTTCTAATGTATTATTGTAGAAATTATCAAAAGCCTTTTCCCAATTTGGATTGTTAGGGAGAGGTAACAACCAAGGCGTTTTTAGCATTTCCGAAACCTTTTCATCATCATATATGTAATTATATCCTTTTTCGGTCAATCGCAAACACTCTGGATTTTCTTCATATGTCACATATTTAAGGTTGATAATACCTAAAAGAGCACATACATATCTATCCTGCTCAATAGGATTGAGTTTCTGTTCAATGCCAAAACGAATGGTTCTCATCATCACCACATGATTTACTCTGCAATTAGTTTGTCTAAATGCATCAAAAATCAGTTCTGCTATTTGTCTTTCTGTTTTCATTGTATAGTATGTTTTATCTTTTATCTTATTTCTTTTATCTCTCTATTCTCCTCCGCCGAAGGGATAGCTGGCCCTTGCCGAAGGGGTGGCTATTTCTTTGGTAGCGTTTGTCCTGCACCTAATTGTTTTTCTTCTCTGGCAACTCGTCGTTCTACTTTCTTAATATCCTCTGCAGGCGGAAGCAACTCTGGTTTGATACCGCGCTCGCCAAGCATTGCTCTAACGGTGCGATTATTTTGCACATGCTCTGTGGTAATAGATGGCTCGCCTTGTAAATCCTTTGCCTCCACATTAAAATTCGTCATCTCGGTGGCAAGGTTCTTAGCTGCAATCGTAATTCTCGGTAAATGGTCTGCTAAAGCACCGCTCTTTACTCCAAGTCGTTGTTTCATTTGCTCGGTATCATACCCTCCGAACAATGCCGCGTCACCTTTTGAACGAATACGAGCAAAACCTCTATCATCCACACCGCGCTCATAGATGTTTTGTGAAAGTCGTTTCTCTGATGCGCGTAACTCTTCTCGCTTCTCTAAGCGTTGTTGCAACTGTAGGCGTTCTGCAATTAGTTCTGCGCGTCTGGTCTGAACCGCAAAATAACTCTGAGCAAAAGCAATCTCCTCTTTCTTTGGATCACCATTCTGCGCTATCAAATAGCAAGCGTAGCGGGTCAGCAAAACATCCTTAATCTCCCGTTCTGAGCCACTACCCAGTGAGACCATTTTCGTGATGTCACGAAAATGGTCGTCAGTATTGATATTCTGTGAGTTACACGAATCCTTGGCGCGGTTGATTGCCACTTGAAAGTTTTCCCATCGTGCATACCCACATACCTGTTGCAGCTCGCGTGCGTACCATACCTCCATCTGTGAGCCATCGTCTGCCATAATTTCGTGCATGATAGCATCAAAAGCCGATTTATATGTTACGATACTTTGTGTATCCATAATGTGAGTGTTGTTTTTGATTTCTTTTTGTGAGCTCGGATTGGCGCCTATCACTCCTTCCCTTTAGTTCTTGGTTAGGGTAGGCTCCTTCTTGCGATTATACGCAATCATGCCTGCTGCGAGGGCAGCAAACACAAGCATCACCCATGGTTCGCCCACAGGGAATTCTTGAGCTGGTGGTGTATCAGGACCTAAAATAAAACCATCGTCCATGGTGAAAGAACCGGAATTGTTCTTTCTTGGTCCTGATACTCCATTATCCATCCCACTCGCTGAGTATTCAGCGGGTGTGGTATTGCTAAATGGCTGATAAACGGTAGATGAATACGCAGAGCCAGAGAAATTAGTTTGGGTACTCTGCTGGAAAGCAAAGGGATTAGCCTCCTCGCTATACGCGGGCGCAGCATATATGCACACGCACGCTATCAATAAAAATATAAATGTGTGTTTCATGTTCAATTTAAGGTCAATACGAGCGCAAAGGTACTGCTTTTATCTCACATACACAAATAGTTAAGCGAAAAAAGTAGAAAAATCTTCATTTTTTGTTGAAAAAATGCTATTTTTGGTGTTTTAGGAGTGAAAAATGGTGGTGAGAATTCTTATTTAAACAAAAATAATAAAAACAAAATGAAAACAGAGAAAACATTTTAATGGTAAATAAACCTAGATAAACACTGGTCGTATGCTATGTGCCTATTGTAGTCGCTGAGCCTGTGGGCTACGCGCCCGGAGCGTAATCTTCTTAATCCGCATTCATATGCGAGCATATAATGCGCCTTAATAATCTTTCTCTCCCGCCGGCAGAA
>JAZNGV010000038.1:0-24054 GCA_045576595.1 Paludibacteraceae bacterium | reverse complement strand
TTTTAGGTATCGAGTCAAAAGTTTACGATTTTTAAGATTCCATCTCAGTTATCGAGTCAACCTTTTTCAGTTTTAGTTATTGCTTGTTTTCGAATCGATCGTTAGAGATAAGTTAGTGGTTGGTTAGGGGTTTGTTAATGGTTATAATACCTTCTCTATACCCTCAATATACCATCTGGGCATCTATGCTATCTACTACTTTCGCGTCAGCCACTTTTTTTGTTTCTCTATAATCACCGCCAAACTTGGTCCTTTTTTAAATACCAAAAAGGGGCACCTTGCATAAGGCACCCCTTTTTTATGGTTGTTTATTGACTACTATTCTCAACTACTTAATAAGCATTCATCTGCTGCTTAACGGTTTCGTTGATAAAGTCAGCGAACTCTTGGATAGTCATCTGTCCCTTCTCTTCTGCTCCTTGACGGCGTACAGAGACAAGTCCTTGCTCCGCTTCTTTCTCGCCTACGATAAGCATATATGGGATACGCTTGAGTTCGTTATCACGAATCTTGCGTCCGAGTTTCTCGTTACGGTCATCTACGATGACACGCACATCTTGCTGCTCGAGAATCTCTTTCACTTTCCATGCATACTCATTGCTCTTCTCAGAGATAGGCAATACGACTGCTTGGTCTGGTGTGAGCCATAATGGGAACTTACCTGCGGTATGTTCAATAAGCACAGCCACGAAGCGCTCCATAGAGCCGAAAGGTGCGCGGTGCACCATGACAGGGCGGTGTTTTTGGTTGTCCTCACCTGTATATTCGAGTTCGAAGCGTTCTGGCAAGTTGTAGTCCACTTGGATAGTACCTAATTGCCAACGGCGACCGAGTGCGTCCTTGACCATGAAGTCCAACTTAGGTCCATAGAAAGCCGCCTCGCCGTATTCCACCTTAGCAGGCAATCCTTTCTCTTGGCATGCCTCGATGATAGCTTGCTCTGCCATTTCCCACACTTCGTCCGAACCGACATACTTGGTGGTGTTCTTTGGGTCTCTAAGAGATATCTGTGCCTCGAAATTCTCAAAATTGAGAGACTTGAAGATGATTTCGATAATCTCCATGACGCGGATGAACTCTTGCTTCACTTGGTCCTGACGGCAGAAGATATGCGCGTCATCTTGGGTGAAAGAGCGCACGCGTGTCAGTCCGTGCAACTCACCTGACTGCTCGTAGCGATAGACAGTACCGAACTCAGCACAGCGGAAAGGAAGGTCCTTGTAGCTGCGAGGAGAGTTTTTGAAAATCATACAGTGGTGAGGGCAGTTCATTGGTTTGAGCAGATACACTTCTCCTTCCTCTGGTGTAGCGATAGGTTGGAAAGAGTCCTTACCATAATGATCCCAGTGACCTGAAGTGACATAGAGGTTTTTATTACCAATATGCGGTGTGATAACCTGCTGGTATCCGTAGCGCTTTTGTATTTTCTTGAGGAAATCCTCTAATCGCAAGCGTAATGCTGTTCCTTTGGGCAACCAGATAGGTAATCCTTTACCTACTGTCTCAGAGAACATGAAGAGGTCGAGTTCTTTACCTATTTTACGGTGGTCGCGTTTCTTTGCTTCTTCCAAGAGTGTGAGGTACTCATCGAGCATCGCTTTCTTAGGGAAAGAGATAGCATATACGCGCGTCATCATTGGGCGTGTCTCGTCGCCACGCCAGTAAGCGGCAGCACAACTGAGCACTTTGATGGCTTTGATGGGTTCGGTAGAGAGCAAGTGTGGTCCTCTACATAGGTCGGTGAAAGCACCTTGTGTATAGGTAGTTATATGTCCGTCCTCTAACTCAGAGATGAGTTCGCACTTATATGTCTGTCCTTTGGCACCGAACTGCTCGAGTGCGTCTGCTTTGGATATAGACTGCTTGCATAGCTGCTCTTTCTTAGCGCGGAGCTCCATCATCTTGGCTTCGATAGCAGGGAAGTCAGAGTCCTTGATGGTTTGTCCTTCTGCTGGCATGACATCATAATAGAAACCATTCTCGATAGCAGGTCCGATACCGAATTGGATACCGGGATAGAGCTCTTGCAGCGCCTCCGCCATGAGGTGAGAAGAGGTATGCCAGAAAGCGTGCTTTGCCTCGGCATCGTCCCACTTATGCAGTTTGATAGCGCAATCGGCGGTGAGGGGTTGATTGAGTTCCACTATCTGAAACTCGTCTGCGTCATTGTTTTTGATAGAAGCGACAAGGATATCTTGCGCCAAACGAGTGCTGATAGATTCAGCTACTTGGAGAGGGGTGATTCCACTCTCATACTCACGGATTCCTCCGTCAGGAAATTGAATTTTAATCATATTGATAAACCTACAAATGTTTACGCCCGTCCGACTCACAACTGTCAGACAAGGCACTAATATGGTGTTTGTTGTGATATTTTATTAAATCGGCTGCAAAGGTACAACTTTTTTTGCATATGTGCAAATTTTTTACTACCTTTGCAGCCGTAATTGGAAAACTATGTTACTATCCGAGATTAAAAAAGTGATTGGCGCATGCGCAGAGGTGATGGGTGACGACCATCTTGACATCCGCTATCTGCAGACAGACAGCCGCGAGTTGAAGCAAGAGAAAGCTGCAGCTACCCTCTTTTTTGCTATCAAGACATCCAGCAATGACGGAGCCAACTATATACCTGCACTGCAAGCACAAGGCGTACAAGCCTTCGTAGTGGGCGATAGCATTGCTGCACTGCAGCGCTTGGCTGCACATGTACGCAACCAGTTTGACGGGATAGTGATAGGTATAACGGGTTCGAACGGCAAGACGGTAGTCAAAGAATGGTTGTACCAACTGCTCAAAGACGACTACCATGTGATTCGTTCGCCCAAGTCCTACAACTCGCAGATAGGCGTAGCGTTGAGCGTTTGGGAAGTAGAGAGTAGTGAGAAGGGAGTAGTGAGTAGTGAGAAGCCGACATTGTGTATTTTCGAGGCAGGGATTTCGCAGCCCGGAGAGATGGAGCGATTAGAGAAGATGATACGCCCGACGATAGGTGTTGTCACTTATATAGGTCAAGAGCACGGAGAGAACTTCGTATCGCTGGAACAGAAACGCGAGGAGAAAATGAAGTTATTCATTCATTCCGAGCAGGTGATAGAAGACCCTACGCACCAAAACGCGCGCACTTGCGCAGCCGTGATGCGCGCCTTAGGATACGACGAGGAGACTATCAGTAAGCGTATTATGCAGCAGACACATGAGACGGTACTGGCTATCAACCTATCCGCACTGACGGATAATGTGCGCTACTTCCGCAGCCTGCTGCGCCCCGGCACACGGCTGATGTGCATGGTGAAGGCTTTCGCTTATGGTGCCGGTAGCGTAGAGGTGAGCAAAGCACTACAAGCAGCCAAGACAGCAGAGGGACAAGCACTGGTGGATTACCTTGCGGTGGCTGTGGCAGATGAGGGTGTAGAGCTGCGCAAAGCAGGTATCACACTACCTATCATCATCATGGACCCCGAAGTAAGCGCGATGAACGCCATCATAGAGAATAACTTGGAACCGAATATATACTCCTTCCAATCACTGGAGAATATTATCCAAGCCGTTGAAGCCAAAGGATTAGACAACTACCCTATCCATATCAAGATTGACTCTGGTATGCATCGTTTGGGTTTCTACCGCGAAGAGATGGCAAACCTCACATTGCGTTTGAAGTCCCAAAAGAGCGTACGCGTGCGCTCTATATTCTCCCACCTTGCAGGTAGCGACGAAGCGCAGTTCGACGCTTTCACACACCAGCAAGCCGCGTATTTCTGTGCATGCGTAGAGGATGTACAATCTACGATGTACGAGGGACGAGGGACGAAGGAAGAAAAGATTTTGAAGCATATTTGCAATACAGCAGGTATAGAGCGTTTTCCTGAATATCATTTCGATATGTGCCGCATAGGTATCGGTATGTACGGCATCTCGTTTGCAGAAGCTCTGCTGCGCAGTGTATGCACGCTCCGCAGCACTATTCTATCTATCAAGACCGTCCAAGCAGGCGAGACGATTGGTTATGGCAGACACACCACACTGACCGAAGCACGCACCATCGCGGTGATACCTATTGGGTATGCCGACGGGTTTGACAGACGATTATCTAACTATGCAGGCGAAGTGATAGTACGCGGACAGAAATGCCCTGTAGTGGGTAATATATGCATGGACCAAGCGATGATAGACATCACCGGTACAGATGCCCAAGTGGGAGATAATGTGGAGATCTTTGGCGATAAGCAACCTCTTCAACACTTAGCCGACCAACTCGGCACTATTCCATACGAAATACTAACATCCGTCAGTCGCCGTGTACAAAGAGTCTATTTCTACGAATAATCTGACGATAGGTTACAAAAAAGCGCGCGGTGGCGAACCCACCATTATCCAGCGCAACCTAAGTTTCTCGCTTCACGCAGGCGAGATGGTTTGTATGTTGGGTCCTAATGGATGCGGTAAGTCCACACTGCTGCGCACACTAGCAGGACTGCAAGACGATGTACGATGTACAAAGGACAATGTACGATGTACGAAGGATAAGATTGCGTTGGTGCTGACGGAGCGCTTATCGATGGAGAACACCACCGTACATGATGTGGTGGCATTGGGGCGCTATCCATATACTTCATTCTTAGACGGACTGAGTCAAGAGGATGAGCAGATTATTACAAACTCACTGGAACAAGTGGGGATAGACGCAGAAGCGATGCACACATTCTACAACGCCCATTCAGATGGCGAGAAACAGCGCATCCTGATAGCCAAGGCGTTAGCACAACAGACACCAATCATCTTTTTAGACGAACCCACTGCCCATTTAGACTTACCACACCGTATTCTCATTCTGCGCTTGCTGCGCCAGTTGGCACATGAGCAAGGCAAGACAATTCTCATCTCTACACATGAATTGGAATTGGCTTTATCACTCAGCGACCGCATACTGCTCATGTACCCCAAAGGGAAAGGGGTGAAATTGGACACAGCAGAGAACCTACGGGCAGAAAATGCTTTTACAGAAGCCTTTGGAATGGATGTATTTGGTAAACTTGATTAATTAAATCACTATACATATGAAAAAGATTTTAGGTATTCTATTGGCGAGTGTAGTATCACTCAGCACGAGTGCAGGTATTGTGTATTACACACCCGACAACGAGACAATTTTCCCCAACCCAGAACGAGGATTTACAGACCAAATCAATAATGTTGTGTCTGACGCTAATCCTTCCATTCTGGACGGTGACCAAGAGTGGTTCTTTCACGACGAAGGTGAACGAGAGACACAGCGATTGGTGGTATTGGTGTACTACCTCACCAATTACCGCACCAAAGCACTCAGTGATAAAGTGCTGAAGGGTTTTGACGCAGATATGCAGATACTGCGCAAGTATGGATTTAAGTGCGTGCTGCGCTTCGCATATTGCGAGTCCAATAAAGACGACGCAACACTCGCGCAGACACAAGCCCATTTAGCGCAACTCAAACCCTATTTAGCAAAGAACGCCGATGTCATCTATGTGCTCGAAGCGGGTTTTGTAGGGCAATGGGGCGAGTGGTATTACAGCAAGAACCACGGTAACGAGACACAGCAACTGAACTCCAACCGCCGTGCTATCTTGGAGAGTCTCATTGACGCTTGTCCCAACGACCGCCATCTATTGGTGCGCTACCCGCTGATAAAAACCCAGTATTTCGGTGATGAGAAAACACTCACCGCCGAGACAGCACATGATGGTTCTGCTCGCGCCAAAATAGGTCATCACAACGATGCTTTTCTCAACGACTGGGGAAATGACGGCACTTATGGTCGTGACGGCGACGGACCAAGTGACGACCCTGTATTGCGTGCCTACATAGCCAAGGAGACGCTTTATGTACCTAATGGCGGCGAGACGAATGTGGAGAGTTCGTCATTGGCGAAGAAAGTATATACGAATGCAGAGAAAGAGATGCGCGAGTATCATTGGTCCTTCTGCGGTGCAGAGTACGCTACGCAAGTGACTAATCTATGGCGCACATCGGGTATCTTTGATAATCTGAATAGAGATATGGGATATCGCTTCCAATTGATTTCTTCCCAATGGGCAGACAAAGCCTATATAGGTCAGACACTGAAAGTAGATATCTCACTTAAGAATGTAGGTTATGCTCCTTTATATAACGCGCGCACGGTATATCTGGTATTGCAGTCAGCCACCAACACCTATTCGCTTCCACTGCCAACCGACCCACGCCAATGGACATACGAAGCAGGTACGATACGTATCGATGGCGGATTAACTATTGATGCCTCTATTGCAGCAGGCACATACCACCTCTACTTGCATATGCCAGATGCGTATGCGTCTATTGCCAATGACGCACGCTATGCTATTCGCTTTGCCAACAAGGATGTATGGAATGCAGAGACGGGATGGAACGATTTAGGTGCGACCATAGAGATAGCGCCGAACAACACAGGTGTGGAGCAAGTACCAAGTGACGAAGTACAAAGCACCAAGGTACTCATCGATGGTCAACTCTATATTGTGCGGGGCGGAAAGACCTATGATTTATTAGGACGGTGAGCAAGGAAGAGTACGGGTTTGCCCGCTACGCGCGCACCAATGATATATGCTGCGCCTCCATCACGGAGGTGCAGTTTCTTTTTTAATTGGTCAGGCGTGAGAGGATAATTGCGTGTGAGGATATTTGCCTGCGTGAGTGTAGAAGGCAGGTCCTTGCGGTCACGCACAAGCTGGTCTATCTGCCACACTCTACCGGGGAAATTATCAACTACTTGGTCAGAAACAAATAGATGGGTGTTATTATCTAATTTATGCACGCCAAAGCGCTCCGCGATATACCGATAGCCACCCGCTTTGAGAATAGCCGCATTGGGCTCGTAGAGGTAAGAAAAAGAAGTAAGGTCCTTAGGGTCTTTAGAGTCCTTAAGGTCTTTAGGGTTAAAGGAGAAAGACTGCTCGGGTGCAGCTAAGTCGATGGCTGTGATGGTAGATTGCTCGGTGGGGTGACTGAGCAAGAGCACTTCTTTCACTTCGTTCTTCACCGCCACTACAAACACTTGCCAGTAAAGAGTAGTGAGAGAAGAGAGAGCTTGGGTGATATCCAGCATGGGTGATAACTTAAGCAGGATATGTCCATTGGGTGTGAGATGAGTGTGTAAAATCGGCAGTAACTCTATCATATTGGGTGTACAGTCCTCCAATCGGAACACCTTTCCACCATGCGAATCTCGGCGAGCAGGGTCCACGAATATTAAATCGTATTGTCCTGCTGTTTGCATAAACTGCTCGGCGGAGGTGTTATGCACATTGATGGTGGTATTGGAGTTTTGTACCCTACTCCACAACTCTTTATTATGCTGCATGATGCGGCATAGTTCATCGTTCTGCTCTATATAATCGGTATGCGCAAAGCATGTGCTCAAGAAAAGTGTATCCACACCATACCCGCCTGTGAGGTCAGCAAAAGCAGTATGGGTATCGGAGAGAGGAGGCAAGATAGAAGTCTTATAGCGCGCGGTGAGTTCGGAGGAGCATTGCTCGCAACTGATGCGCGCAGGATACCACCAATCATCTATAGCAGCGAAAGTAGGCAGTTTGTCCGCTGTGCGCTGGCGTCCTTCCACTTGCTGCAACATCCACCGCCACTCATCGTCTGACAAGTGGGCATATTGCTTGCGCTGCAAGGCTAATTGGGATATGTCGATTTTGGAATAATGAATAATTAATAATGAATAATGAATATTTATAATTTAAGTATTAGCAAACTCTGTTCCTGGATAGTAATAATGGAGTATTGTTTCGTAATCTTTTCCATCGGCAGCCATGACGGCTGCGCCTATTTGGCATAGTCCTGCGCCATGCCCCCAACCGTGACCGGTGAGTGTCCATATACCATCGGTATGATGGATATCAAACCAACTACTATACAAGCATTTAGGACTAAGCGCATAGCGGATAGTGAGTTCTTTACCTATCGTCTGTGTTTGCTTCGTTCCCACAATACGCAAACTATCTATTCGTCCTGACGCACCACGATGGAGGGGTTCGAGAGCAAGTATATGTCCGTAATCGGTATTCGTTTTGAGGCGGATGATTTCATCTAATTCATCCTCCGTGTACTTCACTTGCCAATCATGAAAATCGAGTGTCTCTTGGTCATAGTCATTGAGCGCAGTGGTGAGAAGTTGGCGTACACGCGGCGTATGTGGGTCGCAGTATGGACATTCAACGGATTGGATGTACGGCACATCTATATCTTCCCAACAAGTACTCCATATTTCGGTCTTACCACCGCAACATTTATGGTAGCGGCAGTCACATATCTCTCCTTCATAGACGAGTACCTGTCCTGCAGTAGCACGCACAGCTTCGATAGCTCGTTGGTTCATGCGGTGCAGCCCTTCGTATCGCTGGCAATGGTCATCTGCGCACACATGAAATCCGCTATGTAGGTTTTGCTCCATAGCGCGTATCGCCCAACTGCGACTGATGACGGCGTGGGCTTTGAGTAACTCCATCGGACTATTGGCATTCATCTCAGAGGAGATGACCGAGCAGAGGTATTCTTCTAAATCGAGGGTATTGATAGCTGTTTGTGTACGATCCTCGTTGTCTCTGATGGTGAGTGTACCACTGAACTCTTGGTCCTCGTATCTATCCCAGTGAAAACCAATGCCGATACGTACATTCTTGAGAATGAATGTGCTTTCGCGTTGCTCATATTCAATCCGCGGCGCTGTGAGTATGCCTACTTTGATATTCACCATTAACTATTTACCATTTACCCTTTTGAGTCGGGCGAGGAGTTCGCAGGTACGCAACCAGTCTTTGTATTGGTTATTGCGGTTCATGGCAATGATGTCGCAGTTAGCATCCGAGTTGTCTTCCCATCTGCGGCAGTCGTACACCACTTCGTATATGCGTCCAATGCGCCAGTCGCGGCATATACGCAGCATAACAGCATAATCTTCGCCGTACTTGGTAGTAGGGAAATCTATTTGGCGCAGTAGCGGTACATAGAAGGCTCTTGGCGCACCTAATCCATTGATGCGCAATGCGTTATTACGCCCATTATCGTCTGTCCACTCACGGTGGTCAATCACACCAGGAGGTAGTATATTGCCCTCCATATCGGTGAGTTGGTAGGTACCAATTACCGCGCCGTAGGCAGGTATTGATTGATTACCATTAGATTCAAAGGCATCAATAAAACGCTGCACGGTGGTAGGGTCATGATAGGTATCATCAGAGTCGAGTTGGATGGCATACTTACCGCAGCGCGGGTCATGGATAGCCATATTCCAGTTACCGCCGATAGCATGCCATGTCTTATCTTGGGCTATATATATAAGTCGCTCATCTTGAATGCTCTTGATGACTTCCACTGTACCATCGATAGAGTTATCATCCACCACGATGACATTGAATGAGTACCCTTCTCTCACTTCTTGACTGAGGGCACTACGGATAGCATCTCCTATGGTGCGTACACGGTTGCGGCATGGGATGATGACACTCGCTGTAACAGGATGGTTCTCTGGTGCAGGCAGTGGTTGATAGTCGCCTGGTTGCAAATAAGCACCTATACGCTGGAGGTGAGCAGTGACGCATTGCTCCATCTCTACCTGCACTTCTCTATTGCGTGGATTGACATAATCGAATAGTTTCTCACCGCTCTTGCGTGTATCGGTTTCTACTTCGTAGTAGAGATACTCAGGAATATGAACGAGGTGAGAAGCGCGGAGGCGCAAGTCATATAGTCCTGCGTATGTATAATTCGTATCCATCTGGGCTACGAGTTGCTGCAGAGCGGTTGTTCGCCAAAGGAGGACGCTACCAAAATCAAAATCATCGCGTAGCGCACCTACCTGATAGTCGATGACTGGTGCAGGTGTCTCCGTCCATTCGCCGTCTGCGTTTTGCACTTTATTAAAATGGTCGGCATAGACCATCGTAGCATTGGTTTGCTCCAATACTTGCACCATGCGTTCTTGCGCTCTATAAACCCACTCTATTTCCGGTTTGAGACAAATCATGGTATAGGGTGCTGTGGACTGCGCTGCTATGTGCTTGATAGCAGCAGTGGAGCATACGCGGCCTGAGAGATTAAAAATGGAGATAGACATTATCTGAATAATGAATAATGAATAATTGATTAGACAGTTGTGGGGACTACCGCGTCCTTGTGGTACTCTTTGAGTCCTTCAATAGGGTCTTGCAGTATTTGTCCGAGTAGTAATCCTTCCGCCTTCATAGCTTTTTCTAAGATAGGACGATAGTAATAGGCAATAGAGCCTACAAAACCAATAGGTGTATCTGTTTTGTATTGTAATAGGTTTCTGCGGATGAACTGCACGAAATGGTCATACACGAGCGCGTATATGCGTTCATCATCTATATGCTCTGCACAGAAACGCGATAATTTGGCTAAGAAGCGATTAGGGAATGGTTGGCGATAGACTTTCTCGATGATGTCCGCCATGGAGGTCTCATATTCGGCAAAGAAAGCCTGCTTGAGGTCGTCTCCTAATTGATTTTTGAGCAAATCGCTCACGAGTTTCTTACCGAGCACAGCTGCGCTTCCTTCGTCGCCGAGGATATAACCTAACGAAGGTACATTCCATTCGATATTTTCCCCATTGTAATAGCAACTGCCGCTTCCAGTACCGAGGATACATGCTACCCCTGATTGGCGTCCCAAGAGCCCTCGCGCAGCGCCGAGCATGTCTGACTCCACCACCACTTGTGCTTTTTTGAATACAGCTTCGATGGCTCGTTGTACGAATATTTTCTTCTCTGGTGTACATCCTGCGCCGTAGAAGAAGACATGCGTCAGTGTGCCTACCCATAGTAATTGACTTATCTTGGGCAATAACTGATTGCAAATACTATTACGCATTGCTTCTGAGGTTTGGAAAAGCGGGTTTATACCATCCGTATAAACATCTGTAAACTGTCCGCTTGCGGTCAAAAGACACCAATGCACCTTGGTACTGCCGCCATCTGCTATGAGAATCATATTATCTTATTGGTGTTGCTCCCGGAGGAGGTCGTTAACAGTCTTCACTGGATTAAAGGTGCTGATAGGCACTTCCACGAAAATGGTATTCCATTTGCTCATTGCTCCATTCCACAGGCCGGGTAATTCGAGGGCTAATAATTCCTTACCATCTTTGGATTTATTGGATATAAATCCTGTTTGCGGGTCCACAAAATCAGGTAAGTAGAATGGGTTTCCTTCGTAGTCTTTGACAGCGCATACGAGGTCCACAGGGTTGAAGTGTGTGGACTGCGCCATGAGTTGTGGGTCGGCTATCTGACTGGACTCCAGTATTTGGCAACTCACATGTCCGTTCTCATCGCGCACGAGGAATGGTCCACCGCCTGGTTCGCCTGTATTCTTCACCACGCCGCACACGCGGATAGGGCGATTGAGTAATGCACGCTCTTCTTCTGTCAGGTCAGGGTTTTGCAATGCCTCAAAAACGCGTTTCTGCTCGTTCACTAATACACCGCCCAAGATTTGCTTATAGCGCGTGGTGTCTTTCTTGAGTTTATCTGGCACCACATTATCTATATTCTTGATGAAGATAATATCCGCGTCCTGCTGATTGAGGTTTTCGATGAGTGCTCCGTGTCCACCCGGGCGGAAGAGGAGTTTACCTTCTTTGGTACGGAAGGCTGTGCCATCTGGGTTGGCTGCTATCGTATCCGTGGAAGAGAGTTGCTCACTGAAGGTTATATCATAGCGCACTTGGTATTTCTCTTCAAAAGCCTTGAGATGATTAGCTATGTGTTGTCTAAAGAGTGGCAAATGGTCGTGCGAGACGGTGAAATGGATATATACAGTAGGTTTTTCTCCATCTGCCGTGCGTTCTGGTGCGCAGTAGAGTGCTCCTTCCACCAAGTGTTCAAGCGCAGGCGTACGCGCGCCGTCACGGTATTTATGGAATAGTAATAGTCCCTTAGGCAGTTCGCCATAATGCATATCTTTGAGCAGATAACGAACGCTCTCTTGCCCCTCTTTACCCATCAGTTGCGGACCAAAAGCGAAGTCGCCCTTGTGGGCAAGAAACTCAGCAATGAATGGCGTCTCCACTCCATCCTCAAGGTACTGGAATAGGTTCTTGAACATACGGCTTGCAGCGCCTGATGCGGGTACAAATTTGAGCACTTTATGTCCCTCTGCAAGGTATTGCTTCCAGAGAGCAATATACTCTTCTTGTTCAGCGCGTTTAGGGCTGAGTATACCTTTCTTGACTGCCGCTGGAGCCACAATATTCAATTGTGGAAAACCAGTACGGAAATACGATAACTGTTCTTCTGCTTTCTCAACGGAAATACCATGTGTGCGCAGTTGTTCTAAATCTTGGGGAGTGAATGTATTCATGGTTGTTTGGGTTTTTACTATGTGCTTGGCAAAACTTATTATTCCTCTGTTTCTTCCGGTTCATTGACAAGTATATTCTTCACCTCCCATGTAGAGCATGTTTGCTCTGGCTCAGACTTGTAGCGGAAACCGATACAGATGCGCTGTCCAATCCATGCACTGAGGTCCATGCGGCCTGAGTTGTAGAAGGTCCAGCTATTAGTAGTTGGGAATCCTGTTTGTGTCTCTTCGTCGAACATATTCCATGGCAGTTGTGTCCAAGTAGCAGTGCGTACATCGTCCACATAATCGGTAGAAACCCAAACGGATACTTGGGTGTATCGTCCTGCTTCTTCTGTAGGACCATAGTTGACAGCCTGATCGAAAGAGAGGGCTGGTTGCTTTGCATTCTTGAGTTTGAAATATGGCGTAACGAACCATCCTTCGCCGTAGTGAGGACCACCATAGTATGCAGAACCCTTCATACCATACGAATCGGTATAGGTCCAAATATATGTAATTCCATCTTGCAGATTGAAGTCCTGCGTTACAATCTTACCTTGGTTACCATCACCGGCTATCGCTTGGCGGTAGTAGGTAGAGAGGTTAGCAGCCCATCCTGTAGAGAGGACGAAAGACATCGTTTCCTCGATAATACCTGTATTAGCCACCCATGTCTCTCCATTGTGGTTGTACTCTGTAGCGACATATAAAGCTGTTTTAGTATCGAAAACCATGACAACCACCTTGTCATCCTTGAGTGCATATGGGTAGGTGTTATTAAGCCATTTGAGTGCTTGTCCATTTGCCTCAGCAGGGAGAACATATAATGGGCAGACAGCATGTGTATATGGTTTCCAGAGCCATCCATCCTCATAGATAAAGAGGGTTTCTACTGTCTTGACTACTCCATCACCCGCATTGTATTGATAAACGACACCGCAGAGGTGGTTATCGTCCACTTGTGGTAATACGAGTCCTACATTTGCGAGGTCAGCTTCGGTGAGATAAGTAGCATCAGCTACGCCAGTGACAGTCGCATAATCAGCGGCTGTGAGTGTGTACTGAATGGCCACATTGAGCATATCCAGATACTTAGGTAGTCCATCCCATGTTTTGTAGGTCACATTGAATGTAGAACCCGGATCAAGGTGTGGATACTTGCTATAGATAAATGCAGGTACATACATATCTGCTGATGCCACCTCATTGAAATAGAGGTTTTCACCTACTTGCGCGAGTGCATCTTGATTGGTCGTTTGTTCTGGAATGGTATCCAAACTCTTTGCATATGTCACATTGGTTTTATTAGCAGCGATGCTTGTATAATCTGCTTCTGTGAGTGTGTAGTCATAGGTCTTCACTTCGCTGATTTGTGGATTACCATTACCCATATATTTCTCATCGAAATAATTCTCACATGCTGTCAACCCGAGTGCGACAACTGCTATTCCGAATATATATTTTGCTTTCATATCTTTATACTTTTTTCTTTATTGTGAACTATTATTCGTCTATGGTTAGAACATAATCTTCAAGCGGATATTCCACTGACGACCTTTGTTGTAGAAGAAGTAAATATTATCCTTTGTATTCTCTGCCACGGTAGCAGTTTTTGTTTCTGCAGACCATGCTTTCTCAATGTAGTATTGGTTGAGCACATTGGTCACATTACCACCTATAGTAGCGCGTACACCGCCCATGTCAAAGGTATAACTTGCGCGGATATCCATTGCGCCACCTACAGGGCAGCGGTATGGCTCTACGATATTCATTTCCTTACCAGGTGTAAGGTCGCTACCTGAGAATGAATAGTAGGAGTAGTTACGGTCATACAATGTATATTCGGCACCAATACGGAAGCCTTTGAATGGTTTGAAGAGCACACCGAAGTTAGCGGTTGTCTGTGCTTGTCCACCCACATGGATGCCTTTCATATTGATTTTAGCCCAGTAATGGTCATCAGCTCCGATAGTAGTTGGTTGTGCGTCTGCGGTCATAGGTATTCCGTGCTCATCGTAAGCATAACCGATGACGGAGTCGCTATCCCATTTCCAGTTACCGAGTGAGAGCATTGCATTGAGTTCCACCCATTTAGCAGGGCGTGCGCGTAACTCGAACTCAAGTCCCATGTGTTGCGCTGCCACACCAGTCATATTCATATAGAATGGTGTTTGGTCTGGGTCTTGCAAGTTACCATATTTAGTCATAGACTTATCCATCCATTCGGTGAAATAACCATTTGCACGGAGGCTTACATATTGATTTTCAAATCCATAACCTACTTCCACAGAAGCAATCTTCTCGTTCTTAGCTTGGTTATTGATGGCATTGCTGGTAGCCACACTCATGTAAACGGCTTGGTACATTGGTGTACGGCTGATGAATCCGGCATTGACAAATACATTATGGTATTTAGCAAACTTGTAGTTCACACCACCCTTGATAGTACCACCGATACGAGGTACTGAGTCGCGAGCAGTTACATTATTATAATAGTAGCGGTCTGTACGCCAGTTGTGCTGTCCATATACAGAACCATTCAAGAATGCAGAGAGGTTATCCTCGCTATACTCGATGCTCGCGAATGCACCCTCTTGCACAATAGTACCGGTGTAGTCACGATAAGAAATACCTCCCTTTCCTAACTTGGCATACACCCATTCATCATCATTACGGAGAGGGTTATTCTCTGCAGACACTTTGAGTCGCTGTTGTGAATCGATGAAATAATCACCGCCCATGAGGTCACTGAGAACTGCTTTGTGAATACCTTGGTAGTAGCGTGCGTCCACACCCACTGTTAAGTCAAGGCAATTGAGAAGTTTCTTATTGTATGTAGAAACGACACCTACCCAGTTATGGTCGTTACGGTTCTCGAACTTAGCGAGCAGCGAACCGCGATCAGATGCCGCATTCAGTTCCTCTACCATCGCGTAATCGAACATACCTGTTGTCTGGTCGCGGAAAGTATTGGTAACCACACCGCTATTGGCACCATTGGTAAGGTCGCTATATGAGTATGGAGAATCCATACCTGGCTCTGCTGTGCTACCAAAACCACGGCCGATAGATACATATACTACTGAACTGAGGCTACTGGTCTCGTCAATCTGCCATATATGGTTGAGTGATATCTGTGGTTTGTGGTATTGGTTGTAGTTAGTACCTTGCTGCTTGCCATCTTTGCCCAAACCGTATGAAGGGTTGTATTGGCGTTTATCCATTCCTTGTGGCATATATTGCTCCACGCGATTCCACTCAGCGAGTGTGAGCGCACCGTATTTACCTGCAGGGCGTGTCCAGTGCCACTGAGGAGCACCAAAACCTGTGAGCGACAACTGATGGTTATCATTGATGCGCTTGGAGATATTTACGAAATAGCTGTATCCTTGGAAACTGGTTCCCTGTACATATCCGTCACCCCAAGTACGACTACCCATAGCAGTGATAGCCCATCCATTTTTCATCAGACCAGTACTGAAAGAGAAAGCCACTTTGTTATAACCATTATTACCCATCGAGTACATGATCATACCGCCTTTCTTAGCGTCGATATTACGAGTAACGATATTGATAGTACCACCTACAGAAGGAGCTGATAACTTGCTGGCACCCATACCGCGCTGTGTCTGCATGACGCTTGTCACATCGCTCAGTCCTTGCCAGTTAGACCAATATACTTTACCGCCCTCCATATCATTCATAGGCACACCATTGATCATCGTAGCGATATTACTATTATCGAAACCACGCATCCAGATTTCTGAGTCTCCCCAGCCACCACCTTATCCATTGGCATGTACACCAGGGGTGCTCTTGAGCACTTCAGGGAACTCTTGTCCTGCGAGGCGCTCCTCGATATCGAAAGCTGTCACTTGGCTCACAGCCACTGGTGTCTGCTGCATGCGTGCCATCTGACCTGTGATAGTTACGTCCTCAAGGGCGATGGCTTCTGGCTCCATCTTGAGGAAACCAAGGTTACCTGCTTTCGCATTGAGAGTGATTGTTTGATAACCCACATACGATAATTGCAACTCTGCATTTTTCTGCACATTGAGTGTAAAATTACCATCTAAGTCTGTTACCACACCATTAGTGGTACCTGTTTCCAAGACAGAAACGCCGATAAGGGTCTCGCCTGTTTTAGCGTCGAGGACTGTACCTGACACTTTTTGCGTCTGTGCTGCCAAACTGAGGGCTGTCACAGCGCAGAGAAGAAGAGAAAAGATTTTTTTCATAAATATATTGTTTTTGTTAAATTATTTCCCTAGGGAACTAGTGAACTAGGATACTAGTGGACTAGTAAACTACCCAATACCATCATAGCAATTTATTGAGTATATATGCCAATCGCACGCCTGCCATATAGAGTTGCTGCTCTGTGGCGTGCTTCCAGCGATAAATATAATGGTATGTATTGCCATTCCAAGTAGAATGATATTCATATATCTCTCCTGTGAGGCGGTAGTTATGGCGCAGCGCGTCCTCTTTGGTAATGGCTTGCGTCTGCTCCTTGGTGTGCCCATAGCGCTTTTGTATCAGATCAGAGTACTCGGTATAACTATAACCTTGCGACTCAATGAGCTTGCTATCCCACACGGTATGGAGATTGGTATTCTGTCCAAACCATCTCATACGAACGCGATTACCGCCCAAGTCGTCGAGATGGGCGGTATGCATAGGGCAGAAGAAATCTGCCTCTAAATGTATGATAAACTTAAGTATTTCTTGCTGTTGCTGCGGTGTGCGCTTATTAAACTCGCACTTATTGCCTAATACGGCTAATAGGCTATCCATTGCCATAAAGAGGTAACCTCCTTCATCTGGGTAGTCGGTCAAAGTAGCGATAAGCATGGAATCTGTCATTCCAGCATTCAAATCTTGAAAATGCCAAGAAGAAGGCTGTGTATAGGTCGAATCGCTCTTTATCTCATCGGGCCAATTGGCTTGCCCTACCATCTCTCCCGGACCTAATATATCATCCACTGCTCTTCGCGCATGCGCGTTCATATTATCATATGCTATCTGCGCCACTATACGGTGTCCTTTCTGCCCCCACGCAAAGAGGGAGGGAACAAAGGTCAAGAGACACAGAACGAGGGTCATCATTCTGCGCAATTGTGTGTGAGAAAAGATTGTTTTCATAAAACTTTTACGGTGAATTGTAATTTCGCTGCAAAGGTACTAAAAATTTTGTATATGTGCAAATTTTTCAC
Organism: Paludibacteraceae bacterium; assembly: GCA_045576595.1. Taxonomy (GTDB): domain Bacteria; phylum Bacteroidota; class Bacteroidia; order Bacteroidales; family Paludibacteraceae; genus Colicola. The sequence continues at coordinate 6,472 of JAZNGV010000038.1, read as the reverse complement.
TATCTTTGCACGCTTTTTTGAAACAATGAAACTATTTTATATTCTTCTTGGGTCTATTGCCGTCGTGCTTGCCACGATTGGTATTTTCGTGCCCGGACTGCCTACCACGCCATTAGTGTTACTCGCCTCTTGGTGTTTCTATCGCAGTTCGCCTCGTCTCCGTATTATCGTGTGGGTAGCAGGACTTATTGGTTGTATCGTGGTTGGTTTTGTTGTCCCAAAAGCCAAAGAGTGAGTGGAGCATTGTTCATGCAGCATGTATCCTGCACGCACCCTTCAGTGACGTTCAGGATGCGAACGAGATGCGAACGGTGGAGGGTGCTGCTCGGAATGTAAGACAATCGTGTGGGAATTAGTGGTTGAATGATTAAGAAACAAAAATATTAAAATAGGATACAATAGGCGGTCGTTTAGTCTATGGTCGGAGTGGCGCGAGAGTGGCGCGAGAGTGGCTGATTGACCACTAATGATTTTCAACAAAAGTTACATCCTAATTCAGCCCGCCTACATCCTATTAGTTCTACTGACGAAAATATGCAAAAATATCAATTTTCGTCAGTATGGCTGCAAAGGTACAACAAAAGCTACATTCTAATTCCCACCCACATCCTATCCAATAAAACAGCAATCCGCGGCAGAGCCACGGATTGTTGTTTGTAATAAGTGAGGGAGGGAAGATTAGTCACCTTCGATTGGTGTCTTGCCACCAACTTCTCCACTAACCATAGCTATTTGACAAATAGCAGTTTCAGGTGCGAACTCAATTAGTTCTGTTTGAGGTTGATTATAGTTCTTTTTCATAATGTTATATTACTTTACTAATTTACCTTGTGCGTCATACATCTTTTCTCCGCGGAGGATATAGAGTTGACCATCAATAATCATCTTAACTGGTTGAGCTGAAGCATCTACACTCTCCATGCCTGTAGCCACTTGTGGCGCTTGTCCGATAGCCACGCGGCGACGACCAGGAACTAGAGCTGGCTCATTTTTATCTACATCACCAAGTTTGATGTATGCTTTATTGGCGCCCACAGACACTCCAGTACCAACCACCTTCTTAATCTTATTGTCTTTTAAGATATAGTTCGGATTTGTAGCATCTACAGCCAATTCTTCTTTGGTATAAGAACCAACCAAGCCGTTTACTGTTTTAGCAGCTGCAGTTGTTTCATCATAGAAAACATAGAGTGTATCTGCACCTTCGTTAGGCAAGAAGATATATGGATTACCAGCTACCATTGTAGCATCGGATTCATCCATGTACAACAGACCTTGAGCCTCGTTGTAGTAAGACAATTCAAAGCGTGATGCACCAATCATCTGACCGCCATTTTCCAAACAGATAGTTCCGTAATATCCTGGGCGAACTTCGCGTTTGTAGTCAGGTTCAATTGCTTTCACTAGACGAACGCTTTGACCGTAGCGACCTTTCTCACCCCAAACAGCACCTGTGCCAATAGTGTATTCATCACCACCAAGAGCTTGAATATTGTGGAGGTAAGAAACATCTTTGGTAGACTCATTGATGGTGCTTGTCCAGTAGTAGCAGTAGATATTACCATTATCATAGTGTTTGTAATGACCATCACTATCAAGTCCTATTACACCTACCATATGTGGAGAAATAGTAGTATTACCCCAACCACCGGTACGGCGACCAGCAGCAGGCAAGAACACAGCGCCTGCTGCTTCAAGTTTAGCCCATTGCTCAAGAGTGTAGTTATAGATATTTACTTTAAAGTAATCGTCATATGCAGCCGCTACATTAACATCTGCTGGCATAGTCCATGCGTCTGGGAAGAGCATGATACCAACAACGCCATCTACTTTCGCTATTTGTTTGAGATTTGCTGCATTAGCACGTGTATTGAGGAGGTATTTCCACTCATCAGCAGATAGGGTGTACCAATCTTCTTCGTTCACGAGTGTACCCCAATCTTGGAACGTACCGTAATAATCTTCGTTCTTGTTGGATGGATTCACACCAAACTTACCATCGGCACTCCAGCCAAACATATCGATCTTGCCTTCATAGTTTGGATTACCTACGTTGATGTTTGCTTCGCCTACATAATCGTATTGATTTTCTGCAAATGACCAAGTGTTGGTACCTACATTGTATTGCAAGTTACCAGCAGAGAATTGTACAAATTCGCCTTCACCTACAGAGAAGATACCTTTTTCCACAGAAGGAGTAACAACACTCTTCATAAACTCAACCGCTGTAACTACAGGCATTGCGGAGTAGGTTGTTCCATTAGTTGTTTTTCCAGCATTAGAAATTGCATAGTTCTTGAAATATGAGCCTTGGAACAAGAATGTGCGTTTATTGGCATCAGACAAATATTTGCCATCAACAACATCCCACTCGAATGCAGAAGTTTCAAGTGTTAAGTCTGTGTCTCCTGTAGCACCCTTCATGTAGTTAGTACCATTCTTAAAGGTTGCTTTATTACCTACTATTGCACGCTCCCAAGTGATGGATGCTTTGTCACCAACGAAATCAAGAATTACGCCATTTACATAGGTAACCTCAACAGCACCTAAGGTATTATTTGCAGAACCTTTTGCAGCCACCAACGCATACCAATCGCCGTTGTATTGTGCGAGGATGACAACATTTGTTTTTTCTGACTTTGGACCAACGGTAACAGTGAAGTCAACTGAATTAGCCAAATAATCTGCACCTTCTGCTACAGTAGCGGTGATAGTAGCTGTACCAACAGCATTAGCGGTGATAGTATTGCCTGAGAGAGAGATAGCATTTGCTGCATTCTCTTTGATAGTGTATGTTACTTCTGCTTCAGCAGGCACAACAGTAGCAGCAATAGTTTTGGTTTCGCCTACTTCCATTGTGATGTCTGCGATAGTGATAGAAGCTGCAGAGACATGAGATACATATTGTACATTCTTAGCTTCTTCTGTTGTACCATTATACAACTCATACTCATCAGCAATAACCTTAATCTTATCGCCATTCTTTACACCTAATTCAGCGAATTTCTTAGATTCACCAGCTGCGTTCAAGCAACCATATACATAGATTGTACCGCTTGCATCGGTCAAATCGAAGTTACCATATTTCATGCTATTGCCTTCTGTAAGACCACTAACAATACCCTCAAGATAGCAGCGACCTCCCTCTGCTGCGATGAACTCGGCAACAGTCTTAGTTGGGATAATTGTTTTTGTAAATGTCTTTTCTGTGACAGCACTTGATTTTGCTGTTGTACTATTATAAGCAATAGCTTTTACTGTAGTAGTTGCAGACAACTCAAATGGAGCAGTATATTCAGCATTTGCATTTGTAGGCTCAGTACCATCTGTGGTGTAGTAAATTTTTGCTCCGCTTGTTGCACAAGTGATTGAAACTTCTGTAGAAACTGCAAATTCTTCCTCACCACCGATTACAGGTCTTTCTACAGCAGGTGCCTCGCCTAAGTAAATCTTAATTTTAGCAATACGAAGATTGTTTGCATTCGTAACTTTGATAACATGAGCAACATTAGCAACTTGCTTATCTTCTGCAATCAAGAATGTTTGATCAACCTTACAACTTGTCACCTGTGTACTAACAGCCTCATCATCAACAAACACATTAAATGCCACCGAACCAGAACCAGATGAATGACCTTCACAAACTATTTTCACAATAGGTTTGTTAAAGATTGGCAACATGATATATGAACCTTCCTTACCAATCATCAAGTTCTTATTGGTATTATCGAACATAAAACCTTGTCCTTCGCTACCTGCCACTGTTACGGTATAATCTCCATTGCTATAATCAGTAGCAGTTACAGTTTTTTCAGTAGGGAAGTTCCATGTATCATTGGTAGTAAAATCAAGCACCACATCAGCAGGAGCAGAAATTTCGTAAGTTGCTTCTGCTACTGGACTATCTTCTAATCCTTCTTTTACAGCATACGCTTTGATAGTCATATTTTCTGCAACTTGGATAGCAGTTGAATATACCGCAGAACTTGTTGTTGGAGTATTACCGTCTGTTGTATAATAAATAGTTGCATCCGCCATAGTACAAGTAAGCTCTACACTTTGTGCACCATCATACGCACCTGTAGGTAGTGAGAACTGTGGTGCTGGAACTTGTGTGATAGCTGCTGCCTCTACCTTTGTGATAGTACATGATTTGATACCTACTTGATTTGTAGAACTAAAAGTAATCTTCACAGCATTCGTACCCGCAGGCAAATTGTCGGATGAAATAGTGAAGTCAGAAGATGTTATCTCAGTAGAAGTATATACATTTCCACCATCCTTAGAATAATGCAGTGTTATGGTTTGCGCTTTTGTAGTCCATTGCGTGCAAACCCATTTAACAGTAGCTATATTCATGCCGTCTGTCAACACAAGAGACACATCGCCTCCTTTGGTAACAGGTTGATCTGTAATTGTACTACCATTCTTATCTGCCGAAGCAAATGTAACTTTTGCATCTGCATATTCTACAATATGTTCTATATAACTTGATCCCCAATCATCAAAGCCTTCAATTTTTGTAAAATTATATGTAGGAGCCTCCTCTATGGTAATTTCATATTCATCGGTTTTATCAACTTCACCTTCAGAATAAGTAACGGTTACAGTTTGTTTGCCAATAGTATTCATATTAGGCTCAGAAACAGATGTAGGAGTTACCTCTGCTGTTTGGTCTGCTTGAGCAACACCATCTTTAGTAACACTATAAGTAGCAGTACAAGTTCCGTCAAATTTGAACACATCCCCTTGCTCGAAAGTAGTAGTCATACCAGCAACCGCAATAGACTTGAGCGTTTTAACGATAACTGGCTCTGGTTCGCCAGAAGCAGCCTTAGTATAATTCACAGTAACGCCTGTAAAACCACAAGTTGCGCCTATTTTAGCAGAAATAGCAGATGTACCATTAGTTGGAGTAACAGTAACCGTTTTACTACTTGCTGTAGCAGTTGCATTGGTCCATGCACTATTTTTTAGAGCAGTCGCATAACTATCACTTGTTGCAGTAAAAACTACTGATGTTATAGTCACATTCGCTTCTGGAGTGATTGTAAGAATGCTATTTTGGTAGAAACGACTACTTGTACGATTATTTGCATCACCTCCTAAATAGTTATTAGGTGCAGTTCCTGATGTACCCTTATCTACAACCATATTAACATCAGTTGCAGACCATGTAACTTGATTACTTGCTGCGCTATAGGTTTTCTTGGATAAATTCCATGTGTATGAAAGTGTTTCACCACCAGTTCCTGGCTCAGGTTCTGGTTCTGGATCAGGAGTTGGGTCAGGATCAGGTTCTGGTTCTGGAGTAGAACCCCCTTCTGAAACATATGTAAGTATCACCTTTTCGATACGACTAGTACCACTTGGAGTTACACTTGCGGTTTGACTTGTTGTGCTTAGGGTATAGGTAATTGGTGAAGAAGTACCTGAATTTGTTACAGTAGGGTTCCAAGTTCCATTAGTAATCTTATCAATATCTCCACTTGAACTTGTTACTTTTACTGTAATAGATTGAATTTTATTTCCTGTTCCTGCATCAAATGTAATGGGGTTGGTTTTGTACACACGTGTGTGAGATGCATTAGTAGAACCATCTGGCATGTAATTATTTACAGCTGTTCCACTGCTACTCTTAGTTATGGTTAAAGTAGCTCCTTCATTTGTAAAAACGACAGAGTTAGCCGTCTGAGTGGTAAGTTGATCTTTTGTTGTTAAATCAAACTCAATAGTCTCTCCCCACGCATTTCCAACGCCGAGGGCGAGCATCGCGAATAACGCGAAAAATAGTTTTAGTTTTTTCATAAAGTTATATATTTTTGTTAGTTATAATGCGCAGCATGCAAAACTACAACACCTAAAACGAGATAGAAAAACACTTTCTATCGTCCCGTATCTGTCCCGTATCCGTCTCGTAAACGGCTATTAAAAAACAAAAATAGGGCATACACCCTATTCTCTACCTATTCATCGCATCCGTCGTTGCACCAAAAGAGAATATTCCCTTTATAGTTAGCGCGTTTAGCGCCTTTGTTGTATTGATGCAAGATGGTTTCATTATCAAAAGTAGTGTCTTAACCGTTAGTACTTTCTATTTGCGGTGCAAAATTACAATATATTTTTTATATATGCAAATATTTTTGTACTTTTATTTATTTTGCTATGTAATGTGGGCATTTTGAATAAACAAAAACACAGAAAACAAAATAAAAATATAAAAACATTTTTTAGGTAACCAAAAACGACGAACCCATAATTTAGTTTTGAAACAAAAATAATAAAAATACCATCCCAAAGGCATAATAGCTAATCGCTCTTATGGATACCAGTTCCTACCTGCCTACCTATAAATATATTTATCGTTAGTCCGTTAGGACGGTTCTCCACATCCGCAGGATGTAAATGCCTTTGCGTCAGCAAAAATATAAAAAACATATTCACGGGTTCTCACAAAAACTCGCTTACGCTA
>JAZNGV010000037.1:0-39919 GCA_045576595.1 Paludibacteraceae bacterium | reverse complement strand
CCGGACTGAAAATAGTCATCCAAAACTTGTTGTTTGAACGATTGAGAATAATGATTTAGTGTTCGCTGCATAAAACTAAAATCTTAAAATTTGACACTTTTTATTCGTTTTATGAGTAAACCTATTTCAGTACAAGACACGGTGCAAAGATAATACGATATTCATTTTAGTGTTCCTTTGAAAGTAAAAATTTTTGCAAAAAATCGTATTTTTTTCGTTTTTTGGCTTCATTAAAGAACCAAGCAATGGTAGTTTGCACTCTTTTGAGCGTTATTCCGTGTTTCTCGGCTACTTGTTTGCGTGCGTCGTGTGCGGAAGCACCATTTGCGCGAGCGATGAAATAGTCATCCACTACGGCTTGGTTGCGCACTTCTATCTGGTGTCTTTTCTCCGACATGCGAAACTCATTCGGGTCGCGTACTAAGTAGGGTACATCGTATAAAGGATAATCCATAATCTTTCGTTTTTTTGAGCGATTAGAAATATTCATGATGTAGTCGTGCAAAGGCATAGCCGCGCAGGGTGGAATATATCTTTCCTCTGAACTTACGCCCTGCGGCTTGCCATTCCTTGCATAAGTATTCCCATTGTTCGGGTGTGAGTAGGTTGATGGCTTTGCTAAGCACTGCAAACTGTCGCCGCCTTTCGATTTCTTTGTCGCTTGGTGGTGTACTGCGTTGCCGTGGCTTGTTAATGACTATTTGTTTGCCGTTTCTTACTTGGAATACTTGGTTTCCTAATTTACCGCGTAGCATGATTTCTGCTCCGCCTATTTTTGTTATAACTCGTGCCATATTAGTTTTCAGTTATCAGTTCTTAGTTTTTAACATAAATTACTTTCTGTCCTGTCGGATTTGCCATCTTCCATCCATCGCGCTCCAGAGTTGTGCCGTATTTGGCGTAATAGGCAGCGTAGGATAGCACTTGCTGACGAGGTTGCATGACCCGGAAATCCTGAATGAAGAAATACGGGTTGCGCCCTCGGTATGCGCCATGTTTGCGGAGCCAGGCGATGATGGCTTGCTGTTTGTCCGGCGCACAGGCTTCCCATTCAATTCGGGTAGCGTCCATGCGGTTCTCAAAATGTTCGTCCGGCTTAAACAACGACCAATAGGTCTCAAAGTCCGTTTTTAAGTCCATAATAAAGATTTTTTTGTTTCGTCCCCTGCATGTCTGTCCCTAAAGTCCTTACAGTCCTTACGGACCTTAAACTCCTTTTGGGGGATTATAGGGGGACTATACAAGGACAGACATACAAGAGGACTGAAACATTTTTAATTTTTCTTTTTGTCAAACTTTTTCTTTTATCCCACGAACGCGATGCGGAACGCATGCTTGATACTCTCGCTTTCGGGATGCGCTTTGGCGAGTTTCTCCGCCGTGCGTTTGAGGTCAGCCCGCATGTCCTTCAACTCTGCCGCCATCTTCTCTTGCAACGCCAGCTGCTGCATGTAAATAGCGTGGTTGGGGTCGGATGTGATGGCAGGGTTGGTGTTCTTCTCCCATGTAAACGATTTGGGTCGGCTGACGATGATTTTGATGCCGTTATACTCGATCGTGCCGGTGAAAGTGCGTGGCAGTCCTCGTTCAGCGATAAGTGCTTGGACGGCTTTTTCTACTTGTGGACGGAGTGCGTCGATAGTTGTTTTGGATTCGTTACATGCTACTTGCGCAGCGAAAAATTGGTCAATTACTTCATAATTTGTTGCCATAATGATTAATGTTTTTATGATTAAAAATTATGGCTACCGGTAGCCGTTGATTTCGTTCAACATTGAATTCGACTGCAAAGGTAACACAAAAAATGCAGCCACTCAAGTTGTGACTGCATTTAGGGAAGGCTTGGGAAAGAATTGGGGAAGAAACGGCTTCTTTTGACCTACTTTCCCGGGAAAGAATGGGAAGAATTTCGTGCTTTCTTGAAATCCTCGCCCGTAAGCCTATATTTCGGCATTGCAAATGGATTTACCAACTCGGCTTTTCGCTCATCGGTTACATTGCTTAATAGCACATATCCTAATGGCTCCAATGCCATTATACGCCTGCACGCATCGGCTTTACTGCTTGCAAGGGTAATAGCCTGTCGCAAATTCTTTTCGATGATATCTTCAGTAAATTGTTGTGTGCAGAAGAAAGAAGTATCTACGGGAGTGACATCTTCCACGCACGTTTCATGTGTGTTCGTTTCTTTAGAATTTTCTCCTTGATAAAAATTTACAGAGGTATTATCGTGAATGTCGATGTGGTCACCGGCATAATAGATTCCATAAAAATGGACTTGAAAAATAATTGGTCTCATGATTCAATGAATGAGACAGCGGACATAAAAAGCACAGGCAAGCGGGACTCATAGATAAGAATAAAGTCGACAACTTTCTGCAAAGCCCCATTTACCTGTGCACGACACAAGTAACAGGGACATATTCTATTGCAGAAATGAAGTTGTCGACTTTTATCTATGAAGTAATATGCCTGCTCGCACAAATTGTGCTAAATATTATGTCCTCCCATTTATAGTCTAAGAGCCGACTAAAATCCGCTGCAAAATTACTACTTTTTTTTGAATTATACAAGCTTTTTTATAATTTTATCCTCAAATTGCCTATTTCGTACCACTCAAAATACCATTTTCTTTGTCCTCGTTGTTGATGCGCTTGCCGCGTTCGCCGTGTTGGGTACCGAAATCAAGGTTGCAATGGAAATTAAGAATGAGCATCTGGCGGAAATCCCGCATCTCGGCGTGCTGTGTGTTAGGAGCAAGAGCGGAGAGGTCCTTTGTCTCGATGCTGTAGCCCTTGACAGAGAAGGGATTCATCAGCATCGCACGGAAGCCCCATTTGTCAGCATTGTAGCCAAGTCCGATATGGTGGTAGAACTCGCCGTACTCCAGCGTCTCGCCCCAGAGGTTATTGCTGCGCGTGGTCACTTCGCCGAAGAACTGCCAACCCTTGTACATGCCCATTATACTGGCGCGAACGCCCGGATTGAAATGTTTGTGCGTGTAGGAATTGCCAAGGCTTACATAGTAATTGGCGAATGGCGCGACGGTGAAGATCAGGCTGTTATTGAGCACGCGCACTTGCACACTCGGAGCCACTTGCAGCCGATGAAAACCGCGGTGGTTGGCGTAGGTGCGGATGGCGTATGACTGACCGTCAATCAGTTGCTCGTACGTCTCGTCCATAATTGGTTTGTGGTCGTATGAGTAGTTCGCCCAGAGGTTCAGATTGACATGTTTGGACTGCCAAGAAAGTTGCATCTCATTGGCAACGAACATAACGGGTTTGAGATTCGGATTACCTTGCCGGATCTGGTATTTGTCAATCTGTTGCGCCACATCTGACATGGCAGACAGCGAGGGCTGGTAGCCCGACACATAACCTTTGTATTTCCAGAACACACCCTTGCTGAAGTCATAACTCAGCGTCAGTTGCGGACGGGCAATCCAGTTCGACGAATTCTGTCCGGCTTGCTCGATATACGTGTGCATGGCACCGATACCAGTTGCGTAAGAGAACTTGCCGACGCGCTGCTGCACTTCCGCAAAAGCGTAGGTCTCTGCGGTGGTCATATTGACGGTTGCACTGGCACTGCCGAGATAGGTATTCTCCATCCATTGCTGGTTGTGGCGTACGCCGACCGTCAGGGCGATGTTCTCCCAATCCTTTTCATAGATAGCTTCGCCGATGAGCGAGTATTTGTTGCCCTTTACGCGCGAGGTCACATCGGTTGTATCGGCAACCGTTTCGCCAAGCGGCGTTTGCTCAAAACGGCGGTCGTTACTACTATTGATATACGTACCTACAAGGTCGAAATACAAGTGGTGGTCGTTCGGCAGATTATGCTCGTAATAGATGTCCAACGAGGGCGAAATGGATTGGGTGCTCTCGTGGTCGTGAATGGCAAAACAGTCCGTGCCCTGATATAGATACGAATCGCGGTTGGTCTGCGAGTGCGGCATAAATAGCATGTTATCGCGCAAGGTAATCTGGAGCATGTTTTTCTCGCCGTTTGTCCAATTGTAGGTCAGTCCGAGATTGACAGGATTACCCTTGAAATGTGTCGGTTCGCCCACTTCGCGGTTCTCAATCGTGCCCGTTGAAAAATTGTACATCTCCGCGTTCGTGCGCGTCCAATAGATGTCACGCGGCGAGTAGTGCGTCAAGAGGCTGAACGACGATTTTCCGAAATTCACCTTGCCCGACAGATGGTACTCACCCCAACCGGGCATGGTCACGCCGTTGGACGCGTTGAGCATCAGATTACCGCCTGTGTCGCGGTGCTTGACGATGTAGTTGATGATAGCCGCCGCTCCGTTAAAGCGTACACCTGGCTGGTCGTGGTACTCGATACGGATGACATCTTTCGGGTTAATCGCCATGACCTCGGAACTGCTTGCTTCGATGCCGTTGATACGCAACTGCACATCTTGGTTGGCGAGGGTTTTGATCGTGTTGTCCGCAGGGTTCACCACGATACGCGGAATCTGCAAGTTTTGCAGCAGTGACATACCGTCCGGAGAAGCGCCCAACTGCTCTTTGTTCGGTAGAAGAATCTGGCGATCCACTTTCTGAATCACCGCGTCACCTTCTACCACCACTTCGCCCAGTTCCGTCGAAACTTCGTTCATCTCAATCGTGCCGAGATTAGTGTTACCGCTTACCGTCAAGCTCATGCCGATTGGCTCGTAGCCGATGTACGAACACTCCAACACGAACTCGCCCGTTTCGGTTTCCAAACAGAACTTTCCGTGCGCGTCCGTGACCGTACCGGACACTACATTGCGAGTGCTTTCGCCTTTTGACTTTTGACTTTCGACTAATGTCACATTGACACCGACGAGCGCACTCTTGTCCGCTGCGTCCTTGATTACTCCACTAACCTTGTTGTTAGCTGCCATTGACACGGCGCAAATCATAGCCGCTGCCAATACGAAATACTTTGTTTGCATATTATTATATTATTAAAAGGTGATACTATCGTTCGCCGCCGAAGACACCATGCGGAAAGATGTCTCTCAGCATGAGCAGATCATCGTCTTTGACCCATTCCGCCTTGCCGTCGTAACTGCAATCGATGATGCTGTCGCAATGCTCGGTCATCAGCAGATGAATGATACGTTGGTCCAGATTTCCGTTTGCCTTGCGGAAAGTATACTTGACTGCCACATACTTACACATTTGCCCGTGCCATTCACGCAAGCACTTGCGCTGGATACCATTGACAAAAACCAGTTTCTCACCCTCTTGCAGTTCACCGCCTTTGATATAGCAATGCGCTGCAATACGGATGTTCCATTGTTCACTTCCGGGCATACACCCGCTCATCGAAAGTACAGCTGCAAGTACCAGTCCGATAATAAAAATTTTCTTTGTCATAATAGTGTTTTTTGAGTTGTTAAACATTTCTTTTTATGGGGTCCCCGATGTGTGCGTCGCACGCAGTGGGGAGAGCGTAGAGCAAGGCGAAAATTCATATGAGCGATGTGGTCGCGAGTCGTATAGAGCCTTAGCTTAAGCGACTGCAAAGTTACTACAAAAACCCATTTATATCCAAATTCTACGATTTATATTTGTTTTTTGTAAAATGCTGATATATAACACTTTGGTAAAATAAAAAATTATATATGGCCTTTATGGGTTTATATCAACTTGCGTATGTCAGAATTTTTTTGTAATTTTGCATTGTTTTTTGAAAATTGTATCGAAAATGAGTATAGCGAAATTTGGATGGTTTGGCATTCTCGGAATGGCTCTTTGCCTCATGAGTGCGTGCGCTAACGGGGATGTGCAGCGTGTGCAGAAAGCGGAAGAGTTACTGACCGTGAACCGGGATTCGGCAATGGCAATACTGCGCGAAGTGGTACGACCGGACCAGTTGCCGGAAGAATCAAAAGCCCTGTATTGGTTTTGCGTGGCAGACATACGCGCCAACACCATGCAATCGCTTTCTGAAGACTCCATGATCTGTTGGGCTGCGCAGTATTTCCGCAACAGGTGGCTGCAAGACGGCGAGTATGAGGATTATATGATGAAAGCGGGCATGGAGGAGGCTTTCTATTGGTGGTGGAATGATGATAAAGAAAAGGCGCAGCAAGTGTTACAACGCCAGCAGCAATATGCCGCGGAGATAGCCGAAAAGAAAGGCGAACATATCTGGGAAGTGATTTTGCTTCGTATCTCTGCTGAACTGGCTATGTGTGATTACGATTATGAACGTGTGCGCGATTATACGGAAGCCCTCATTCGTCTTGGTGACGAGAAAGCAATCCATCTGGACGAAGTGGCGCGTGTATATAACGGCATGGCAGTTACATATTTCTATTTGGGCGAATACGACAAGATGGAGCAAGCCTTTGAGAAAGCGAGTGCGCAGAGTTCGGATTCCGCGTTTATTGTTAATGTGGTACGTCGTAATTATGCAGACGTATTAGGTGAAATAGGGCAGATAGACCGTGCTATCCAAATGCTCGAAGAACTGACCGGACAATACCGTCAAGCCGATAACTGGTTGCAGGTTGAGAGTCTTTATTCGCTTTCTCGTTTATGGCTCAATAAAGGCGATAAACAACGCGCAGAACAATATATGCGTGAGGCGGAAGAACTGTTCGCCGGTTACAAGGAGTCGGAGGAGTTCGACCCGGCTACAGAGGCATCGTTGTTGGCGCATAGGCAAGTGTTAGAATATGCCGAGAACGGGAAATACCATATCATGGACTTGGTGCAGTTCCATAATCGCTGGTCGGAGACGGACTATGTGCGTTATCGCGTGGCGGAAGCCAAAGAACGTTCTATCTGCGACCTGCGGGAGCGAAACTTGTATCTGACCATCAGCCGGCAACGACAGATGATATTTATCATCGTTCTGCTGTTTGCGGGAATGGGGGCTGTTCTGCTGATTTTGGGATTCAGCCGCCGCCGTAAAAGAATGCTAATTGAGAAAGAAGAAGAAATCGAGATCTTACGAAGCATGTTGGATTCCAGTGCTTCTGAGCACTCCGAGAAACAGCATGCGAATGAGAATGTGCGCAAACTGATGTTGCAGCAGCTGGGTGTCATCAAAACGATTGCCGGAACACCCACCGAGGCCAACCAACAGCTGCTTGCACGCCTCATGACACTAAATGAGACAGCTGCCAATACACTTATAGACTGGGAAAGTATTTACCAAACTATTGATTTAGTCTATGATGATTTCTACACAAAACTTGTTGAAAAATACGGGAATGTACAAAGGAACGATGAACAAGGTACAAAGGAGGAAGGAGCAGTATTGAACGAAAAGGAGATTCAGCTCTGCTGCCTACTAAAAGCTGATTTTTCTACCAAGGAAATCAATATGCTCACTCGTCAAAGTCTCCAAACCATCTACCAGCGCAAGACCCAAGTCCGTCAGAAACTCAATCTCCCCGAAGCCGAAGACATTACAATGGCTATATTATAAGAAGAACAACGCTCACAAAGGGCGTTGTTCTTGTATGCTTCCTTCTCCGCTCACACTCAACCATCCAAAGGTACAATAATTTTTGAGATATGCTAATAAAATTTTGATTTTGCAAGTGAAATGAATTGTTTTTTTTGCGTTGTATTCCGCCTTTGCCTTGCATTTCCGCCTAAATTGGAATATTTATTTCTCCGCCACTACATTCTGTCGATTATTTTTTGAAAATCTTGCCTATGTCAAAAAAATATCGAAACTTGATGCTCGATTCTCTTCTCTATTTTATATTTCATATAAATAACCGTATTCCTTACCAAATGTATGTCAAAATATATAGATTTGGTACGCTATCGCGCATTTTCTCATAAAAATCAATTTATTTTATACCAAATTTTACCTTTTTCTTGCATATTTGGTAAATAATTCGTATCTTTGTCCCCCAAAATGATTTGTAGTATAAAATGCATTTATACCATTTTATTACTTTTTAATCAAAACACATTCATTGCAGCGATGAAATTGCATTTAAATAAATGTAGATATTAACATTGAAAACTCTAACAGGGAATATATATAACAATATAAAATATGGATAATAATGTTTTTTATGGAGAATTCTCTCTCAATTATTGGATAGAATTAATTCTTAAACTAGACATTACGATGCCTGAATATCAACGTCGTTTTGTGTGGTCGGAAACGCAAGTTAAAAAGTTATTGGCTTCATTAAAAAATAAAGAGTTTGTGCCTCCCGTTATTATTGGCTCTTGCAAACGTAATGGGCAAACATATAACTACATTATTGATGGACAGCAACGATTGACTGCTATTTTATTGGCTAAATTAGGCTATTTCCCCGATGTCCAAAAGTGGGAACACCTTCAAGAAGCCCGTCTTGAAGATGCAATAGAATACGAAGATAATCAAGATGTTATAGATGGTGTAGATGATCTCTCTGCCGAATCAATTAAATGGAGATACCCAATACTATTCGAAGGAAATGTTAAAAGGGAAATAGAATCTATATGTGCCGTGTGCAGGAACTCGGATAAATATAAGTTATTTGACAATGCTTTAGATGATGATTTCTTTTCTTCTACTTTTCTGGGTTTTTCATACCTTGTTCCCAAAGTAGATGATGAGACACAACAACATCGTTATTACTCTACAATTTTCAGAAACATAAATTTTCAAGGAACCGAATTACAAGCAGAAGAAAGTAGGGAAGCTCTATATTTTTGGAATGCGGAGCGAAAATATTGGTTTAAACCAGAGTTTGCAGAGCATATTACTGGTCATACTATAAAGGGAGATACGCATTTGGATTTTGTTCGATATGCTTCTATTATCTCACAGTATTGTAATGTCGACAGAAGACAGAATTATGTGTGTCGAGGGGCTAAATTTAGTTATGAAGATTATTATGAACAATATATATATTCAGTAGCACAGAATATCAATGATAGTACCTTTGGCCAATTTATGACTTTGTTTACATCTGACGAAAATGCCCAACAGAAGTTAAACATAATTAATCAATGTGTAGTTGATTTGAGATGGAATGAAGAAAGTTTTGATACGATTATCAAAATGGACATCTACTTCTTTGGCTTACTATATTTTCAACTTTTCACTCAAGACGGTAGACGAGTAGATATAACGCGGAGAGCAGAACTTAAAAACGAATTAGACAATAAATGGAATTCATATACAGAGCAGCACAAGCGGGCGCCTAAAGCGAAAAAATATTTACGCCAAAGGCTTGTTGACTCTATTAACATTTATGAACGTTTTCTTGTTTGATTATTATGGGTAAGCACACAAAATTTATATTAAGACCGACACATAAAATTCTAGACGATGCCGTAAGTGCCATTGTTGGTAGCCAAGGAATAGCCAGAATACCATTGAATGAGTATTTTCTTCAATCTGTCTTTTTACGAATGACAGGTGAGCAGGAACAAAAGATGAAATGTATATGTTGGGAGTTGGCAACTGATGATTACGATTATAGATATGAAAGATATAATAATGGTTGGAAATTAGGTGAGTGTTCGACATTAAAGGATAAAAATACGGTATATAATGATTTATATGAGCATGTGTCGGAAACATTTATAGATGATAATTGGCGCCAGAATATAATCAATAAAACTAAAGATATTATACGAGAGTTTTATTTCTCTGCGCAACTTAATGTGGGAAATGAAAGGGTCTATTTAGAATTCCAGAATGTATTTGATTCTGTTAAAAAGGAAGATTTGCTACAAATAAATAGAGGTAATGTGCAAATTTTTTCGGATAAAATAAAAAAAATGTATGAGTCATTATATAAACATAGAAATCGTTGTGCCCATAATACATTATCATATCAGGAACATCCTCTCCCTTTTCCAAAGATGTCTGCCGATGAAAGTAAATATGAGAATTATTTTTTGAGATTTGCATTATTAATAATGATAGATAAAATATTTATTGATACCTATTATCACTACTCCTCATAAGGAATCTAATATTATTTTAAATGGTTTTATAATTGTGATTAATCTTCAATCCCTTCTATTAGACTCAAATAGAGGGGATTTTTTATAACATAAGTGCAGGTATGATGTCACAAATTATCTTAAGTATAGATATTCTGCTTTTATCTAATATGTTTGATTTTGATATTGCATTTTATAAATTATTGAGAAAATTTGATTTAAATCGTAGAAAATTTGGAAAAATCGCTCAAAATATTTGTTTATATGAAAAAATTTAACTAATTTTGTAGCCGATTTACGAAAATACGTTAAATTTTTGATATTTTTGAATATATGATAAAAGATTTTTGGGTTCAGAATTATTTCTCGATAAAGGAGAAACAAACGCTAAGTTTCGAGGCAAAATCCAGTGACGATTTGTTAACTGTAGAGATAGTGCCAGATGTATTTTTAAACAAATTAGGAGTATTGTATGGCTCTAATGCATCTGGTAAATCGAATATGCTATTTGCCATACAAAATGTGTTTGATATTTTGTTCTCGCCAAGACATGATATCGCTGAAAAAGTTTTATCTGGTCCTGCATTTGTATTAACAAAGGATGAACCTATTAAAATGCATGTGTCTTTCTATGCTGAATCTATACTTTATGAATATGATGTGGAATACTATTCGGAATATATTCTTAAAGAACAATTGTATTATTATCCCAATAATTCCAAAGCCTTGTTTTATGAAAGGAGTTACCAAGGTAAGGATAAACAAGCGAATATTAAGTTAGGGAATAGTCTGAATATATCGGCACAAACAAAAAAAGCATTAACAGAAAATACGCTGAATAACCATTCAGTATTATCGACATATAGAAAAGTTGCTTTTAAAGATGACATTCAAAAGATAGCTAATCTTTATAGATGGATAGAAGCACATGTACACGAAATAAATGGGGATAGTAAACAAGATATAATTCTTGAATTAAAATCAATAACGAGCAATAAAAGCAAATATGAATTTTATATTGAAATGCTCAAAAAAGCAGATTTAAATATTTCTGGATTTAAATATATTACACAGAAGAGAGTCTTAACAAAAGCATTCCAAGAGTATATTCAAAGCAGAACTGATCTCGATGATGCGACAAAACAGAGAATACTTAACGAACCAGAGAAAGATATTTTATTCAAAAATCAATCAAATAATGGTGATTTTGAAGTTTCTAGAAAATATCAATCTAATGGCACGATGAAGTATTTGGAGTTGTTAGACTCGTTGTATAGTATGATGGTTTCTGATCATATTTGTTTATTTGATGAATTAGAAGAAAAACTGCATTATGATTTGTTACTATATATATTGAATGTGTTTATATACAATACAACTCAATCTCAACTTATTTTCACAACGCAAGAATTACTTTTGTTATCTGAAGATTTGTTAAATGAGCATAGAGATATTGTATGGTTTGTTGAAAAATCTCATGAAACAGCTTCATCTGAATACGCAAGAGCAGACTCTTACGGATTGCACAAAAATCTCTCGTTGTTTAATTCGTACAAAATAGGTCGTTTGGGGGCTAAACCTCAATTGGGATCACCGTTTATTAGTATTGAATAAATTGATATTATATGGCAACATTAAAAGATGCAATCAAGATATTAGGAGAAGGACCGACGGAATTTTTCTATTTTAATTCTCTAAAAGATGAGTTCCCTCAACTGCAGAATATAGCCCCCAAGGTTCCTAAACATTCTAGTATCGAAGAATTAAGAAAAAACATAGAAACTGCCATAAACGAAGGATACTCCAAGGTGTTCTGCGTTATTGATATGGACAATAAGAGAGATTCTGTTGAGAAAGAAAAATACAGACAGTTAAAGCAGGACTATTCACAATTGATTAGTGATAGTGAAAGTGGCACTAATTGTGAAGTCCTGTTTTATGAGACGGATAGGTGTTCCGAGTTTTTCTTCATATTGTATTTTAAATATACAACAGCAGAGTTTGCAACATCTGATAAAGTGGAAGAGGAGATGCATAAAATATGTGGATATGAAAAAAAGATAGAGTTCTTCAAAAAACATCCATTGCATCCTTTCTTTATAAAACAAAATGGGAGTTTGAAATCAGCAATATGCAATGCTAACAAAACATGTAAGACACGCGTACAAGATGCAAGAGATTATTCATACTCTGAGTTGGGGAAAATGATGCAAGATTTAGGAATAGTACCAACTAAATAATTCCTCATTCTACATTTAAAGTAAACCCAAAGATATTACAAGATAAAAAAGTGCCTCATTCCGGTACTTTTTTATCTACTTGAGGCTACAAGTTTTTAGCTTTTCCCCCTTTCATAAGGTGCTCTCTACGTTCGCAGGCTTTTTGGTGCGGTAAACCGCGAGAAAGAAAGTCGTTTCGGGAGTGTTCCTTTTCTGGCCGATGTGGGTATAAACTCAGTATGCCTATTTCATAGCCATCCTTTTTGTCGTCAGAGAGACTTTTGCATTACTCTTTGCTTCATTTCCTTTCCGTTGCGTAATCTCCCTGCGTCCCTTGCCCTAATCTGGCTGCGGCGACACCACCTCTGCTGAGACATAGCAGGACTATGACTTCTTATCTCGCTATACTCGAACGATTATTCTTTGCCCTATGGTTAGAATATATCTTATATCGCTTAGCGATGACGATTATTCTAAATCCCTATTGCAAAGAATTTTCTTCTACAAGGCTGGTGTAGCTGCTATCTTCGGTCCTGGTACCAGTGTGGCTCACGCTGCTGCCACCATGATGGAATTGCTCATGCAAGAATAATTCTATTCAGTCTATAATAGGATAGGGGCGGGCCATTGGTCCCGCCCTTATTTTTTTGTGCTTTATCTTATAGTCATCTTATTACATGGTCCCGTTATGCTATCGTACTGCTACTGTGAATGGACTGAAAAACCCTGCATGTATCCTGCACGCACCCTTCAGTGACGTTCAGGATGCGAACGAGATGCGAACGGTGGAGGATGCTGAGTGGAATGAGAACTATTGGTATCTAAAAAGCAGACACTTAATGTGGAGAAAACATTTTTTTATCTACTTTTACTATCTAACACAAAATTTTGCTTGCATATATCAGAAAAAAGTATTACCTTTGCAGCGCAAAGGTTTTTGGGAAAAAATAATAGTCAATGTTAGCATTTATTGATATAGAAGTAGGATTTACCGATAAAAAGGTGTTTGATTATGGTGCCGTAAAGGAAGACGGCGCCGTATTGCATACGCGTTCTGTGGCAGAATTTAATGCTTTTATATCAAGTTGCGATGCTTTGTGTGGACATAACATTCTAAATCATGACTTAAAATACCTGAAGCTTCAAAAAGATTATACTTTTTTAGATACACTCCCTCTATCTCCATTACTCTTTCCAAATAAACCATATCATAGGCTATTAAAAGATGATAAATTACAGGTGGATGAACTTAATAATCCTGTAAATGACTCTTTGAAGGCACGAGATTTATTCTATGACGAAGTGAGTGCGTGGAATGCTCTTAGTTCGAAAAAGAAGGAAATATTTTTTCATTTACTGCGTGAGATGCCAGAGTTTAAGGGATTTATGCATTGGATAGGTCAAGGACTCTTGGTGAGAAGTGAAATAGATGCATTGATAAAGAGCGAATATCAAGGTAGAATATGTGAAAATGCAAATATAAAAGCGGTTGCTAAGCACTATCCTGTAGAATTAGCATATGCACTAGCAATTATTGATACCACAGATATATCGTCCCTTACTCCAGCTTGGGTTTTGCGTAACTATCCCAAGGTGAATAATGTAATGACATTTTTATGCAATACATCGTGTGGAAAGTGCGATTATTGCGGAAGTAAATTAGATGCTCATATTGGTCTTAAAGAATTCTTTGGATATGATGAGTTCCGTTTGTTTGACGGAGAACCAATGCAACAGAATGCGGTTGAGTCTGCTATAAGAGGCGAATCAATACTGACTATTTTTCCCACGGGTGGTGGTAAGAGTCTTACATTTCAATTGCCAGCATTAATAGCAGGGCGCAATATGCATGGACTGACAATCGTTATTTCACCCTTGCAAAGTCTCATGAAAGATCAGGTGGATAATCTTACGTCAAGAGGAATAAGTGGTGCTGTTACGATAAATGGGTTGCTAGATCCAATAGAACGCTCTAATGCCATTGAACAAATAGCAGAAGGAACGGCAAATATATTATACATAGCGCCGGAGATGCTTCGCAGTAAAACGATAGAACGGCTCTTGATGGGGCGCAATATAGTGCGATTTGTGATAGATGAGGCGCATTGTTTCTCGGCATGGGGGCAAGATTTTAGAACGGATTACTTATATATCGGTGATTTTATTCGCAAGTTACAAGAGAAAAAACAGCAAAAAAATCCTATTGCAGTTTCTTGTTTTACAGCAACAGCGAAGCAAAAAGTAGTGAGCGATATACGTGACTATTTCAAACAAAAGTTAGATTTGGATTTGAAGATTTTTGCTGCTAAGTCAGAGCGTAAAAACTTGCACTACAACGTAATACATGCAGAAACACCAGAAGAGAAGTATTTAAGGTTGCGCGATTTAATCTCTGGGCATACATGTCCTGCTATTGTGTATGCGTCTCGCACCAAGAGGACAAAAGAACTCGCAGAACGACTTCAGCGGGACAATATTAATGCATTGCCTTTTAATGGTAAAATGGATGCGGCAGAGAAAGTGGCAAACCAGAATGCCTTCATGAATGATGAGGCTCAGGTTATTGTGGCTACATCTGCATTTGGAATGGGAGTGGATAAAAAAGATGTGGGGTTAGTTATTCATTACGATATAAGTGACTCTTTAGAAAATTATGTGCAAGAGTCAGGTCGTGCAGGAAGAGACCCTCATCTACAAGCAGAATGTTATGTGTTATATGACGATACCGATTTGGATAAACACTTCTTGTTGCTCAATCAAACAAAACTTTCTATAAGTGAGATACAGCAGGTTTGGCGCGCTATTCGTGATTTAACTTCCAAGCGAGAAAAGATTAACTGTTCTCCGCTTGATATAGCGCGGCAAGCAGGATGGGTGAGTGATGATAGTAAGGAGGTAGAAACGCGCGTGCGTGGAGCTGTAACTGCTTTGGAACAAGCGGGATATATAAATAGAAGTAATAACTCAGCCCGCGTTTTTGCGACAGGAATTAAGGTCCGCTCAATGGATGAAGCGCGCCAACGATTAACGGCATCGCAATTATTTGATGAGACGACACGTGAGGATGCAGCACGCATTATTCGTTCGTTAATAAGTAGTCGTGCAACAACAGCAGCTAGAGGAGCGGAGGCTGAAAGTAGAGTGGACTGGCTAGCGGATAAATTGGGCATGAAAAAAGAAGCGGTTATTCGCAATATTAATCTCATGCGACAAGAAGGTATTTTGGCGGATACACTGGATATGCAAGCATATATTGATAGGGCGAATATCAATACTATTTTAGAAGAAATGTTGAGGCTGGAGCGGTTTCTTATTCTGCATATTCAAGGTACACTAACATACAATTACAAGCAGCTAAATGAAGAAGCACAAGCTGCGGGAAATTCACATTGTAGTGTAAAGCGAATACGTACTTTATTGCACTTCTTGCTTGTAAAAGAATATATACGAAAAGAAGAACACAACGCAAACGAGAGTGTTAGCATACAGTTGCAATTAGATAAAGATATTACTATTGCTAGGTTTGAACGCCGAATGGCACTATGCCGTTTCTTGGTGAAAGCGCTTGTGTCTATGGCTAACGACAAGATCGTATCTTTCTCAATGGTGGATCTGTTAAATCGATATAATTCAGCACAACAGTTATTGTCGTTTGACTCAGATACCAAGGTGACAATTGACCTTATGGAGGAGGCATTACTTTATCTGAGCAAAATAGAAGTTATTAGGATAGATGGTGGGTTCATGGTTACATACAACACTATGCAACTTCAAAGAGTTGTAGAGACTTCTCGAAGATACAATAAAGACCAATACAGAATACTAGACGAATTTTACAAGCAAAGGATACAGCAAATACATATCGTTGGCGAATATGCCAATATGATGGTTCATGACTATTCGGCTGCGCGGCAATTTGTAAACGACTATTTCTTGATGGATTATCGAGAGTTTATAAACCGATATTTCAAAGGAGAAAGACGAGTTCAAATAACAAAGAATATAACCCCTGCCAAATATGAACAGATATTTAAAAAACTAAGTGAGCGCCAAAGGCAGATAATGGATGATAAACAAAGTAAATACATTGTTGTAGCCGCTGGGCCTGGAAGTGGAAAAACACGTGTATTGGTACATAAATTAGCATCTTTGTTGTTGCTTGAGGATGTTAAGCATGAACAACTTTTAATGCTGACATTCTCCCGTGCGGCTGCTACAGAATTCAAAATGCGCCTTAAAGAATTAGTAAAAGAAGCTGCAAATTATGTAGAAATTAATACATTCCACTCATATAGTTTTGATTTAATTGGGCGTAAAGGCACACTAGAAGAGGTGGATAGTGTAGTGCGTCGCGCTGCAGAAATGATAGAAAATGGAGAAGTAGAAGAAAGCAAGATAGCAAAAAGTGTGCTCGTTATTGATGAAGCACAAGATATGGGTCAAGATGATTTTCGATTAGTGCAAGCCTTGATGAAGCGTAATGAAGAAATGCGTATTATCGCCGTGGGAGATGATGACCAAAATATATATGCATTTAGAGGAAGCAATTCGGATTATTTCAAATCTCTGATCTCTGATTACGGAGCTAGATTTTATGAAATGACAGATAATTATCGTTCTGATAGTTCAATCGTGGGATATGCAAATCGCTATATATGTCAACTTACAAATAGAATGAAAAGGACACCAATTGTTCCAATCTCCGAAGAGAAGGGAAGTGTTATTTCTTATGTTGACTCAACGCACTTTGCATTGCCAGAAATACTTACGGGTACAACGGCAGTATTGACCGTAACGAATGAACAAGCGCTTCAGGTAGCATGTCAATTGGAGCAACAAGGTAAGCATGTTAAATTAGTACAGGCGACGGATGGTTTTTGCTTCGCGAATATAGCAGAGGTGCGCTATTTCCTAAATCAGTTAGGACAGATACACGGTGGTGTAATTGGAAAGCCAGAATGGAGTGAGGCAAAATCTAAAACAGAGCAGATGTATGGCAATAGTCGCTGCATGGAAGTGATGCGTAATTTTTTCCGTGCTTTTGAGACAACACATGAGACTTCTCAACATACATTCTATCAGAGTGACTTATTAGAGTTTGTGTTAGAATCCGATATTGAAGATTTTGTGGCAACTGAGAAAAATACAGTATTTGTAAGTACAATTCACAAGGCAAAGGGGCGTGAATTTGACTCAGTATATCTCTTCATAGGGAATACGGCAAACTCTAGTGACCCAGATATAGTACGAGCTGTATATGTCGGGATTACACGCGCGAAACATAATTTATACATATATAAGGATGATGCTTATTTCAAATCTACTCAATCAAGATTTATAGCACTCTCAATGAAAGATGTTTATCTTGATTATTTTCGAGGATTAAAACATAGAATACAGCAACAACAAAGCGGATATAAATTAAAATACGATGATGGATTTCTTGCATTAGCAAACGGAGATAAAGTGGCTAAGTTATCTACGGCGATGCATCAACATGTAAAAGATTTAGAGGAAAAAGGTTATATTGTTTCAGAAACAGAGGTAAGTTATGTACTCGCGTGGCAGCCTAAAAACGAAGAACATGAAATAATAATTCTACTGGCAAATATGGTATTAACAAAACAATAACATTCGTTTAAGATTATGGAAGAAAAAGACAAATTAGCGTTAGCTCATGAATGGATTAGTAAACTGGCTAACGGAATTAATCCACTCAATGGAAATGCGGTGAAAGAAGATGATGTAGTGAATAATGTACATATATCTCGTTGCCTTTTTTATGTGGCTGATATTTTGGAAAAATATTCTATAAGAGCATCAAAATCTAGTTCTAATTTGTCCAGAAAGATACCCTTTGATTCGTCAGCATTACAAAGGGAGAACTATAACTATGTAGATGCTATTTCTATATCTGCTTTTGCTCGTGAAATAGAAAAAATAATCCCAGAAAATATGCATATAGTAAGCTATAAGTCTATGATATCATGGCTTATGCAGGAGGGATTTTTGGTAGAGACAGAACCTGATAGTAATGGACACACTTATAAAGTACCTTCGGAGAAAGGTAATAGTATAGGTATCTATGCTGATAGCCGCGAAAGAAATGGAGGACATTATCTCGTTACACTTTATAATCGAGAGGCGCAAAGATTTCTACTTGAAAATTTAGAAATAATGTCGTATGTAAAATAATACACCTCCTAATATCTTATTATATAAGCGGACTATTTTTTTTGAAATATAAAATGAAAAACCCTACCAAGAGAGTAGGGTTTTATAGGCTCTCTGCTTGCATATATCAAAAAAAAGTATTACCTTTGCAGCGCAAAGGTTTTTGGGAAAAAAATAATAGTCGATGTCGCCTATTTTAATTATATTATCTATATTTGTTGTTTTGTTGGCAGTTGGAGTTTATCTGTTTCGTGAGCAGATAAAGGATCTATATGTTAAGCAGAAAGTTAAGAAAGAACTAGTGCGACAGGAACGATTAAAGCGCGAGGCTGAAGAAAAAGATAGAAAACGCAAACAAAAAGAAGAAGCAGATGCTATCTTACAAAACTTTCTACAAAAAAATCCATATATAGCTATCTCTGATTGGGAGCAATTACGAAAACAAATATTAGAGATATGTCCATTCTATCATATAGAACGCGATTTTGTATACCAATACAATCGTAAATTCCGCGAACAACAGAAAATAGAACACAAAGAGTATTTTGATACACTTCTCACATTTCCATTAGATGAGCAACAACGCGAAGCAATAGTAACCCTTGGTGAAAATGTGCTCGTAGTAGCAGCTGCAGGTAGTGGAAAAACAGCAACAATCGTTTCTAAAACACATTATCTGGTCAATAAAATGAATATTGACCCACGTAATATATTAGTTGTCACCTATACCCGCAAAGCGGCGGAAGAACTTCAATCACGCGTAGGCGTTGCCGGAGTGGAATGCACCACATTCCATAAACATGCTATAGAAACCATAGCGCGAATAAAAGGAGAAAAACCTATCATATGCGAGAAAAATACATTCAATACTATCTTTGACTCGCTCATCCACAAAAACACTACATTTGAGTCGTCATTCTTCCTGTTTCAAACGGTTCAAAAAACACTCCTTCAGTACGACTACAACTACAAAAGTTATAAGGAATACTTAAAGGCACTCGCAGAATATGGCAAAATGGCTCCTTACCGCGATATGGATAATAAACTATGCTATGTCAAGAGTCGTCAAGAGATGGAGATAATGACAATCCTGACCGAATTAGGATTAGAAGTGCGCTACGAAGAGAAATATCCTTACCAGACATCATCCACAAGGTACCGCCAATACAAACCAGACTTTACAATCCATTATAAGCAGGATGGAATAGACAAAGAACTTTATCTAGAGCATTTCGCTATAGACCAATATGGTCGAGTGCCTATTTGGTTCGGCGAAGGAAAGCAAGGTGGCTGGGCTAGAGCAGACCGTGAATATAACGAAGGCATAGAATGGAAAAAACAGACCCACCGACTCAATGGAACAACAATGGTATATACTACAAGCGCTGACTTCCATCAAGGAATTAATTCTGCTCGTGAACGCATAGAGCAACTATTGCGTCAGCACAATATACCATACCAACCACTTACCACGGAGCAGAAAGCAAAAAAAATGGCTATTCCATTGAACCGATCTATTGAGTGTCTTGTAAAATTGGCGAGCGGTTTTATCGCACTACTCAAAGCAAATGGCAGAACAGTGGCAGAACTAATAAACTCCATCAAGGAAAGCGATATCAATAGAGACCGAAATACATTCCTTCTCCGCCATTTGATACAACCGCTCTATGAGAAATACGAGAGCACACTTAAGGAACGAAAGGAATGTGATTTTACAGACTGCTTGCTCCAAGCATCCGTACTTTTAGAAAAAGAGCAGATATATAACTACGATTATATATTGGTGGATGAGTTCCAAGATATGTCAATGGATAAGTATCGCTACTTATCGGCACTTAGACGCAAAAGTCCACGCACACGCATCTTCTGCGTGGGAGATGACTGGCAATCTATCTATCGCTTCTCGGGTAGCGATATTAGTCTATTCTCGCAATTTGAGAAATTTAATGGACCAACAGAAGAGATAAAGATTGAGGCTACTCACCGATTTGGAGAACCCCTTCTGCAACATTCGTCAGACTTTGTGCAAAAAAATCCAGCGCAGAAGAAAAAACGACTAAGACCCGATAAAGACAGGGTGACCTATCTGGCTTTTGCTGGATACGAAAATGAAGAGAATGAGCGCACAATAATAGAAAAACAAGTGGCGCGCTTACCGCAAGACGCACGCATATACATCGTTTCGCGTTATCGCTATGACATAGGAAGTGTATTCCCCGAAGTGGCTAGTAAGACATGTGACGAGAATGGAGGTAATATAGAACTGAATATCGCAGGAAGGCGAATACAAGCATTAACAGCCCACTCAAGTAAGGGCTTAGAAGCAGATTATGTATTCCTACTCAATTGTAATAGCGGGTATGACGATTATGGATTCCCATCCCAAGTGGCAGACGATCCTATACTGGATTATGTGCTTAGTAGCACAGATGCATACGACCATGCAGAAGAAAGACGCGTCTTCTATGTGGCCATTACACGCGCAAAGCGCGCGTCATATGTCCTCTTTGATAAACAATATCCATCGTTATTCGTTACCGAATTAGGTGGCATGAAAGATGAGAATGACGCGGGTGGTAGAGTTTGTCCGCGATGTGGAGTGGGTAAACTGATGTTTACCAAAGATGGTTATGCAAAAAATGGGCATTTCTATACAGTCCAACGCTGTACAAATAAGGAGTGTGATTTAAAGGATGATGTCATTTTCTTTGATCCACGAAAAGAGCCATATCGGGTGTTGAGTTTTGAAGAGTTTCTTAAAGAAAAGCATGTCTCTTCTTTAGAACGAACTCATATATGTGTAGGCACATCTCCTGAATTTGTATCACCAGTACTCCAGGTTCCATGCGCAACCAAGTCCCCGCAAGGATTAGCACTCACACTTGACCCGTACTATGATAGATACGACATAAGCAAGTTCTATAAAGAACATCTTATGAAATCAGATCTAGCAGTTCGCATCCATACGAATGGAGATATAGAGCGCTATATGTTAACAATACAAAAATAACTTAATCTAAAATACATACAGTTATGATTATTACAACAACACAGGCGATTGAAGGTCGCAAAATCAAAGAGTACAAAGGATTAGTGTCAGGCGAAGTGATATTCGGTATGAATGCAATCAAAGATATAGGCGCATCTTTCCGAGACTTCTTCGGCGGCCGTACCAGCACCTATGAGAAAGGAATGCTCGACGGACGAGAAACAGCAGAACGCGAAATGTGCGAACGAGCAGAGCGCATGGGAGCCAATGCTATCGTGGGAGTTAGTTTTGGTTATGAAGTGTTAGGGCAGAGTGGAACCATGATCATGATTTCTATCTCTGGCACCGCCGTGGTCATTGAGTAAGAAATAATCACCGATTACATATATAAAATGAAAAACCCTACCAAGAGAGTAGGGTTTTATAGTTGGGTTTGGTTAACTTTTAAAATGAAGACAGCCGTCATCACGACGACTGTGTTTCTTTGGTATTAGTCTGTTTGTTTAAGGTACAAAAAAGATTGGTCTTAAATTTAATTCTTAGATCTAATTTTGACAACTCTATGTGTCATTTCTTAAATCCGGTGCAAAAGTACTGCTTTTTTTTGATGTGAACAAATTTTTTTATATGTTATATAACATGTTTTGGCGAAAAATGCTGTTTTTTGTGCATTTTGTTATGAAAAGAACAATCTTTTAGGGTTTGTCCAACTCAATTACTTCCAAATTGTCTATTTTAGACCCATCAATAGTAAATCGCACTAATGTTTGGCATGGCTGCCATCCTTGCAATCCAGCAGCACCTGGATTCATGGTCAAAAAACGAAACATAGAGTCATACTGCACCTTCAAAATATGACTATGACCACATACAAATAAGTCTATTCGATGATTGATGTCTTGCGGATTATCTAATGACTTGCGAAACATCGGAATAAGCCAAGGATTATACTTACCCGGATAACCGCCTATATGCGTCATCAATACATTCACCTCTTCCACGCGGAAACGATAAAACTCACTCAAAGACCATCGCACCTCACCACTATCCATATTACCAAACACAGCTCTGGTGGGTTTGAACTCACGCAACGCCTGTAAGACCTCTACGCTGCCAATATCGCCAGCGTGCCATATCTCATCTACATCCTTGAAATGCTCAAAGACGCGTTTGTCCAAAAATCCATGTGTGTCTGATAAAATACCAATACGAGTCATAAAGCGCTGTCCTATTTGCGGGTGAGGCGGTCAATGGTGAATGTAGTGCCGAGAAGAGCGAAAACAATAATAGTGATGAAAAACATCACATCCCGCAAGTCTAATACACCACGAGAGAGAGAAGAGTAGTAGTCCTGAAAGAAAATCCAATACAAGACAAAACAAACTAATGTGCTCACAATAAAACACACTATCTGACTCTTACTACATGTAGCACACCATAACCCAATAGCTAAAAACGCACCACTCAATAGAATAAGACCTATGAAAGAACCTAAAAACGCACCACTGTCTAAATTACCTATTGGTTCTGCCATGTATGCTACCACAAAATAGTGTACCAAACATGGTAACAAGCCAATTAAAACCAATACCCACGCTGCAAAATACTTACCTAATACAATACGAGAAACAGAGATAGGTTTAGTGCGAATTAAATCCCATATCCCTGACTGACGCTCTTCTGCAAATAAACGCATCGTGAGCGCAGAACAGAGAAGCATAAACAACCATGGACTAATCTGAAATAAACCATCCACTTGGGCGTATCCCGAATCAATAATATTCCATTGACCCGGGATAACCCACAGGAATAAGCTAATCGCCAATAAATATAGTCCAATGACGATATATGCTATCGGCGTGGAGAAATAATATGATAATTCTTTTCTGAACATTAATGCTTGATTTCGAGATTTTGGTTTACTGGAGTCTTAGGGAAGAAAAGCCAGAAAGCAATAGCAACCACCAAGGCAAAGCCTGCGAAAATATACCAACTCGTTTTCCAGCCATCCCATACCGCTAATGGACCTTGAGCCACAACCTCTTCTGCCATCACTAACTTATTAACGATAGCCTGAGCAGAAAGCGTACCTATCGTAGCACCCAAACCATTGGTCATCATCATAAAAAGACCTTGAGCAGATGAGCGCTGTGCAGGCTCTGTCTCTTGGTCCACATAGAGTGCACCAGATATATTGAAGAAATCAAACGCAAAGCCATATACTATACAACTCAGTACAAACAAGAGCACGCCTGGCATACCCGGATCACCCGCACCAAATAAACCAAAACGCAATACCCACGCGAACATAGCCATCAGCATCACATTCTTAATACCAAAACGCTTAAGGAAGAATGGTATAGCCAAAATACAAAGCGCTTCACAGATCTGGCTAATAGAGATAAGTATATTGGCATGCTGCACACCAAAGGTATCGGCAAACTCTGCGATAGCACCGAAAGAGGTGATAAACGGATTGGCATACGAGTTGGTTACTTGCAAGCACATACCGAGCATCATAGAGAAAATGAAGAATAAAGCCATCTTCTTTTGCTTAAAGAGCGCAAAAGCTTTGAGTCCGAGCGCCTCAACAAGATTAACATTTCCTTCTGCTTTCTTAATCTCACAGGCAGGGAGCGTTAATGAATAAATAGCCAAAATGATAGAAAGAGCACCACTCACTACAAACTGCCATGGAGTTGATTGGAAACCTAATAAGTCCACACACCACATCGTAACAATGAAGCCTACAGTTCCAAAAACACGGATAGGTGGGAAATCCTTCACCGTATCCATATCAGCCTTCACCAACGCATTAAATGCCACCGAATTGGTGAGCGCGATAGTAGGCATGAAGAAAGCAACAGAGAAACTATACAGCGTGAAGAGCGTAGCAAACTGCACATCAGATGCTGTATAAGCATACAAACCAGCTGCACACATGAAAATACCCGCTAAAGCATGGCAAAGACTAAGCGTTTTTTGTGCTTGTACCCAACGGTCCGCTACAATACCCATCAATGCCGGCATAAAGAGAGAAACAATACCTTGGATAGAGTAAAACCAACCAATGTTCTGACCCATACCTTCTTTGAAGAGGTAGGTACCCATGGAAGTCAAATACGCACCCCATACCGCGAACTCTAAGAAGTTCATTACAATGAGGCGAAACTGTAGTGTTCTGTTTTTCATATTAATCTGATTTTAAAATTCACTTGTGAAATGGAACTTGATATTCTTATAATCCTGCTGCGCCATCTGCAATACATAACCACTATCCGCCATGAATACATCACGACCATCTTTGTCAGTAGCCATATATTGCGCCTTGCGCTTTTTGAACATGTCTAATTCCGCTGCGTCATCCGATTCAATCCAGCAGGCTTTATACATCTGCAACGGTTGCCAACGGCACTTGGCTTGGTACTCATGCTCCAAACGGTATTGAATCACTTCAAACTGCAATTGACCTACAGTACCAATAATCTTGCGTCCATTGAGTTGGCTAACAAAGAGCTGCGCTACACCTTCATCCATCAATTGGGCAATACCTTTATCCAACTGCTTTTGTTTCATAGGGTCTGCATTCTCAATATATTTGAACATCTCAGGAGAGAAAGAGGGTAGGCCCTTGAAATGCAATTCTTCACCACTGGTGAGCGTATCGCCTATCTTGAAGTTACCCGTATCTGGCAAACCGATAATATCCCCTGCAAATGCCTCATCCACTGTCTCTTTCTTCTGCGCCATGAAGCATGTAGGAGCTGCAAAGCGCATTTGTTGGTTCTTACGCACATGTTTATAATATGTATTGCGCACGAACTTACCGCTACAAATCTTGAAGAATGCGATACATGAGCGGTGGTTAGGGTCCATGTTAGCGTGTATCTTAAAGCAAAAACCAGTGAATTTATCTTCCATCGGACTCACTTCTCTTTCTTCTGCTTGAATGGGTCTTGGCGAAGGAGCAATATGCACGAAACACTCTAATAACTCCTTGACACCGAAGGTATTAAGTGCCGAACCGAAGAAAACAGGAGCCAACTCGCCTGCAAGGTATTCCTCTTTGCTAAATGGATTATATACACCTTCAATCATCTCGAGGTCATCTTGCAATTTGGCAGCGTCATTAGCACCTACTAATTCCGCTATCTGCGGGTCTGTGACATCATCAAACTTAATAGAGTCGGTCACATGGGTTTTATCGGGCTGATAGAGGTCAAGGGTAGATTGGAAAATATTATATACTCCTTTGAATCGTTGCCCCTGATTGATAGGCCAAGAGAGTGGTCTGACGCGTATGCCTAATTCGCGTTCTACTTCATCCAGCAAATCAAAGGGGTCTTTTCCCTCTCGGTCCATCTTATTGATAAAGACCATGACAGGCGTCTTGCGCATACGGCAGACCTCCATGAGTCGTCTGGTCTGCGTCTCAACACCTTTAGCAGCGTCGATAACTACAATAGCGCTATCCACAGCTGTGAGTGTGCGGAAGGTATCTTCTGCAAAATCCTGGTGACCAGGTGTATCAAGGATATTGATATGATAGATGGTGTCGTTGTCGTTGGTTAGTGCGCTCTTATAATCAAATCCCATGACAGATGTAGCAACGGAAATACCGCGTTGCTTTTCTATTTCCATCCAGTCAGATGTGGCACTTTTCTTTATTTTATTTGATTTGACGGCACCCGCCACATGGATAGCACCTCCGTAGAGAAGAAGCTTCTCCGTGAGAGTTGTCTTACCCGCGTCAGGGTGCGAGATGATAGCGAAAGTGCGGCGTCTTAATATCTCTTGTTGTTCAGTATTGCTTAGCACAGAAATAATGGTAAATTAAGTGTTATTGATTAGCGTAATGTAGCGTTAAATTTCTCCTCAAAAGTCTTTTGTAATCGGGTCATGATATTCTCTATCTGGCTATCTTTGAGCGTGTTATTCTCATCTTGTAGGATGAAAGAGAGCGCGTATGATTTCTTGCCCGCCTCAAGGTTCTTACCCTCATACACATCGAATAAATAGACATGCTTGAGCAGTTTCTTCTCGGTCTCAAAAGCAGTTCTTGCCAGGTCCGCAAACTGTACCGATTTATCTACTAATAAAGCAAAATCGCGTTTCACTTCAGGATATTTAGGTAGATCGTTGATAACGGGTTTGTACTGCTTATTCTGACGCATGAGTTGGTTCCAGTCTAAGTCAGCATAGAATACCTCTTGTTCGATATCTAATTGCTTGCGAATCTTATAGGCTACAATACCGATAATGGCTATTTGCTTGCCATTAGGCGCATAGATAATGAGCCCATTATCGTACAACTCTGATTGAAGTGGCTCCATCTTGGTCTTAGCCAAATCCACACCTAATCGGATGAGTATATTGTTAACATATGCTCGTAGTTGATAGAAAGTGGTCTTTCCCTCTTTGGCTACCCATGATTGCATGGTTTTATTTCCCGTCAACCATATGCCTAAATGTGGTTCTTCTGTATATTCGATGAGTGGATTATCCGGATTATGCTCCAAAGCAGCTGGATTGCTCTTATAGTGATAGCAATTACCAAACTCATACAAGCGCAAGTCACCATTCTTACGGTTCACATTGCGTGCGATAGCTTCGAGTCCGCCAAAGAGTAGGGTTTGTCTCATCACACCAAGGTCCTGACTGAGCGGATTCATAATCTTAACACACTGGTCAAGTGGCATCGTTTGTAATGACTCGTAGTATGCAACCTTGGTGAGTGAGTTATTGAGTATCTCATTAAATCCTTGTGCGGTGAGTTGCTCCGCTATACGGCGTTGTAATTGTTGTGGATTGGGTTTTTGACTATACGAGAGACTGGTATTCAGTTTAGATGGGAATTCCACATTATCGTATCCGTATATACGAAGTATATCTTCTATCACATCGCATTCACGCTGTACATCTGTGCGGTAGCATGGTACGCCTATTTGCCATAGGTCTCCTTCTTGGCTGTATATTTCGATTTCCAATGCGCGAAGAATAGTCTCCACAGTTTGCTCACCTATATTCTTGCCAATTAGACCATATACACGATTAAGACTAAGTGCCACAGGGAAGAAATCCCATGCCGTCTTACCATTATCGCTCACCTCCATAGCTATCTGTCCTCCAGCCACTTCCTGAATGAGTAGGGCAGCGCGTTTGAGTACATAGAGGGTGTTATTAGGGTCACAACCGCGTTCGTAGCGGAAGGAAGCGTCCGTCTGCAACTGATGGCGCCGGCTTGTCTTGCGGATAGAAACAGAGTCGAAATAAGCAGACTCAAGGAATACATTCGTTGTCTGCTCTGTGATACCGCTCTCTAATCCTCCAAATACACCGGCTATACACATGGCTTGCTCTGCGTTGGCAATCATGAGGTCGTTCTCATTCATCTCGCGTTCTACGCCATCAAGTGTGACGAATTTCTCGCCCTGCGCAGCACGGCGCACGATAATCTGCTGACCTTTAATCTTATCCGCATCAAAAGCATGTAATGCTTGTCCGCACTCATGCAGCACGAAATTGGTGACATCCACAATATTATTGATTGGTCTAACGCCAATGGTAGAAAGTGCATTCTTGAGCCAATCAGGTGATTCCTTGATGGTTATTCCCTTGATACTAACGCCTGTATAGCGAGGACATGCGTCTGGCGCGTCGATACGAATAGTGATAGGTAGCTCGTTATTATCCACCTTGAATGCTTCCACAGATGGCTTGGTAAGCGCTATCTCTTGTCCGTGTGCTTTGTAGTAAGCGTATAAGTCACGCGCTACGCCATAGTGGCTGGCTGCATCCGAGCGGTTTGGCGTGATATCCACCTCAATAAGCGTGTCGTTCTCTATCTGATAATAGTCGCTGGCTGCCATGCCAATAGTGGCATCTGCAGGCAATACGATGATGCCATCGTGGCTATTTCCTACGCCTATCTCGTCCTCTGCGCAAAGCATACCGAGGGACTCCTCTCCGCGTATCTTACCACGCTTGATGGTGAATGAATCCACTGTACCGTCCTCTTTCTCCTCGTAGAGAACAGTGCCGATAGTAGCGACAATCACTTTCTGCCCTGCAGCTACATTAGGCGCTCCGCATACGATGCGAAGAATATGATTACCTTGCTCATCTATCTCGGCTCCTTGCGCCTCTACTGCACCTACATTAACGGTAGTGAGGTGTAGGTGGTCGCTATTGGGGTGAGGAATACAAGTAAGCACTTCGCCTACTACGAGTCCTTTGAGACCTCCACGAATCGTTTCTACATTTTCTACTGTGCCTACCTCTAATCCGATAGAGGTGAGGATTTTTGCTACTTTGTCAGCGTCATCTTGCAATGCGATGTATCGCTTTAACCAATTGTATGAGATATTCATATCTGTGTATTAATTTTATTCGATGCAATTGTGATGTATATGTGTGCGCTACGCACAAATCGGCTACAAAGTTAGTATTTTTGATTGAACTATGCAATAGTTAGCATGTTTCAATAGGCTAAAATTAGCAAAAAAAAATATTTTTGCTCGCGCGCTTGCGTATATCATTTTTATTTTGTACCTTTGTGCCCGATTATGGAAAAATGTGCATAATAACAAACAAACACAATACAATGAAAACAGCATTAATTACAGGTGTGACAGGTCAAGATGGTTCTTATTTGGCTGAGTTTCTCCTTGAAAAGGGCTATGATGTGCATGGTATCATCCGTCGTAGTTCTGTTGATTATCGTGAGCGTATTGCTCATTTGGAAGGTACAGAGCACTTTCATCTGCACTACGCAGATATGAGTGACTCAATGTCTTTGGTCAAATTAGTGGGCAAAGTGCAGCCAGATGAGATTTATAACTTAGCGGCACAAAGCCATGTACAGGTTTCGTTTGATGCACCTGAGTTCACAGCGGATGTGGACGCAGTAGGTGTATTGCGCATCTTGGAGGCTGTGCGTACGAACCATTTGGAGAAAAAATGCCGTATTTACCAGGCTTCCACTTCGGAGTTGTATGGCAAAGTGGAGGAAGTGCCTCAGAGCGAGACCACACCATTCCATCCGTATTCTCCTTATGCAGTTGCTAAATTATATGGCTATTGGATTATCAAGGAGTACCGCGAGGCATATGACATGTTCTGCTGCTCAGGCATCTTATTCAATCATGAGAGTGAGCGTCGTGGCGAGACTTTCGTGACGCGTAAGATTACTTTGGCTGCCGCTCGTATTGCACAGGGTAAGCAAGATTGCTTATACTTGGGTAATATGGATTCGCTTCGCGATTGGGGTTACGCCAAGGATTATGTAGAGTGTATGTGGCTCATTCTGCAGCATGATACACCTGAGGATTTCGTTATTGCTACGGGTGTGCAGCACACCGTGCGTGAGTTTGCTACTTTGGCATTCCACCATGCGGGCATCGAATTGCGCTGGGAAGGCGAAGGTGTAGATGAGAAGGGAATAGATGTGAAGACGGGTAAGGTAGTCGTGGCTGTAAGCCCTGATTTCTATCGTCCTACAGATGTGGTGAACTTATTAGGCGACCCATCTAAGGCAAAGCGCGAATTAGGTTGGAATCCAATGAAGACCACTTTTGAACAATTGGTAGCACTAATGGTGGCACATGATATGAAGAAAGTGGCTGCTGATGATGCTGCGGATAGTATTCGTAAAGTTAATTTGGCGGAATACTTAGAGAAAGGAATCGATAAATAATATGATGGACAAGAACGCAAAGATATATGTAGCAGGTCATCGTGGAATGGTTGGTTCTGCGATTGTTCGTGAGTTGGAGCGTCAGGGATATACCAATATCATCACGCGAACCCATAAGGAGTTAGACCTTTGCCGTCAAGAGGCTGTGGAGGCTTTCTTTGCTGCAGAGAAACCCGAATATGTCTTTCTCGCAGCTGCCAAGGTGGGAGGTATCATCGCCAATCAGAATGCCTTGGCCGATTTTATGTATGATAACATGATTTTAGAGATGAATGTTATTCATGCAGCGTGGAAGAATGGATGCAAGAAATTAGAATTCTTGGGCTCCAGTTGTATCTATCCACGCATGGCGCCACAACCCATGAAAGAGAGCTACTTGCTGACCGGCGAATTAGAAAAGACCAACGAAGCATATGCATTAGCTAAGATAAGCGGACTCAAATATTGCGAGTTCCTCAATCGCCAATATGGCACAGATTTTATCAGCGTGATGCCTACCAATTTATATGGCCCTAATGATAACTACCATCCAGAGCATAGCCATGTGCTGCCTGCGTTAATTCGTCGTTTCCACGAGGCGAAAAAGAGTGGAGCAGATAGCGTCACATGTTGGGGAACGGGTTCGCCACTCCGCGAATTCCTCTATGTGGATGATCTGGCTAACCTATGTGTATTCCTAATGAATAACTATTCAGGGAATGAGACAGTTAATGCTGGTACTGGCAAGGAGTTGACTATTAAAGAACTGACGGAAATGGTGGCGAAAGTGGTAGGATATACAGGGCGTATCGAGTGGGATACTACCCGTCCTGATGGCACACCCCGTAAGTTATTGGATGTAAGCAAGGCTACTGCCTTGGGATGGACATATAAAACGGAATTAGAAGACGGCATTCGCTTGGCATACAAGGATTTCTTAGAAAATCCGATGCGTGCAGAGCGTTAATAGGGATGAGTATGTTGCCATTAGATGAACGACAAGCACAAGTAGAGCAATTCTTGCAATCCAACGGGATTGACTACACGCTTTACAACCACCCAGAGGGACGCACAATAGAGGAAGCGCGCAAATGGTGGCGTGAAGACGGTTCGGTACATTGTAAGAATATCTTCATGCGTAATCACAAGGGCAATCAGCATTATCTGATTTGCTTTGATTGTGATCATGATTTAGCTATTCATGACTTGGAACAGCGCTTGAAAGCACAGTTAATGGCTGCAGGGCATTCGTCTCCTGGCAAGTTATCCTTTGCGAGTGCAGAGCGGATGGCAAAGTATTTGGGATTAGAACCAGGGAGCGTATCACCTTTTGGATTAATAAACGATACGGAGCACCATGTGATATTATTCCTTGATGCTAACTTACGCAAGGCGGATAGTTTAAGTTTTCATCCCAATGACTGTCGCGGTACGGTAGTGATAAGCCAAATAGCCTTTGAGAAATATCTACAAGTCATAGGTAATGAGGTGGAGTGGATGCCTTTATATGAGTGATTGAATGATGCGAGATTTTACATTAGATACCTATCGTTTGCTTTTGGAGCAATTGCAAGAGAAAGGATACGAACTGATTAGTTATCAGCAGTATTGTAATGGATATCGTCCAGAGCGTTTTGTTATTTTGCGTCATGATGTGGATAAGAAGCCTGCTAATAGTTTACAGACAGCACAAATCGAACACTCTATAGGTGCTAATGCAAGCTACTATTTCCGCGTAGGAAAAGAATCAAACAACCCTGCCATTATCCGCTCTATAGCATCATTGGGACACGAAATAGGTTATCATTATGAGGATATGGCGCTTGCGAATGGGGATGTAAAACAAGCATATGCGCACTTCGTGGTGTGGCTGGAGTATTTTCGCCAATATTATGCTGTGGAGACAATTTGCATGCATGGCGCACCGACCAATCAATATGATGGAAAAGAACTATGGAAACACTATAACTACAAAGACTTGGGAATAATAGGAGAACCCTATTTTGACACCAATTTTGGAGAGGTATTTTACTTAACAGATACAGGGCGTTGCTGGGATGGATACAAAGTGTCTGTGCGGGATAAGATACCTACACATCATGATGCTTGGATAGCAAAAGGATGGCATTTTCATAGTACGGCAGATATTATACAGGCATTAAACGAAAACCGTCTGCCTAATCAAATAATGATGACTACTCATCCACAACGCTGGACCAATAAAAAGGCGCAATGGATACAAGAATTGATAATACAAAACATTAAAAATATCATTAAGCGTGCCTTATTAATAGCACGAAAAGAAAAATAATCAATATGAATAACTCACTTAATTTTGCATTAATAGGTGCTGCCGGTTATATAGCACCTCGCCACATCAAAGCAATTGCTGACACAGGCAATAACCTGTTAGTGGCTTACGATAAGTTTGATTCTGTTGGTCGGTTAGATAGCAGTTTTCCTGATTGCTCTTTTTTTACAGAGAATGAGCAGTTTGACCGTTTCTGCTCCAAGCAAATGCGCAAAGACGACCCATTACATTGGGTATCTATTTGTACTCCTAATTACACGCACGACGCGTTCATACGCTATGGATTGCGATTAGGGTGCGATGTGATATGCGAAAAACCATTGGTACTCAATCCATATAATATTGATAACTTGGTGGAATTAGAAGCAGAAACAGGACATAATGCTTATACTATCTTACAATTGCGTTTACACGATAAAATCCGTGCGCTGAAGGAGAAAGTGGCGAATGGTCCGAAAGATAAGATTTACGATGTGGATTTGACCTATATAACCAGCCGTGGTAAATGGTATTATAGCAGTTGGAAAGGAGATGTACATAAGAGCGGTGGTATTGCTACGAACATAGGTGTGCATTTTTATGATATGTTACAATGGATTTTTGGTCCAGTGAAGCAGAATATAGTGCATGTGATGTCGTTTGACCGCGTGGCGGGTTATTTGGAATTAGAGAAAGCGCGTGTGCGCTATTTCTTGAGTATCAATGCGGATTGCCTACCAGATAATGCAGTACAAGGTGAAAAGCGTACCTATCGCACCTTGAGTATTGATGGTGAGGAATTTGAGTTCTCACAAGGATTTACGGAGTTGCATACCGAGAGTTATCGTCAGATATTAGCAGGCAATGGTTTCCGTATCTCTGAGGCTCGCCCATGTATTGAGATAGTATCTCAGATCCGTGGTTCAGAACCAATTGGACTGGTAGGTGACTATCACCCATTAGCTAAGTTGCCATTAAGCAAACACCCATTTGGATGGGATGAGAGAAGGTAATGTATGATGTACGATGTATGATGTACGAAAGAAATAATTAATACATATGAGAAAAAAAATACAAATAGCATTATGCGGTCTGCTAATTGGTCTGCTTAGTTCATGCGTGACAGCACGCAAAGTGAACTATATGCAGGAGCCAGATAGGCAGATTCCCACTTATGCAGACACCTTGAGTTTTGAGGATTATGAATTGCGAATAGGCGATAAGATGTATATCTATGTTTATTCGTTAGACGAAAACATCACCAAGATGTATAATGCAGGTGGTTCTGGTAGTATGGTTCGCCAACAGATGAACCAAGGTAATATGAGTGGCTCATATGACCTATACACCTATTTGGTAGATGAGCAGGGTAATATAGAATTTCCAACGATAGGTAAGATTCCTGTTCGTGGTCTGACAACTCGCGAAGTGAAGCGCAAACTGGAAGAAGAACTTAGTAAATTACTGCAAGAGATACCTGGTTACTCAACCGTTTCGGTAGAGGTGAATATCGTGAATCGTACTTTCTCAATCATCGGTGCACAGAGTGGCCGTTATGTGATTAATAAAGAGAAAATGACTATTTTTGAGGCTTTAGCGATGGCGGGAGATTTAGGTGAATTTAATAGCAGAAGGGAGATTAAATTAGTACGCGAGAAAGAAGGGAAGACAACGATAAAGACATTTGATGTCCGTTCAAAAGATATCGTCAATTCAGAGTACTATTATATAGAACCCAATGATATCATTTATATTCGCCAGATTCCGGGATATAGTTTTGGTATTAATTCAGCTTCTACCGCTTTAGGTATCTGCGCTACTACAATCTCATTTGGCGTGTTTGTATATTCTATCATACAAACAGGTATCAATCATGTGCAGAAATATTATGGACCAAATTCGTCAACAGGAGGAAATTAAGTTATGAGAAAAATACCATATATATTCTTTTCGCTCATGGCATTACTCATGACGAGTTGTTATAGTCATCGAGCAATTGGCTATTTGCAGGAACCAACTAAGTATAATAAACTGCCTCAGTACGATTCATCTGCATACGAACCATATCGCATCCGTGTAAATGATGAGATTATTTATCGTTTGATTACACTTGATGCTACAATTTCTAAGTCTTTGGCTGCAAATAATACAGTAAATAGTCAGTATGCAAATTCATATCGTGTCTATTCCGATGGAACGATTGATGTGCCATTTCTACAGCCAATTCATGTGGCAGGGTTAACAGAACAAGAGGCGCAAGATACTTTGCGTGCAGCCTTCCGTGAAATAATACCTGATGCCGATGTAAAGTTGGCATTGTACAATAAGTATTTTTCCGTTATAGGTGATGCAAATGCCGGACGCTATTATATATATAAGGAGAAGATGAATATCTTCCAAGCTTTGGCCATGACAGGCG
The DNA here is from genome assembly GCA_045576595.1 of Paludibacteraceae bacterium. GTDB lineage: Bacteria > Bacteroidota > Bacteroidia > Bacteroidales > Paludibacteraceae > Colicola. The sequence goes on along the minus strand of JAZNGV010000037.1, from coordinate 5,231 downwards.
ATGTGATGAATAGCGGTGACAGGCGTCATATACGCATCATTCGTCCACGAGAGGGCGCACAGGAACCAGAGGTATTAGAATTTGATATCCGTACGAACTCTATAATAGACTCTAAATATTATTATATCTATCCAAATGATGTGATATATGTAGCGCGTACGAAAGATAGTTTCTATAAAGTGCCTACTTATACTGGTTTCCTTGGATTAATAACGAGTAGTGTGGCATTGCTAACAACAGTACTTAATTATGTAGCATATTTGTATCAATAATGACTATGGACAGCAATAATCAATACTATGTGCCAGGTGGTAATAATATGTACTACCAGCCAGGAGGCAATAATGCCTATTATCAACAAGGTGGTAATCAACAATACTACCAGCAAGATCCTCAACAAGATAACGACGAGGATAGTTCAATGAGTTTTAATCCATTAGAGTGGATATTTACTTTTCTGCACTATTGGTATCTATTTGTCATTGCGATTGTAATCGCATTAGGTTTGGCTGCGCTGAAAAATCGTCGCTGGATACCTACTTACTTCTCTCAAGGAACTATTGTAATCAAGGAGAGCAGTACATATGGCGGTTCAGCATCTGCTTTGATGCAAGGATTTGGTGTGGATGCTGGTTATAAAAATGTGAATAACCAAATGATTATGTTGGGCTCATATGACTTAATGAGCCGAGTAGTGGATTCATTGCCATTCCTACATGTAGAGTACATCACTCAAGGACGCTTCAAGACGCGCTCGCTCTATCGCCAAACACCTATCTTGATAGATCATCAGCGTATAGAACCCAGTGCTTATGGTGTATTATATCAAATTACATTTAATAATGATGGTTCATTCCATATATCATCCACAGAGGAATCTCAATCGGTGGAAATAGATGCGCATTATGGTGAACCGATAAGTTGTGGATTATTTGATATAACTATTTGGCCAACTGAACTCATGACTAATACAGGTCGATTATATTTCCGTTTCCGTAGTCATGAATCTTTGGTAGATGAGTTTATGAGTCGTTTGCAATTATCATTTGTAACAGAAGGCTCAACAGTATTAGCGCTTTCACTTGTTAGTGAAACCCCTCAACGCGACTGCGAATTTCTCGATAAATTGGCAGAGATATACCTTCTCCAAAATCTTGAGCAAAAAAATGAAGTAGCAGAGAACTCAATACGATTTATCAACGAGCAATTGGATTTGCTACAAGCGTCTTTGCAAGTATCAGAAGGAGCGATGACAGATTTCCGCCAAGAGAATAAATTTGTGGATGTTAATTCGTACGCAGGACAATTAATGGGGCGCATATCTGAATACGAGCAACAGCAAATGTCGTTGCGTTTGCGTGAGACTTATTTTGACTATTTGATTAATTATATCCACCAAAATATAGAGAAAGATGCGGTTATTGCACCGACCTCAATGGGTGTGAACGAACCAATGTTGATGACTCTGGTACAGCAATTAAATGACTTGCGTATTCAACGAGGAGAGTTAACAGAAAAGAATGTCTATTACGCTAAATTTACAAAGGATATTGAGAATGTAAAAACCGCTATTGAAGAAGTAGTAGGTTCTATGCGTGCATCTCTTGCAATAGAGAAAGAAGACCTTCAAAATCGCTATAGAGAGGTGGAAATGGCAATTAAGACGCTACCAGAGAAAGAATTACAAATGGTAGAGATAGAGCGTAATTATCGTATTGATGATAACTATTATACCTTCTTCTTGCAAAAACGCGCAGAAGCAGAGATACAGAAAGCATCTAATACCCCTGATAATAGTATTATGGATAAGGCGCGTACAACAGCCATAATGAATGCGAAAGCAAAATCCAAAACAACAACTACTTATCTCATTATCGGTTTCCTTATTCCGCTATTGCTCATCATCTTAAGCGAACTACTTAATAATAAAATCCGTTCTCCAAAGGATGTATTGCGTCTGAAACTATTCCGAATGATTGGTACGCTCCGTCATGTTAAGAGTCAAAATCCAACTTTAGTACGCACATCACCTCGATCTAGTTATGCAGAGATGCTACGCGCAATACGAACACGATTAGAGTTCCTATTGAAGAGAAAAGATAAAATGGTTATTTGCGTCACATCTACCGAGTCAGGTGATGGTAAGACATTCTTATCTACGAACTTAGCGGCTCTGTATTCTATGACGGGTAAGAAAACACTACTCATTGACCTCGACTTGCGCAAACCAAATATACACACGAAGTTAGGCGTAGAAAACGGTAGTGGTATGTCCAATTACTTAATTGGTGATTGCGAATTGGAAGATATTTTGGTATCCAATTTGCCATTTGGATATGATCTGATGCGTGCAGGTACTATTCCGCCAAACCCGGGTGAGTTGGTTCACTCCGATAAATTGGCAGAACTGATAAGAGATATGCGTGAGCAATATGATTATATTGTGATAGATACATCACCTATTGGTTTGGTACCAGATGCATATGCATTGATAAATAATAGCGATTTATGCTTATATGTGATTCGCTGTATGCAAACCAATAAATCATTCTGCAAACAAACATTGGAGCAGATGAACGAAGTAATTGAAACTCCTGAAAAGGTTCAGATTGTACTATCCGATATTCCTACTGAAGGTCGTCATTCCTATGGTTCTGGTTATGGATACGGATATGGCGGTTATGGTGGATATGGTTACGGCCATTTAGGTTATGGCGGTTATGGAGGTTACGGCTATGGTAGCAATAAGTCTTCTAAACGATATGGCAAAATATATGGTAAGATTTATGGAAAGTTAATGAAAGAAGATAATGCTTACCGTTCTTACTATTACTACCACCATGAGGAAGATGATGAAGAATCGAAGGCACAAGAAACACAAAACACAAATAATTAAATCAGAAACCAGAAGGGATGCAGAAATGCATCTCTTCTTTTGTTATAGGATGCATGAATGCAATTTCAGTGGCATGCAGCATAAGTCGTTCTCCTGGTTGACCATATAAACGATCTCCTGCAATGGGTGCATTTAATCCTTCTATATGTGCGGCATGTACGCGTAGCTGATGTGTGCGACCAGTGCGAGGATAGAAATCAACAAGAATACTGCCATCGGGTCGCTCTTCACGAATGTGATAGGTGGTTATGGCTTCCTTGCCATGCTCGTGTTGAACCATTTGCCTTGGACGATCAAATGGGTTAGGCAATAAAGGAAGATTTATTTCTCCTTCTTGTGCATGGGTTGAATCCAATAATATAGAGTTAGCGTTTGGTTTTAGGATGGCCTCATAACGCTTTAGTATATCTCTGCGCTGGAAATAAGATTGTAGTTGTTTATAAATAGTAGGTTCTTTGGCCAAAATGAGTAACCCACTCGTATCTTGGTCTAAGCGATGTGCAGCCTGTAAAAAAGGAAGTTGATATTTCATCTGAAGCCATGTGCATACATCTATCTCTTCTTCACTTTTACCTGGTACAGAGAGTATTCCAGCTGGTTTATTGACAACCATAAGATACTCATCTTCGAATAGAATTTCTATTTGTCTGGTCAAATAATCATTAATTGTATTCGGCACTTCTTTTATATCAATGCCTTGTAGCAAATGGCGTAAAATGGGCACACATCTGCTGGAGCAAGGTGCATAGAAAAATCCTTCTTGTCTCAATTCATTTGCAGGCGGTGCGCCTACCCAAAATTCAGCTAATGCAATCGGTTTAAGTTTATTATTAATTGCATATTGCAATAGTTTAGGTGCGCAGCATTCTCCTGCACCCGAAGGGGGCATAGATATTCGGGACTTATTGCTTGTTTTATATCCATTTCTCCATTCTTCTAATGACAGAATATGCTTCTCAGAAGCAAATATATCCAATAGATTGCATGTTTGCCCTATTGTATTTGTCACTTTAAAATCAGCAAATAGTAATCGTTGTAATCGTTGAGACTCCTCTTTGCTATTACCAATTGGCATACTATGAGGAGTATGGATAGGTGGAACGAAACCATCATGCACATAACTGCTATCTAATAAAGCCGAGAAAGCGCGTAGATAAGCATAGGATTCATCTGCACATTGTACTACCAAAACACCAAACATCTTACCATGTAATAATAATTCGCTTTGAGAGTGTGTGCGTATATATTGGTGTATATAGGCAATCGTTTCTCTCGCTGCTGCTATAGCAGACGGATGGGGTGGAAGGGAGTATGGCGATATGAAATGCGTGGGCATGTCGTAACTCGAAATACTCGTAGGAAGACTATGTAATAAATGAATATTCATAAATATGGCACAAAAGTACAATATTTTTCTTAAATATACAAATAGGACTTGCATATTTGCAAAAAAAGTAGTAATTTTGCACTTTAATTCCAAAAAACTCTTTAATATAATGAATCCAATGCAATTGGCGTTTGATAATGATAAATATATCCGAATTCAATCGGAACATATTCGTGAGCGTATAGCTAAGTTTGGCAATAAACTATACCTTGAGATGGGGGGTAAGTTATTTGACGATATGCACGCCAGTCGTGTCTTGCCTGGTTTTATGCCAGATAGCAAGTTGAGAATGCTTACACAGTTACGCGATTCGATGGAGATCGTAATTGTTATTTCTGCTTTGGATATAGAGCGTAATAAAGTGCGTCAGGATTTAGGTATTACTTATGATGAGGATGTGCTTCGTCTGCGTGATGCATTCATAGAGCGTGGATTCTTAGTTTCTTCTGTAGTGATTACGCATTATTCGGGACAGCGTTCTGCAGATGCCTATCGTCAGCGTTTAGAGAGGACGGGAATAAAAGTGTATTATCATTATATCATTGATGGTTATCCGCATAATATAGAATTGATAGCTTCTGATGATGGATTTGGTAAGAATGATTTTGTGGAGACTACTCGTCCACTGGTAGTGGTTACAGCTCCAGGTGGTGGTAGTGGTAAAATGGCTGTATGCTTGAGTCAGTTATATGGTGAGCAGAAAAGGGGACACGAGTCTGGATATGCAAAGTTTGAAACTTTCCCTGTGTGGAATTTATCACTTAAGCATCCGGTTAATTTAGCTTATGAAGCTGCAACTGCTGATCTTGATGATGTTAATATGATTGATCCGTTTCATTTGGAAGCCTACGGAGAAACTACGGTTAACTATAATAGGGATATTGAGATTTTCCCGGTGTTGAATGCAATCTTTGAAGGAATTTATGGAAGTCGGATCGTAGCCATGTC
>JAZNGV010000036.1:0-23114 GCA_045576595.1 Paludibacteraceae bacterium | reverse complement strand
TAAACGCGTACACATACGCCACGACGTTGTGGGCAGCTGTCCAATGCTGGACTCTTGCTCTTGTCGATAAGTTCTGCTCTTCCTTTTCTAACTAATTGTTGAATTGTAGGCATTGTAACTTTTAATTTTGGTTAATAATTTTATTTGTTAATTGTTGTTTTCACGCTCTCTCGCATTATGCCCGCGTATGCGCGCCGCGAAAAAGCATGCAAAGGTACTGCTTTTTTCTGACATGACCAAACATTTCTGCCTAAAAATCATTATTTTATGTTATTTTTCTCTGCAAAAATTAAAATTGCTAAACCGACTTTACAAAAAAACACTCTATTTTCCCTTTTTGCTCTCCATTTTCTCCCATCCATTTTCCAATCGCTCTCATTCGCCTCATTTGCTCCATTCACCGTTTTTCATAGCCTTCCTAAGCCCACTTCCTCCCCTACTTTTCCGCAGTCAATCGTTAGTGATTCGTTAGTGATTCGTAGGTGATTCGTAGGTGATTAAGCACTTCTACAAGGCACATCAACGTTGTACTGACACCCATTTTTTGGATGCACATTCTATAGTACGCATATTCTACAAACAATAAAAATCACCTCAAAAAGCGATTTTATTTGCTCAATCAAAAATAATTCACTACCTTTGCAGTCGAAATAGCAAAACCCATAACGCAGATGCAATTAGAGAACCAATATATAGAATACAAAGAGCGTCTTAACGACAAGTTAGAGCGCGAAGTTGTTGGTTTTCTCAACTCTAAGTTGGGAGGAGATATGTATATTGGTGTTGCTGACAATGGTCAAATAATGGGCGTTGATAATGCTGATGCTGTCCAATTAGCCATTTCTGACCGTTTGAAGAACAATATTCTACCCTCGTGTTTGGGGCTCTTTGATATAAATCTTGAAGAACGAGAGGGAAAAACCATTGTTCATCTTCATATCGCTGTTGGACAAGAAAAACCCTATTACATCCGCCAATATGGCATGTCGCCGAGTGGATGTTATTTGCGTGTTGGGGCAGGATTGAAGCCGATGGAGGAGAATATGATAAACGGGTTATTCTCATCACGCACTCGCACTTCTCTCCGTAATATTGTCTCTCCGCGATATGGAGAACACAACTTCCAACAACTGAAGATTTACTATCAAGAACATGCATTAGAGGTCAACGACGCATTACTTCAAAACTTGGACTTCTACACATCAGAGGGTAAATTGAATATGGTCGCGTATCTGTTGGCGGATACGAATAGTCTTTCTGTTCGATTTGCCAAATATGCAGGCACAGATAAATGTGATTTGTTGGAAACACAGGAGTTTGGATATTGCTCACTGCTCAAGGCGATGGATAAGTTGTGGGACAAGATTGATGTAGAAAATCGTACAATGGCTCGCATTACCAATCAGCTTCGTCGTGAAGAGAAACGCTTAGTTGATTATACAGCTCTCCGCGAAGCGTTTGTTAATGCCTTTGTGCACAATGATTACACAACAGAACAGGCACCTATTGTGGAAGTTTTCTCTGATAGATTGACTATCACATCTTATGGCGGATTAGTCAGTGAATTGACCCAAGAGGAGTTCTTTAACGGGCGGTCTATACCTCGCAATCGAGAATTGATGCGCATATTCCACGACATGGAATGGGTAGAACAATTAGGTAGTGGTATTCATCGCATTTTGCGCAAGTACCCTAAAGACATTTACGACATTTCAGAGCACTTTATTGTTGTTACATTTAAGTTCGCAGATTCTTTAACTGACACGTCAAATGTCAGTCAAAATGTCAGCCAAAGTGTCAGTCAAAATCCACTAACAGAACGTCAATCACTAATCCGACAGAGAATCATAGAGAATAACACTATATCAGCGCAATCAATCGCTGAAGAATTGAATGTAAATATCCGTACTATATACAGAGAATTAAAACAATTGAATATCCATTGGATTGGTTCCCCAAAATCAGGACATTGGGAATTCATATAAAAACAAGATACTAACCAAATTACCAACCCCTAAATTATAAATAACCCAATAAATAGTACATTGTAAATCAGTAAATTGTAAATTATTTGCAACGCACCGCGTTGCCCGACATATGTAATATAGCGTTATAAGCCCAGACTTGATTTTCTGAAAACTCGACACTTTTAGAAATCAAAATTAATACTTCAAGTACGGTTTATGCACGCTCATGCTTTCAGCGTGAGTTTTCCCGTGCGTAGATTTGAAGTATTAAGGTAGTCGAGAACCTCAGAAAATCAAATTGAAGCGAACGAAAGTTCACGCTTTTTGTGTATATATCACTCTCGCAACTCCCAAGGGCTTATGACTCCTATTGGACAGACAAAATAAAAACAAACAACTAAATAAACCACAATGTTTAACCAATTAAAAACAACAAAACAATGAAAAAGTTATTTTCTATTCTCGTTTTGGCATTCTTTTGCAGTGCCTTATTCGCGCAACAGACTGCTGTTGCATTGTTAAATCACGAAGGTACACTTACCTCTTTTTATGGAGCAAACGCTCTTGCTGATGCGCACAAAGCAGCTGTACATGGTGATGTGATTACGCTTTCGGGCGGCTCGTTTGCTGGTCTTACATTCTCGAAAGCGGTTACGGTACGTGGTGCAGGTATGGTTGCAGACTCAACTGGCAATCGTGAAATAACATATATCAATAGTTCAGTAGAGATTAAAACACCTACTGAGATAGAAACACCTATTATTTTTGAGGGGATATTTTTTCAAGCAGGCATAAGTTATTCACGAGTAAACTCATCATTATGTAATAATTCAACATTTAATAAGTGTAGAATTCACGGAGGGAATGGAATCTCTGACGTTATGGGTAACGCTAATTTTTATAATTGTCTTTTGGGAATTAACGGCACATATGGAACATCCTCTTTTGGTACAAATATCAATATCGTGAATAGTATTATAAATAGTCTTAATAACACCAACTCTTCTTATTGTAAATTAAATGTTACCAACTGCATTGTCACATATCATCCATATTCATATAATGCCTATCAAATTGATTCTAAACCTGGACAATCAAAAAACACAACATTTAAAAATTGTATTTTCACAGGAGTACCATTAGAAGATTCTTATTTAGATGTCTCAACATTTTATTTGCCTGAAACAGCAGTAGCAAATAATTGTATCTCATGTTATTATGGTTATAAAGCAGAAACAGGTAGTGAAGCTGCTGTTTATTATCGTGACATTTTTTCAAATATTGCCAATCCCAACTCTACCAATGTGTACTTTGACGAGGTAACAGAAGTATTTAAAACCTATACTAATGCAGGTCGAATAGATCAAATATCAGTACATGAAAAATTTGAACTTACAGATGAAGCAAAAGCAATTTTAGGTTCTGATGGTAAAGAAGTAGGTGTTCATGGTGGTATTGGCTTCAATCTTGAACCTACAACGCTTCAAATAACCAAATGCGAAGTGTCACCAAAAGTATCGGAAGATAGCAAACTTTCAGTAAGTATCAAAGTGGATGCTCCAAAATAATTAACTTAAAAATAAAACACAAATTATGCGAAAATATTTATTACTAATATTATCGTTTGTGTTCCAATTCCATGTTTCATACGCAACTAACTATACTTATCGCTATTGGATAGATCAAAGTGCAGCTCAAACACGAACAAGTACATCTAATGAATTAGATTTCACAATAGATATATCAAACCTTTCGTGTAATATGCATACTTTGTTTATTCAAGTGCAAAAAGATAATGGGACTTGGTCAAACCCTATAGCGCGTCCTTTTCTCATTACAAATAAGTATAATACCGTAAAGACATGTTATTGGTTCGATGATAATGTTGATGAACGCTTTACATTTGACAAGGTCAATGGTGAAGCATTTATGATAGATGCCTCTAATCTATCTGCGGGCATTCACTCGCTGAATGTAATGTTATATTCTGAAGAGGATATACTCAGCATTTATACACATACATTTGTTAAAATGCCTGAACTTCCCAACGAAACAGAAGTATTATTAACTTTCTGGATTGATGGAGTAGAATATTCACAACAAAAGGTAGCATATTCTGAAGATTTAGTATTGTTTGATTTTGATGTGGAAACACTCGCCAGTGGTACACACAAATTAGAAGTACAAGCATCAACAGCAAGTGGACTCATATCTGATATAGCAAGTGCATACTTCGTAAGAATGCCTAACTCAAAGAATGATAGCGTTCTCGCTTATCGCTATTGGGTAAATGACAACAATGCCGATTTACCTTTCACGGCAGTAGATGATCCTACTATTCCTTACACCCTTATTGGCGATTTGGATGTCGCACCTCAACCATTGCGCTGTGCTCGCTTCCAATTCAAGGTGAACAACGATATACCTATGCTGTATGCCGAGAATGATATTCACGTGCAGTTTATGGCTGCGGATGGACACTTGATTAAGACCACCAACGCATATGTAGAGTCAGTCGCTGCCGACACATTGACCGCCGAGGAATGGACGGAAATCCAAAATGATACCGTTATTAAAGCAGACAAACCTACGGGAGAAACCATCTATTGGTATGCAATGAACCTTGAAGCAGGAGATACCGTTTGCCTCAAAACAAATTACTCCTCTACGCTGCAAGTCTTCTCCCACTCGGGCAATCAAGTATTGGAATCCCAAGCCGACTCATCACTCATCTTCCGCCAGTTCATAGCAGAAAAGGCAGAAATGTATTATGTTGCTCTTCATACGGTAAATACCACCAAAGCACAAGTAACATTGACGGTTGATTTGAAAGAGTTTATACGCTACTTCAACATTGAGACTTCTGCTGTTGGCAATGGTACCGTCACTGAGGGTGGCACCTATGCAGAGGGAACAGAGATTACCCTCACTGCCACACCCGATGAGGGCTATCAATTCACGCAATGGTCTGACGGCAATACCGACAACCCTCGTACACTTGTCCTCACACAAGACACCTCACTCATAGCCCATTTCGAAATTATCTATCTCCAACCAGATACGGTAACTTTGTGCTACGGCGAGACCTATCAATGGCACGACAAGACATACGACGCTTCAGGTGTGTATATTGACACCATATCCAGTGGAGTGGCTACGCTATACCTCACCATCTTACCGCAAGTAGAAGAAACCATAGAGGAAGCCACTATCTGCTCTGGCGAGACATACACTTGGCAAGCCGATGGCAAAGTATATGCTGAATCAGGCACCTATAGTGTAACCTTGCAAGACATCAACGGCTGCGATAGTGTGGTTATCCTGCACTTAACCGTTAATCCTATTGCCACTACTGAGGAGCATGTTACTGCATGCGATAGTTACACATGGAATGGCGAAACCTATACCCAAAGTGGCGAGTACGTATACACCACCGTTGCTGCCAATGGCTGTGATAGTATCGTTACCCTCCACTTGACTATCAATAACTCCGAGATAGGTGCAACCGAGTATGTTACTATCTGCTATGGCGAGACCTACACTTGGAACGGTCAAACCTACTCGACTGAAGGCGAGTATAGTATCACCCTATCTAACACCCTCGGCTGCGATAGCGTGGCTACCTTACACCTCACTATCATGCCAGAGGCAGTAACTACCACCGAAACCGTAGTAATTGGTAGCGATGAGTTGCCTTACACATGGCGCGGTAATACCTACTCTGCTACAGGTCGCTATACCGTTGTAGAGCAATACACCACCGTTGCCTGCGACAGTGCTATCCATGTATTGGATTTGACAGTACTCACCACAGGCAACCATGATGAGCAATCAGTAACTATTTGCGAGACAGAAGTACCTTACACATGGTATGGTGAGTCTTATTCTGAAACAGGCAAATATACCTACACCGAGAAATATGCAGGTACTGACATTGATAGTATCCAACATATCCTCAACCTGACGGTTAATCCAACCGTTTATACAGAGGAACATATGACCGCTTGCGATAGTTACGAGTGGAACGGTCAAACCTACACCCAAAGTGGCGAGTACACCTTTACCACCGTTGCTGCCAACGGCTGCGATAGTATTGTGACCCTCCACCTGACTATCAACCAATCAGAGCATGTAGAGTTTAGCATGACTGCATGTGATTCGTATGAGTGGCATGGCATGACCTACACCATCAGTGGCGATTATACCTACACCACCACAACCGACCAAGGTTGCGAGCGTGTAGAGGTACTGCACTTAACCATCAACAAGTCTGAGTACATAGAGGAATCCGTTACCGCATGCGACTCGTATGAGTGGCATGGTATGACCTACACCATCAGTGGCGACTATACCTACAACACCACCACCGACCAAGGCTGCGAACGTGTAGAGGTATTGCACTTAACCATCAACAAGTCAGAGTACGTAGAGGAATCCGTTACCGCATGTGATTCGTACGAGTGGAATGGTATGACCTACACCATCAGTGGCGACTATACCTACAACACCACTACCGACCAAGGCTGCGAACGTGTAGAGGTACTGCACTTAACTATTCTTCCAGACGCGATGACCGAAAGCGAAGAACTTGCTCTCTGTCCTTCTGAACTGCCATACGAGTGGTACGGACAATGGCTCACAGAGGCTGGCTCATACACCGCAACCGAGCAATATGCAGGTATGGACTGTGATAGTATCATTCACGAACTGATTGTGAATATCTATGTACAAACCCTGCCAGCAGTAGTTACCCTGCCTATCGTTCGTCCAGGTGAAGCCATTGACGTAACTATCCCAACCGCAGAGATTCAAGCGCATATTACTGCCGAGACATGGTATGCCCCCAATGCAGAAGTAGCATGGTATATCATGGAGAACAGCGATTGGGCTGCTTTGACCACAGAGCCAGTGAAGGCAGGTACAACGCAAGTTGTGCTGAAGTATGCGGTAGCAACAGATTGTGGCAATATAGAGTCCGACAATATGGTTATTGATGTTACTCCAACCAGTGTGGAGAACACCCATACCCAATCGCCAACATCCGATTGCCAAAAGATTCTCTACGAAGACCACATCTACATCCTCCGTGATGGCAAGATATACTCTATCATGGGACAAGAGATGTAGTTTAGGGTTTAGAGAAAGCTACGCTATAGCTTAGTGAATCCACTATACTGTAGTTTAAATACACCCACGCGGGAAGCCTCACAAGACTTCCCGCGTGTTCTATATACCCTTCACCTACTTTATCGCACCAAGTACTGCCTCTGCAATCATGCGTTGCCCACGCTCATTCGGATGGATACCGTCATCGCACAAATACGCACGGAAATTATGATCCTTCAACAGCCCACTCGTTACATCAATCCACTGTGCACCAGTATGTTGCGCTACACGCATAGTGGCAAGGTTATACAACTCGTGCCCCGACATAATCGTATTAGTAGAACCTCCTAACCAGCGCATCACGTTCGCACGAAATCCATCTTCCCACTTTTGAGAAAAGAAGGCAAAATACCGCTCGGCATCCATGGGCGGTAGGGATAACACAAGCGGTATTGCCCCCATCTGTTTTATCTTACAAACAACACGTTCATACACCTCCTCAAATACTTCTAATCGAGTACGTGGAAAGTGCTCCTTCTCAGGTGCCTCGGCTATCTCCTGCCAGTTGTAATCACTATCGTTACCGCCATACTCCAACAGCACGTATCGTGCGCCTGACATCTTATCCAAGTACCTATCTAATATACGCTCGCCTGCTTCTATCGTGCAACCCATCTTGCCCAAGTTCAGGCTCTCGCCACCCAACTTCTCTGCACAGCACTCTACAATGCTCTTATCTGCCAATGAGTAACGACTACGCTCGCCCTCAGACTGAACAAGCACACCCTTAATAATAGAATCACCTAAAGCAACTAATTTCATAATATCGTCCTTTCTTTTTCAAAATCCACGGCAAAGGTACTGCCATTTTTCTGCCTGACCAAACTTTTGTGATAGTATGGCACAATTTTTGTTGAAAACACCAATATAGTGACAAAATAAGCATATTTGTGACAAAACACCCGCAATCTGCCATTTCGTCACACCAAATAAATACACTAAATTATGGACAAAATACCTGCTATTTTCGGCAAACTGAGCAGCCAATTGCTCTACCTATTAGGCATACCTGCCTTCTTCCTCTGCTTTATGCTCATCTACCAACCTGCCCTTGCTACACAGTTATTGGATATGGGAAAAGACATGCTCAGTTTCAATACTACTATTATCATGTGCATTCTATTGGGCGTGATGATTACCTCGCGTGTGCTGATGATGGTGCTCTTTCACCAGATGCGCCTCAATTGGTGGCGCTATGTGGTATGGGAAGTAGCCGAACTCATCATCATGAGCCTATTCATGGCGCTATACCTCACACTGATGTATAAAGGTGCATACCCCTATTTCAATGTGGTAGGACAATCGCTATATGCGCTACTCATCATATGCATCTATCCCTATGTCATCTTCAACCTCTCTACGGCGTATATGGCACAAAAAGAAGAGCAAGCCACCTACGATGACTCGCTCATGCGCTTTGTGGATAGCACACAACGCGTGAAACTAATGATTGCCTCCTCTGCCGTCTTATACGTTAAGGCAGAAGAAAACTACGTACATATCCGATATATGGAAGGAGACCGCCTAAAAGAATACGCATTACGCGCATCCATGAAGTCATTGGAAGAACTGATGCACAAACACGGACTCATTCGCTGCCAACGCAGTTATTATATCAACCCGCAACATATCAAGGTCTTGCGCCGCGACAAGGAGGGTATGATTTCTGCCGAACTCAACACCCCACAGGCACACCCTATCCCTGTATCTCCTCGCTACTACGAGGAACTGGCTAAATGGTTATAATATAATAATGCGCGTGGGTGTTCCCACGCGCATTATTGTATAAAGAGAAGAGGTGCTTACTTCTTCTTTTTCTTCTGTATTTGCTGACGATCTGGTGTCTGCAATGGGCGCAATGCCAAACGCTTCATCATCTCATCAAACTCAGGGAAATCACATTTCAGTACACCATGCGATAATACCCTAATATCATCTTTCAATCGCTCTATGCCCGATTCCTGTTCTCTATTCCATATCGCATTTTTCTGACGCATGCACTGAGCAATATACACAATCATGGACTGCTTTTTCTCTACATCCACTTCATTGACTGCCAACTGCACCATATCTTGAATAATACGTCCGTAGTTACGCATACGCACGTTGCTTGTCTTTCTCAAATTACCTTGTTCCATAAAACTCCAGCCTTTAAACTATAATCTTTACTTTAAACTATAAACTATACACTTTAAACTATAAACCACTATCACTTGCGTTTTAGTAGATAAATCATCGTTGGATAGTGGTCGCCATAGCCATTTTGCCATACGCCACTCTTCACGGTACGGAATGGAGTACCCTTATCTTTGCCCTCTTGCACAGTCAAGAATGGCTTGTTAAAGATTTGGGACTTCCAATATACCCATTTGCCGTCTTCCACCTTAGCATTCATCAGTGGCTCTGAAATAATGATTTGGTCAAATAGGTTCCAACTACCTTGATATGCCAAACTACCGATGCCTCTATCCAATTTCTGCCACATAGTATTGAAGAATCCTTGCGTAGGCACTTCCTCGCGTGTCTTCTTCGCGCCCAGAATCACTGCACAACTATTATTGAATGGGTCATCGTTCAAGTCCCCCATAATGATAATCTTAGCGCGAGGCTCTCTCATGTAAATACTATCTGCCACCTGTTTGCACAACATCGCTGCTGTATCACGTGTCGCACGACTACTCTCTTCGCCACCCGAACGACTGGGCCAGTGATTCACACTGAAGTGCAGTTTATCCATCACTATCTTGCGATTATCATCCAGCATGTAACCTGACACCCACAATTGCAAACGGCTTCTTACCACGCCTCCATCAGCATAGTGTGCTTTCAGCTCATAACCTTTGGGCTGACCTACTGGCTTAAACATATCGGGATTATACAAGAATCCCACATCTATACCACGACGATCGGGACCTTCCAGCAGAATAGGCACATAATTGCGATTATGTTTCTCCTTCAGTTCTTTGCATAGGTCATGCAAGCAGCCGATATTCTCCACCTCCGAAACGCCCACACATGCTGCACCGCGGGGATCTTCATCAGTTCCTAATTGTGCAATGGCATATGCCATATTCTGAATCTTCTGCTCATACTTGAACTTTGTCCACTTCATTCCACCATCAGGCAAATATTCATAGTCATTCTTCCCTTCATCATGGATGGTGTCAAACACATTTTCCAGATTATAGAATGCTACGCAGCGCACTATCATTTCCTCTGCGCGCAGAGAGATAGGATGACATGCCCAAAACGCCAATAGGGCTACTACTACAAATCGAAAATTGCTTAGTTTCATACTATTTTATTTATTTGTGTGCAAAATTACTGCTTTTTTTTGGATTGTCCAAAAGTTTTTTGTAATTTTGCAGAGAATTTTACACAAAACTAACAAAAACATACAAATTAACTACATTTAAACATTATGTCATCAGTAAACAAAGTTATTTTGGTAGGCAATGTAGGTAGTGACCCAGAAGTTCGCTATTTGGACCGTGGTACTGCCATTGCCAATTTCAATCTTGCCACTACCGAGCGTGGCTACACCATGCAAAACGGCACACAAGTCCCTGACCGTACCGAGTGGCACCCTATCGTACTTTGGCGCAATCTCGCTGAGTGGGCAGAGAAATATGTCCGTAAAGGTATGAAACTCTATGTAGAGGGCAAACTACAAACCCGCACATGGGAAAAAGACGGACAAGTTCGCCGCAAAACAGAGATTATTGCAGAGAACATCCAAGTGCTTTACCGCCCTGCAGAGTACCGCACACCTGCTGCACACACAGAAGAAACGCAGCAAGAAACACAATTGCCAGAAACGACCAATATCCCCACATTGGAGATTGAAGATATTTTCTAATCGGATATCGAGTATCGGGATTCGGGATTCGTAAATATAAAAAAGAGATGGGAAACCATCTCTTTTTTGTTCTGCATTCTATCCGATATCCAATATCCGATAACCGTTATCACAACGGACTCACTCCCGTACCTGGTTTATTCACCAATGTCAGTTTGCCATCCACAATTTGAATACCATCATAAGGATCATTGGCAATCAGCACATGACCGTCCAAGTCGGCATAATCCACCAACGGACTCAGCGTTGTAGCAGCAGAGATACCCGCACGGGTTTCTGTCATACAGCCAATCATAACTTGCATACCCAACTCACGCGCCAATGTAATCATCTTGCGCGCCTCTGCCAATCCGCCACACTTCATCAGTTTGATATTGATACCATCGTAGTATGGTGCCAAGCGTGCTACATCATCGTATGTTTGGCATGCCTCGTCTGCAAGAATAGGCAGTTCCACCTGCTCGCAGAGCCAAGCATGCTCCTCGTTCATGTGTTTGGGCATAGGTTGCTCAATCATCACCACACCCTGCTCTGCCAACCATTGGCACATCATCAGCGCATGTTCCTTGGTGGGCCAACCTTGGTTGGCATCCACATATATGGGCTTATCGCTAATACTACGTATAAGGCTTATCATACGCTTATCCTCCGCTTCACCACGACCGAGTTTTACCTTCAAGATCTTCGCCCAGTCAGCCTCGCGCACTTTGAGTAGTACAATCGAATCGCAGGCATCATAGCCTATCGTATAACTGGTGCAGGGCGTAGCATTAGGGTCAATACCCCACAGTTGCCACAATGGCTTACCTAATAGTTTACCATACAAATCGTGCAAAGCAATATCAATACTCGCTTTCGCCGCATGATTGCCAGGCGCAAGGGCATTAATCACTTGCATGATACTATCCACATTCAGTGGCTCAGTACAACTATTAATGACAGGTTCAGCCAATTGGAGAAAGGCACACACTGATTCTTGTGTTTCTTTTAGATAAGGAGGGAGGGCTGCTTCGCCATATCCCGTCTTATCACCAAGAGTGATACGAGTGAGTACGATGGGCGTAGTGGTACGCGTGTTGGTAGAGATACCAAAGGCATGGCGCAACTCACCAGTAAAAGGTTCGTAACTCAGTTGTGCAGTCTTCTCGCACGACTGGAATAACAATGCCAAAATAATGGCTGGGAATAGTAAACGTTTCATAATTCTATTGTTTTTCTGATGGTTATGTTTTGTTTTTAGGGTCCCCACGAACTTCGTGAGTGAGTGGGGAGAGCGGAGGCATTGAGCGCTTACAACTCGCATAGCGAGTTCAGTGCGCTTCAGTTGCCGAACGCGACGGAGCATCCAACAGCCATATTCAGCTTTTGGTCTCCTGCTTCGGTTATCGGACGTATTAGGTTATCTTTTGATAGTTGCCAAGGTTGCAACATCACGTGTGCAAAAGCCTTTACCTTTGGTTTTATATTCTCATCTTCCTGCTTTCCAAGTTCCCATGTCTTATGCAGTTTCAGTCCTATCATTGTTACTGCAAAATCGCCCTGAAAGCCTGTATATAAACTCTTAGCTGGTGTCATTCCCAAGCGCGCATCTAATTGCCAATTCTCACCCAACGCGAAGTCATAGCCGAGTTCAATGTAGGTGGAATAGGCTCGTTTCAGTTCGCCATCTACCATATATCCATCACGGCTGAATGTCCGAACTCCGACCAAGCAACTCAGTGGCAATCTATCACTTATTCGATAGGCTACACGCCATTCACCAGTGGCACCACCGCCACCTTTAGGATGATTCTTAAAATCGAAGAACTTAGAAGGACTACCATCGGGATATTGATCAAAATAGAAGCAGTGGATATAATACAGACTCAATCCCCAACGACTGAAGCCAATGGAAATATCTACTTCGGGGTTAAACTTCGCCCAAGTCCAGTCTGTTGCACCCACGTTCCACCACATATTGGCAAAGAAGCCCGCATAATCTACTGTAGCATCTACCTGCAAACTTGGACCACCACAGTAGAGACCACGCCAAATATAATTGCTTGTCATAGTGGCATTTGCCGACCAAGAGAACGCACTCTTCTCTGCGGCTTCCATAGACACCGAACAGCACATACAACTGAGCAACAGCACACTAATTGCTAAAGATCTCTTCATTCTTGGTAATTATTGCTATATCGTTATTGCTTAATAAATCGTACTACCTGCGTACCTATTTGCAATAGATACGTGCCAGTAGGCAAGTTTACTACACTCACCTGTGTGCCTTCTGTAGTTTGCAGCACATGTCCTTGCAGGTTAAACACGCGAAGGGTTTGTGCTTCTATACCCTTGATATACAACATGTCTTGTGTTGGATTAGGATATACGACAATACTACCTACCTCCACATTGTCCACTGCGGTTGATTCATTAGAGAAAACAATCTTACGCACATTTGCCAATGGTTCGGTAGCCAATATATTACCCTCTTTATCTAACAGTTGCAAGTCTGTTTCCACAAACACCCATTTGCCTATCAATGCAATATCTTGCACCATTTCTGCTCCTGCATAACGCTCAATTACCAAATTGGCTGCCATTACTTGTATGCTACACAGCAACACAAATACTGAAAATAATACCTTCTGTTTCATTATTGTCTATCTTTATGTATTTTAATTCAAGCATTTACTTCCTTTCTCGCACACAAAACCAATCATACACTTTCATCAGTCCTCCCGAGAATATACCCAACACTTTATCCACCCCTATACTCAAGAGCAAGAATGCCATACTCACCCCGAAAAGTGCTAACACTCGCCAACCATCAGGCACAGCCAGAAACAGCTCTCGCATCTGAGGATAGAGCCACTGGTGTCCCCAATAACTACTCTCCTGCAATAGATATGCTGCAAACACCGAACTTGCCAACCAATTGATTGCCTTGCTTTGGAAACTCCAAGACAAGAAGAACAACAACAGCATTATTGCAGCCACCACCACAAACGGATTATTATAATCAAGCGGATAGTGCATCTCCCAAGCGCAATGATAACGCAGCATAATCATGCCAAACAATGCCAAGCACGCTACCAAATATCCACCCAACCAACACCAACGATAGTTGCGAATAGCCTGTAACGAGATATGCTTGCCAATATAGCGTCCTATCAAATAAATCCATGCGAAACTTATCAACGAGCAACCACTGTTAGTAGGTTCAACTTTCTGATACCAACCCAAATAGAGTATCACCACGGAGAAGAACAATACACTATGCAATAATTGTTTGCTTTTCATATTCTCTACTGCTTTGTTCAGTAGTGGAGAAAGCAACATCAATCCCACGTATGACACCACAAACCACCATCCATTATGGGTGAATGCCAACAATCGCTCCGCTAATGTTTGCCATGAAAATAGGCTCTCGGCGCATTGCGACTGGCAGAAGCCACCATTTATGCCCACATATACCAAATAAGAAAGTAATCCTATAAAGAAACATTGCAGATAGAATTTGAGCAATGAGCGCATTTTGAGATTGATGCCAAAGTATCCCGAAATGAGTACAAAGCAGTTTACTGCTACAATACATAGTGCCTCAACCAAGAATCCCCATGTTAGACGAGTAGTTAATACCTCAGGCATATTGACTATGCCCGTGTTGGCTCCATTGTTGTTAAAATGCAGCACAACCACCATCAACATACAGAGGATACGTAGGAGTTCAATATTGGAATTTCTAATCGCCTTCACAGTATTCTTGAAAATTCATGTGCAAAGGTACAACATTTTTTTGGATTATGCAAATTTGGGTAACTTTTTTGGAATGCAAATTCATATACTTATGCTACAATACTTGCACATATCAAAAATTATTTGTAATTTTGCAGGCGAAAATACTTTGCCCCCCTACGACGTTAAATTAGGAGAAAAGGAATATATGAAACACTTTATTACATCACTTCTTGTTGTTGCGCTAAGTATAACAATGGCGCACGCCGATATTCTTCGACAAGTACAAATCGGAGAATGGTATTATAATCTTGACACAGAGAATCTGACGGCAGAAGTCAGTTCTCCTGTAAACAAAACACTGACAGAGATTACTATCCCTGCCTCTGTGGATTATGAAAGCACTACATATGGTGTAACAGCCATTGGACAACATGCGTTCTATAGGTGCGACAGTTTACGCACTATCTCTATTCCGAATAGTATCACACGTATTGATGAAGGTGCCTTTTACATGTGTTGGAATCTACAATCAATCACTATCCCAGCGAGTGTTGAGAATATTGGGAAGTATGCCTTTCATGGTTGCTTATCACTACTATCTATAGACGTTGCTTCGGATAATACGACGTATTGCTCTATTGATGGCATTCTATTCTCAAAAGACCGAACTACACTTATTTGTTATCCCAATGGAAAAGAAGGTGCATACACAATTCCAGACCACGTAACAGTTATTAATAGTGCAGCGTTTATGCTCTGTTTCCAATTAACATCAATTACCATCCCTAACAGTATTACACATATAAGTGAGCACGCGTTTTACCAATGTATCGCATTGACTTCTGTTACTCTACCAAACCATCTCACGCATATTGAACAATGGGCATTTTCAGATTGTATAGAATTACAATCCATAGTTATTCCTGAAAGCGTTATATCAATTGAGAAACATGCATTTGGTCACTGCGAAAAACTCACCTCGGTATATATTCCAGCAGGAGTTACTTTTCTTGGTACGGAAGAAGGAGATGCTAACGGAACAGCATTCTGCGCCTGCCATAGTATGACCTCAATAAATGTATCATCAGAAAATTCCAACTACTGCTCTATTGATGGTGTGCTGTTTAGCAAAGATCGAAAAACGCTGTATCAATTCCCCTGTGGAAGAAAAGGCACATATGTAATCCCCTACGGCACGAATACTATCAGCAGTTATGCTTTGTATGAAAGTGATAGTCTAAAAGCCATCACCATCCCTTCCACCGTCACGCGTGTGGAACCCGCGTCTATGGGCTATTGCAACACATTGGATTCCGTTACTTGCTATGCAGTTACTCCGCCTGCTACAGGATCAATAGAACATGTTGGGACTAACATTTTTTCAGGTAGTCCGAATGTAAAATTGTATGTTCCAGAACAAAGTGTGAAAGCTTATACAAATGCCGACTCATGGAGAGGGGCAACAGCCATTTTGCCTATTAGTGCCAACGATGTGGAGGTATCGGAAATAACGCTTACACCAGGTACCAATTCGGTAGATGTGGTGTGGCCTGCAATCACGGGTGCTGATAGTTATGAATTAGTCATTCGTGATGAGAATGGCAACATAATCTGCACACTCATTTTTGATGCTGAAGGTAGATTGCGTACTATTGCCTTTGGTGCACCAAGCAGAAACGGTGTTCATCAAACTGCCCAACAAAATGGTTTCTACTTCACGGTAACTGGTTTGTCAAGTGGAACGACATATTCCTATACGATGACTGCTAAAGACAGTAATGATAACATCTTGGATACAAGAAGTGGTTCTTTCACCACTCAAACAACAACTGGTATTGAGGAAGTAGAAAGTCAAATCCACAGAGCAAAAATTCTCCGTGATGGTCAAATCTTCATCCTCCGCAGAGATAAGACCTACACGATTACTGGCGCAGAGGTTAAGTAATCTATCCTCTCAATAACACATCAGACTATCCCCTCAATAACACACAAGCGTCACGCCAAACAGCGTGACGCTTACTAATAAGGAGAGTAGGTAGCCGCCACTTTCGGAGACACCGAGGATTTATCCCCGAGGGCTCTTTGTTTGTGTCGCTACGCGCCCCCGTTAGCGCACGCACTCATGAGGCAAAGAGCCATCGCTCCTATCAATCCTGTTAAGAACTTGCTTTTCATCATCATTCTTGAAATTTCCTGCAAAGATACTGCTTTTTTACGAATTATGCAAAGCTAAACGCCTATATATAAACTTTTCTTCTACGAACATGCTCTATATTAATAATTTAGGAATGATCAATATAAAGTTTCCGATTATTAAGATTTAGGTGTGTTGTTGACCCTGCCAAATTGTAGCAGTCAATCAGCTATTCTCAAGCCACTCTCGCGCCACTATCAGACATGGCATAATTATATCCAATACTTCTTCCATTGCAGTGCCTGCTCGATAGTGATGCCATAAAGCGCACAATACCTTGCTAATTGGGGTTGAGTATATTGGAAGCCAAGGAGTTTCCAAACACAACCTGCTTTGTGCTTAATCTCAGTCTCTGCGTCAACTGTCATCTCATCTACGTACTCTGGCTTGAGTTTAGAATGGTAAGTCTGACTTTTCATCGAAATTACAATCACCTTTGCGATAATTATCAAAGAAATTTATTTTTGAGATTGCTTTTTCCGCGTAGTCTGCGAGCGTATCATAAACGTCAGGCGCCTCCCAATACATAATGATCCGCACATGCGATTTCCAGCCGTCACTCGCTATGAACGTGTAACGATACGGACAAACACGGCGTTTGTCATAAGAGCGATAGTAAAGGACATATACCGTTCCATCCTTGCGTTCAGCAGCCTCTTGCGCTTCTTCCTCAACCTGTTTTGTAAACTCCAATTCATCATATACTTCCTTCATTTGATGCTCAAAACTGACACTAAATGCAGTGAGCCATGCCGTAGTGTCCTTGAAATGAACAAGCATAATTTTAGACGGGATATATTCTGCTTTGGGATTGTATTCCGTATTGTCGGGCAGGATGAGTCTGGGCACATGCATCATATAGGTTACAAGGATGTTAACCGCATTCTTCAATGCTTTTTCTGAACGAAAATAGTTGCTATCATTAACCTCTAAGTCTTTCTTTATAGCATCGTACATATCGTTTGGTTCAAAGCCTTTGTCGCTATGCCATAACCCATTCCAATACTCTGTAAAAGGATTATTGATTGCGTTCCAATCAGCATCCTGTAATCGGCGTTTCAGGTCATGCTCCAATACTGCACGCAGGCGCTCTTCTGTGAATGCGTTTTCGTCGAATGGATTGAACGGATGGCGCTTGGACGGAGAAAAGTATTTGGCGTTTTGATGACCGTGTTCCAGAGTATTCCAAGTAGCACAATGGAGCCCTCCACCTAAACGTGTAAGCGATTGCACATGTTGAACAGGAAATATCTCGCAATCAGGGAATGCCTCTTGAATACGCTTGACAGCTGGTGCGTCAGACGGCTTTCCGAGTTGCGCCATAAATATGTTATTGCCCACACGCAAGAAATTCAGGTATTCCCAACTGAGGTCGGTAATGAGCGAACCATCATCCGCGATTGCCATCATTCCGTCCACATGACCATAGATGTCCGACTTGTCCCAATGTACAATCTCTATAGAACGCGCATTGAGTGCTTTCTTGAGATTAGCGAGAAGTGGTTTGTGTGGATAGTTAGGATTCTCCAGAAAGATTTTATCCGTCATATAAACGCGACCGTTTTTGTCCGTGAGCACATTGCCTCCGTCAAGAATAATGTCTTCATACCGAAACGGAGTTATTTCCATGTCATCCCAAATAGGCACCATATCCGGTTTGTATTTCTCGTAACGTGGAGCGCGCAGGTAATCCGGATCATAGCGAAACTGCGCAATGTCGCCTTTCTTATCTACTGTAATAGGCATCCAGTCACGCACCCATAAACGTGTTTTATCACTAGTGTACGGGATTTCCCAACACTTGACGTGTGCCTTTCGAAAAGCCGTAATCAGGCTTCTGTACAAACGAGGAAAATGATACCGAATAGCCATCGGTATAAATACTAAATCTGTCTGCGAATCGTGTAACATAATTTTGCATTTAATTGGTTAATAAATCAGTAAATAACTTTTCGGTGCAAAGGTATATGTTTTTTCGCGGGAAATAGAATATTTTCCGTTAAAAATTGTTAAAAGCTTGACAGAAGATATTAACAATAAAAAAAGAGGACTTATGTCCTCTAATATTATAAATAATATTTATTCTTTCTCTCTTTAATATGTTTTTCCTTGAATTGAAAGTCGGTAATCGTCATTTCTATAGGATTATTTATGCCTTCTCTTACAAAACGATATTTTTTATTCCAATACAAATCCAATTCATTACTTTTTTTTATACCTTTTCGTTCTGTGGATGGTAAAGAAATATATTCCTTTTTATCTGCATCTATCAATTTGCATTTTTCTTCTGCTGTGTTAAGTACTTCGTTCTTGCAGACCAAAGGACCACCCCAGAATGTATTATCTTCAACTCTCTCTATAGCACGAATTAATATTCCACCAAAGAAACCTTCATAAAATGAACTCTCAAAGCAGATATCAAATCCGCTATAATGATAAAACAAATCTCCTGCCTTTTTCTTATCTCGCTTATATACATGCTCATCTGCATGCAAATCTTTATGATAGATATAGAATTCTATCTCTACCGGACGATATTTATATGTACCATTATAGATATAGAACTCATTCATTAATACCCTTGCTATCCTTTCTAACTCATTTTCTATATTAGGAGTTGAAAGAATGCGAGGAATATTTAATAATGATTGCAGATGATTCATGTTTGTCTTTTTCTCATTTTCTCCTTTCCCTGAGTGCTCGGAAGCACCGATCGGAGAGGGATTAATATTGTAATCTTATCTATTAGGCACCAATTGTATAGAAGCTATGCCATTTTGATTTTCTATTATTTTAAAAGCATTAGTACCTGTCAATGTATGTATGCTAGCATGGTGCACTGAAAGAACTAAATCTTGAAGATAAGCATCCATTTCTAAATCTACAACATTTAAACCAATTTCTTTACACTTAGTTTTTGATAAATGTCTACCATGACTTTTACTAATAGAGTGATCTTCCAACTCATTTAATATGTTATCAATAATTTTTTCTCTATCCTTAACATTGCTAAACATATTATTTGACAGCCATTCGCGAACCATGCTCTGAGACCAATCAATTGCTTTTTCGCATTCGCCTATTAATGTGGGATTATATTTGGCAATAATTGGTTGCCACACAGCTAACTTTGCCTGCACATCAGAAGCTAGCTTAGGGTCATTCGGATTCGCTAATGATAAATTTGAGGCTTCTTGTATTTCAGAATATGCTCTATTGAATTCTTCTAATATTCCATGAGCAGACATTCCAAAATATTGTGGATCAATGGGACCTAAACTAGATTGCTTACCCATCATAATTTCTTTTGTTGCGCATGCAATCATTGTTCCTGCCGACATAGCCAGTTGTGGGATTATTGCACGGATATTATTTCCAAACATATTATGCAAATAATCAACAATAGACTCGGTGGCAGCGATGTCACCTCCTGGAGTATGTAGTATAATATCTAAACCAACATTTCTATCCAATTTATCTATGGCTGTCATGAAACCATTTTTATCAGAATCGTTTATCTCTATTCCATTTATTCCACTTTTTTGTAACCAGCCAGAATAATATATAATTGTATTACGAGTGGTATATTCCGATAATTTTTTCAAGTATTTTCTGCGTACAATATCAAAAGTACTACCTGAAATTCCGAGTTCTTGTCCTATTTCGTGCCAATTGGGCATAGTGATTTATGATTTGGTATTGCAAGCAACAATATGTTGTTCGCTTTGTGATTTATAATTATACTCAAATTTTAAACGTTGTTCAAACATAATCCGTTCTTGATTAGAACCAAAACCTAACATTAAAAACTTTTGTGTTATATTTTCTTGCATATCAAAATATTTCTTCTCTTAATAATTTTGCTAAGGCATATAATGCCAATTCTGCAGTAAGATTATATTCCGGCATATGTTTTGTCAAAATTCTGGCAAAACACTCTCATTTTTCTTATAGGACGTTTGACGGAACTTTGTAAATCTCTTTCCGTAACATCATCAATCGTTCGGTAAATACTGGAGGAGTCATATGCTAGCAAGTTCAGATTTTGTAATAGTTGCCACTTTGCACCATGTTGTTTAGTACTCGTATCAATGACAAGTATATAAATGATTTCGTCGTCCACAGGCATACTATCAGGAGCAATAATTTTCTCACAAGTAGAAATACTTTCTTCTATCTTCTTGTTGAGATCGTATTTACTTTCTTGATCTTCTATTTTATCCTTATTATATGCATTGTTTAATGAATATTTGATAAATTGCCTCCAACCTTTAATTTCTACAAAAATCAAATATCTATTCTTGTATGATATGGCATCTGCAGAACTACATACTGAAATTCCTTGATTGCCACAATATTCTGATGTAATATGGTCAAAATTCAACACCTTGATTTGGGAAGGATTCGAGCATTTGAATTGCTCATCTAAACAACACGCGACATGAGGTCGCGGTTGATGAAGATGACAGATGGTGGTCTCCGAAGAACTATATTGGTTCTTTATATGATTATAAATTTCTTGTGCTGTCATACATTAATACATCGTATCTATCTCCATGATTTTATTCATCGGCTCTGCCAATAATTGGAAAGCTTTATTTAAATCATTTGATATATCCTTCAATTCGACCAAATTATTTTCTGTCTCTTCAGGCAGGTAATAATTTACATACTTTTCAAATGTTTCCTTAGCGGAAAAATATTTTATAGCCTGAAGGAAATATGGACTATGTGTCGTAATAAGAATTGGCTGCCCTCCCTTAGCTAATTTAACAAAGATTTCAGCTAATCTGATTTGCCATTCTGGATGTAGATGGTTTTCTGGTTCATCCCAAATCAGCATATGATTAGGGCCGAGGAAAGAGCCAACAGAAAGGAGTTGCAGTAATCCGAAACTCTTCAAACCAGAAGCAATATTAATCGGGGAATAAGTATTGCCATCTTCTGATTTATACATAATTTGTTGCAAATCCCGATCATATATAAAACTACCATGTGTGGTGTCTTCTATATGTAGGTTCGAAAATTCTATTATATTATTAGGCTGACGAACCGCTAACATAATCTTTTCTGCCAAATCTTTAATATGCACCGGTACCATTGCCGAAGAAAGCAAGGAACGCCTATCTACAATTTCACGATAGGTTCGCGCCATCAAAAGGGCATCTAACAAATGTATATATAAGGGAGACTCAACATATGTGGCATCTTTTATGAAATTTTCGCGGCTACATTCAACTTTATTGACAAGATTATTAATAACCTCATATTGAATTTTTGCAGTTTCTTCAGAAGAAAGTTCTACTATTGATTTTTTAGTGTTAGTTGAGCAAAATCGATTTATAAACTCAGATTCTACCATATATTGCAAATCTGTCTTTATAATTGCGGCAGGAGATTCTTTGAACGAGACACATAGCTGTATATTCGTTAAATCTTCTATCAATAAAGATTTTTGACGAGGAACAATATCTAATCCACCTATGTATGATTTCTTTTCTTTAATGATAGCAGTAATATTCTTAATATTCACTTGTAGGTAACGAATAAATTCCGGTACCATTTTAGGAAATTGCGTTTCCCAGTCTATTTTATTCTTTCTGGATAATGCATATAACCGCTGGTATAAAGACTGGACATGCTTTCTTAATTGTTTATCTTGGAGAAAATCTTGAGGCACATTCGTATTAGCAATAGCTTTGATCGTAGTAAACAAAGTGCGGCCTATCGTACTCTTTCCTGAGTTATTAGGGCCAACAATAACCGTCAGACCATTAAGATACACATCTGCATGACTAATTTTATTTACATTTTTTACTTTCAACCTCATAAGAATACACTTTTCCAATTTCGGCTGCAAAGTTACTATTTTTTTTTGATATATGCAAGAGAAAAGGCAAATTTGGGCAATTTTTCACGAAATTATAGAGTGTCTTATACTGAAATAGGTTTACTCATAAAATGAATAAAAAGTATCAATTATTAAGAATTAAGTTTTATGAAGCGAACTCTAAATCGTTATTCTGCATCATTCAAGCAACAAGTTTTGGATGATTATTTTCAGTCGGGTATGAGTCAAGTGGAATGTTATACCAAGTGGAAAATTCCCCAACGCACGCTCAATACATGGCTTACTTCTTGCAAGAGTCAAGAAAAAAGTGTATCTTTGCACTCAAACTCGAAACACATGGATGCAAAAGACCAAGCT
>JAZNGV010000035.1:0-3560 GCA_045576595.1 Paludibacteraceae bacterium | reverse complement strand
TAAAAAGCAACTTACTGCGATGACTAATCTACAGCATTCGTTGTCCGTTCTGCCCAAGCAAGATCCTACCGCAAAGGTTGCTACCGAGCAAACTATTAAGTTTCTGCACAAGCAAATCTCTAAGTTAGAG
The DNA here is from genome assembly GCA_045576595.1 of Paludibacteraceae bacterium. Taxonomy (GTDB): domain Bacteria; phylum Bacteroidota; class Bacteroidia; order Bacteroidales; family Paludibacteraceae; genus Colicola. Next base: position 3,430 of record JAZNGV010000035.1, on the reverse strand, counting down.
GAGGAGATTACTAACCTCTCTAACAAAGAGTTTAAGCGTCAAATGGAACTCCTTACATCCATAAAAGGCATTGGAGAGAGTATCGCATCCGCGCTCATAACGGCAACCGGAGGCTTTGCTAACTTTAGCAGCGCTAAACAGATTTCACGGTTCTTGGGACTTTGTCCTACCTACCAGCAATCCGGAACATCAGTCAATGTCAAAGGTCACATTAATCGCAATGGTGATTCACATCTTCGTGGCCAATTATATATTGTCGCCATGGCGTCTATTAGGTGTAATACAGCTTGCAGAGAGACATATGAGCGCCTATGTGATAGAGGTAAACCCGGCAAGGTCGCTCTCATTGCGGTCGCTAACAAACTTATCCGGCAAATGTTCGCTGTCGTTACTTATAATCGACCCTATATAGATGGATATGTATCATCTTTAGCTTAAAAAACGTTTTTTTAGCACTTTTTTAATATAGTTCGTTTATAGCTGGCGTGTGGTAGTTAGTAATTGTTTTTGAAGCGCAGCGCTTTTTTGTGAGCGAAGCGTGTTTTTGTGAGAACCCAAGAATATGTTTTTTATATTTTTGCTGTCGCAAAGGCATTTACATCCTGCGGATGTGGAGAACCGTCCTAACGGACTAACGATAAATATATTTATAGGTAGGCAGGTAGGGACGGGTGTCCATAAGAGCGATTAGCTATTATGCCTTTGAGGCAGTATTTTTGTTATTTTTGTTTCAAAACTAAATTATGGGTTCGTCGTTTTTGGTTAACTAAAAAATGTTTTCTTTATTTTTGTTTCTAAAGTCTAAATTCTAAATTTTGCAATCTAAAATCTATCTCCTCCCGCTATGCCCAAAACCTCCAGCACCGCGTTCCGTCTCGCTCAATGCACTCACTTCCACCACCTCAGGTGTCTCGTGCTTTGCAATCACCATCTGGCAGATGCGCTCACCGGGTTCGATTGTCTGTGCCTCACCGCTAAGGTTAATCAGGATAACACCTATCTCGCCACGGTAGTCTGCATCAATAGTACCGGGAGTGTTCAAAACGGTGATACCCCGCTTGAGAGCCAAACCGCTACGCGGGCGTATCTGTGCTTCGTAACCCACAGGCAACTCGATAAAGAGACCGGTTGGGAATAACTTACGCTCCATAGGTTGGAGGGTTATTGCTTCGCTGATGTTGCAGCGTATATCCATTCCTGCTGCCTGTTCGCTCTCGTATCTCGGCAGAGGATTTGCACTCTTATTAATAATTTTTATTTCCATATTCTTTCTTATTACTTATTTTATCCGTAGTTCGGCTACTTCGTCTATCTTATCTACTTCGTCTATCTTGTCCGGAAATCTGGAGTTCTGGGAATCAGGAGTTCCAGCCCTTCATCCTTATTGTCCTTACTATCCTTACTGTCCTTAAAGTCCTTAGGGACCTTATCCCCCTCATTACTCCCTCCTCACTACTTGATAAAATAATTTTATCTGTGTTTATGGCTGGCGGAGGGTAGTTCGTAATTGTTTTTGAAGCGTAGCGCTTTTTTGTTAGCGTAAGCGTGTTTTTGTGAGAACCCGTGAATATGTTTTTAATATTTTTGCTGACGCAAAGGCATTTACATCCTACGGATGTGGAGAACCGTCCTAACGGACTAACGATAAATATATTTATAGGTAGGCAGGTAGGAACGGGTGTCCATAAGAGCGATTAGCTATTATGCCTTTGAGCAGTATTTTTATTATTTTTTTCAAAATTAAAATATATTATGGGTTCGTCGTTTTTGGTTATTTTATAGAAATATTCATTATTCATTGTTCATTATCTAAAACCTCTTCTCCACCAGCACTTGCAACCCATCTTCCACAATACAGATATGTATATCTTTCTCCATTTCCACGGGGTCACCGTCAATATGGAATGGCGCATTTGTCTCGCGAACAAGCAGCACCTCTTTCGCACGCAGCGTATCCATGAAATGGCTGTTATCTATACTTCCTGCAAACAACCGCAAGGCCAAGGACGCGCTGCCTAAGATTGCATGACTCGACATCAGCATGATATCCATTTTGCCGTCTTGCACACTCGCTTTTGGAGCAATAAGCGCTTCGTAACCCCACTGGTTAGCGTTCGCAAAAGTGATCAAGAATGCTCTATGCTCTACGCACTCTTCCTTTTGACCATCCATGTACAACTTATAGGTCTGTGGTTCGTAGGAGAACGCGTCCTTAATCACATTCTGTAGATAGGTGGCAAAACCGCGCTTGTTGCTGCTCGCAAAATGATCTGCTATCAGCGCATCAAATCCCGTGCCACAAGTGCTCACAAAGAGACGATCATTAGCCAAACCATAATCAACACGGATAGGCTCAGAGTGATTGAGCATCTCTATCGCTTTGTTCGGACGAACAGGAATACCCAAGTGACGAGCAAAACCATTGCCGCTACCCATTGGGATGATACCCAAAGCGGTGTGTGTGCCGCGCAAACCCTTTGCCACCTCGTTCACCGTACCATCACCACCTACGGCTACTACGGCGTCAAAACCCATGCGCGCGTATTGGTGAGCCAATTCAGAAGCATGACCTGCATACTCTGTGAAGGATATATTGGGTAACCATTGCTCGCAGTCAAGTAACTGCATAATCATTTTAGGTAGTCTTTTCTTCGCATTCTGCGTCTCTTTCGACCCAGAAATAGGATTGATGATAAATGCTATATTTTTCATATCTCTTTCTTCTCGCGCATACTCGCGCATACTAAAATCGGCTGCAAATTTACAACAAAAATTGCACATATGCAAGTTTTTGGGTGTTTTTTTGCCTAATAGAATGCAATTCTATGTTTTATGGGCGGCGATAGGCCGCATATGCCCGCATAAATGCGGCATATAGACGAATATTAAACGGAGTACGCAGTACAGGCAAAAAGACACCCATATCTCGCATATGGTCTGTAGGACGCGACCGTAACATTCGAAGGGGCCCCTGTTGAAAACAAGGGGGAGTAGGTCGAATTACAACAAAAATTGCACATATGCAAGTCTTTTTTGTTTTTTATTTGTGTATATGCAATTTTTTTACTACCTTTGCCCCGCTTTTGCGCCGTCCTGTAGCTCCTAGAACCCTAGGTTCCTAGTACACTAGTTCTTCTAGTTACTCCAGAACTCTAGCCCTCTAACAGATTTAGCGGTCTAACAATGAAATGGTCTAACTTCCAACAATGAAATGGTAAATGGTTTTATCTGTGTTTATAGCTGGCGGTTGATAATTTGTAATTGTTTTTGAAGCGCAGCGCTTTTTTGTTAGCGTAAGCGAGTTTTTGTGAGAACCCGTGAATATGTTTTTTATATTTTTGCTGACGCAAAGGCATTTACATCCTGCGGATGTGGAGAACCGTCCTAACGGACTAACGATAAATATATTTATAGGTAGGCAGGTAGGAAC
>JAZNGV010000034.1:0-1532 GCA_045576595.1 Paludibacteraceae bacterium | reverse complement strand
AATCACGCTCAAAACATTATCTTTGCAGAAAGAAAAATTCAGCGTATGGAGCAGACTTTAAAAAACTTGCCTATCGGCATTCAGGATTTTGAGAGCCTCATTAATGACGGCTATTTGTATGTGGACAAAACGGCTTTGATGCACCGACTTGTCTCCACGGGTCGTTACTATTTCCTTTCTCGTCCTCGTCGTTTTGGTAAGAGTTTGCTTATCAGTACTTTGAAGGCTTATTTTCTTGGCAAGAAAGATTTGTTCGAGGGTCTTGCCGTTGAGCAATTGGAGCAGAAATGGACAGTGCATCCGGTGCTGCATCTGGATTTGAATACTGATAATTACGATAGTAAAGCTGCTTTAGACGACAGAATCGCCTTGTCGTTGGGAAATTGGGAAAAACTTTACGGCAGAAATGAATTGGAAAAATCGTTCGGCGCACGTTTTGAGGGTGTTATCCAGCGAGCATACGAAAAGACCGGTGAGCGTGTCGTGATTTTGGTGGACGAGTACGACAAGCCGTTGTTGCAAGCCATTGGCGATGACAAGCTTCAGGACACATTCCGCACCACTCTGAAATCTTTCTATGGCGCGCTGAAAAGCAAGGACGACTGCATAAAGTTTGCCATGCTTACAGGAGTGACGAAGTTTGGTAAGGTGAGTGTATTCAGCGACTTGAACAATCTTATTGACATCTCTATGAACAACTCATTTTACAATATATGCGGTATTGATGAAGATGAGTTGCACGCAAATTTAGCGCCATACGTCTCCAGACTTGGCAAAATTCAGAATTTGACAGACGAGGAAGTCTATGCTGAACTAAAGCGAAATTATGATGGTTATCATTTTTCGGAATCTACTCCGGGAATGTATAACCCGTTTAGCGTTTTAAACGCTTTTTTTAACAATAAATTCGGCAGCTACTGGTTCGAGACCGGCACGCCGTCTTACTTGGTTGAATTGATGCAAGACCAAGATATGAAGCTGTGGAATATAACAAAAAAGTTGGTTAGTTCTGATGTCCTAAATTCGGTTGACATTGCTACCACAGAACCGATTTCGGTGATTTTCCAGAGCGGATACTTGACGATCAAAGGGTATAAAAACGAATATGATGGCTATTTATTAGGATTCCCTAATGAGGAGGTAAAACGCGGATTTTTGCGCTATCTGATACCTCGTTACACATCAGTCCGACCAAGTGATACTGCATTTGAGATAGAAAGTTTTGTTGAGGAGGTAAGAGGTGGAGACATTAGCGGTTTCATGACCCGCCTCGAGTCTTTCTTCGCAAACACACCATACGACCTCATCAAGGACACTGAAAATCACTATCAGAACGTGCTTTTCATCTTGTGCAACCTCTGCGGACTCTACACGAAAGCTGAGTTTCACACCTCCAACGGACGTGTGGACATGACCATCGAGACGCCCGATTATGTCTATGTTTTCGAGTTCAAATATAATGGCACAGCCGAAGAGGCAATGGCACAAATCAAGGAGAAGAACTACGCCCAACCGTTCCTCGCAAGCGGCAA
>JAZNGV010000033.1:0-5446 GCA_045576595.1 Paludibacteraceae bacterium | reverse complement strand
TGCTCGCATAAAATGCGGATTAGTTGTTTACGCTCGAAGCCGCGTGGGCTGAAAGCATAGCGGTGGTGGGTTCGTCGTTTTTGGTTAACTAATAAAAAATGTTACTCCGATAATTACGAATTATCAAACGGCAGTGTTTATTTAGGTTTATTTACCATCAATAATCACACACATCGAGTTTTTGATTACTTTATACACAAAAAATACCCACGCGCTTGCGTATGTCAAAAAAAAGTTGTACCTTTGCGGCGCAAAGGTTTTGCAGCCGAAACATCACACTTTGTGTGTCGTTATACTTATCGCCCTTATAGTCCTTATTGATTTTAAACAAACAACAATATTAATCTTTTTAAAAAAATCCTTCTCCCTCCTTAGGGAGGGTCGGGGGTAGGCAAATTATGAAAAAACTTTTTACACTTTTTCTGGTGTTGGTAGCCAGTATGAGTACCGCTTTTGCACACGATGCAGAAATTGATGGTATTTACTATAATTTTAGTACTTCTTTTATTCCTCCTATGAGTTTTAATTATATCGCTACCGTCACTTATTGTGGAGATTATAGTAATGAGTATTCTGGTTCAATAGTCATTCCTTCTTCTGTTACCTATGATGGCACCACCTATAGCGTGACAAGTATTGGGAATAGTGCTTTTTTAGGTTGCTCTTCTTTAACCTCTGTGACTATTCCTAATAGCGTGACAAGTATTGGAAAGAATGCTTTCTATGATTGCTCTTCTTTAACCTCTGTGACTATCAATTCAGATGCTATCGTAAACAAAGCATATACTTTAAATGATAACTTGTCCAATATATTTGGATCTCAAGTAACACAATATATTATTGGCGATAATGTAAAAGGCATTGGAGAGGGGGCTTTTGATGGTTGCTATGGCTTGACAAGCATTACTATCCCTAACAGCGTAACAAGTATTGGAGATTATGCTTTCTTTTTTTGCTCTGGTTTGACAAGCATCACTATCCCTAATAGCGTAACAAGTATTGGAGAGAGGGCTTTTGATGGTTGCTATGGCTTGACAAGCATTACTATCCCTGATAGCGTAACAAGTATTGGATATGCTGCTTTCGCTTGTTGCTATGGTTTAACAAGTATTGTTGTTGAGAATGGTAATGCAAAATATGATAGCCGTGATAATTGTAATGCAATTATAGAGACAGCAACTAATACGCTTGTTGCAGGATGTAAGACAACCACAATCCCTAATAGTGTAACAAGTATTGGAGCTTATGCTTTTGATGGTTGCTATGGCTTGACAAGCATCACTATCCCTAATAGCGTAACAAGTATTGGAGAGAGGGCTTTCGAAAGTTGCTATGGTTTGACAAGCGTTACTATCCCTAATAGCGTAACTTCCATAGGCGATTATGCTTTCGCTGGTTGCGAAGTTTTGACAAGTATTGTTGTTGAGAATGGTAATGCAAAATATGATAGCCGTGATAATTGTAATGCAATTATAGAGACAGCAACTAATACGCTTGTTGCAGGATGTAAGACAACCACAATCCCTAATAGTGTAACAAGTATTGAAGCTTATGCTTTTTATCGTTGCTCTGGCTTGCCAAGCATCACTATCCCTAATAGTGTAACAAGTATTGGAGATGATGCTTTTTATAGTTGCTATGGTTTGAAAAGCGTTACTAACTATGCGACCACGCCACAAATTATAAGTAGCGATGTTTTTGAAAATGTAAATAAAACAAATTGTAAACTATATGTGCCTGCTGCAAGTATGAGTTTGTACAAAAATGCTGCTGTATGGCAAGAGTTCTTAATTGAAGCGATAAATACCGAAGGTATTGACGGAGTGCAAACAAAAATCCAATGCACTAGAATCCTTCGTGATGGTCAAATCTACATCCTCCGCGGAGAGAATACTTACACATTGCAAGGCGTAGAAGTGAAATAAATACTCACTACTCTGTACTCACTACTAAAAAATCGCTCTTCGGGGCGATTTTTTTTGCATATGTCAGAAAAAAGTAGTACTTCGACCTACTCCCCCTTGTTTTCAACAGGGGCCCCTTCGAAGGTACGGTCGCATTTTGCGGCATATAGCAGTAATACGAAAATATCGTCTGTGGCAAATGCACTCATTTTTGATTCACTAACAACCCTATTCATGCAAGCACGATAGGCTTATTAGTACTTCCAAAATAAAGAATAATATTCTTTTTAGACGATATTTTCGTTAATTTCTTGCGTATATGCAAAAATTGTTGTACCTTTGCAGTCGCAAAGGTTAAGTAACTTGCCTTTTATATAAAATCAAATAAATATGAAAAATCAAAGTAACCCCAAAGAGATGCCTTTGTGCATGGAGAGTGGAAACATTAACAATGTGCAAAAAAAGTATTATACGGCTGATGAGGCAGTCGCTTTTTTGGAGCCAAGAATTCGCGCAATGTTCAAATGAAAGAAGTTGTATATACTAAACAAGTGCTGCTGCAATTTGAAGAAAGTGTGACAAAACTTGTAGAGCAGCGATATTTTGGTGATGAGGATTACGCAGTGGACTATATGCGTGATATATTCCGTTATTTTGCACTTAATATCCAAAACTCGGTTTCAGTATGTGCCCCAGAACACTTCAATAAATATAGTGTTGATGGCAAACCATTGTTTTATGTTCGTTATCGTAAAAATACGCATACTACTTGGTATGCATTTTACGAAGAATTAGAAGAAGTATATAGTATCGTTTATCTGGCCAATAATCAGCAGATAGGACATTTACTGAACCTTAACTTGTAAATATACGCATAATTACAAACAACGCAGAACGATAATAAACAAAGAGATATGAAGAAACATTTTGTAATGGTCTTATTCACTATATGTGTGTGCGGTTTGGTGTCTGCGCAGCAGTTGCCGGACCCGCATTTTGAGGACTGGAGTAGTAAGTTCAATGGTGATAAGCAGCTCAAGTACTGGCACGGAAGTAATGTGTCGCAGTTTGGATTTAAGTTTACTTTTCTTTTTCAGAAACCAGGTCGCACGGGTTCCTGCGCGTATGTAGCAGACCGTCAGATAGGTGCGTTTGGTATCAAGGAGGTTGGTCCGGGTTATTTTGGTTTGGGTACTGCATGGCAGTATATGAATGGACTGAGTACGAAGACAGCTACGGCGGGTACATACGGAGGTATTGAATGGCGTCACCGTCCGGACACGATGGCGGTATGGGTGAAGCGTACGGGGTCGAACACGGACAAGGAGGATTTTCACTTGCTCTATTACGCATGGACGGGTACAGCCAAGGGTAGTCATTACAAGTCCAAGAACGGCGGTTGTACCGAGGTGGAGATGGTGAATGAAGAGAGCGATATTCGTCAGGCGTTGGACGGGAACGAGTGTACGACGGTAGAGTATGCCAAGCAGATAGCTGAGGGTTGGTATCGTGCTCGGGCTTGTTATAACGAATGGACGCGCATCAAAGTGCCTATTTACTATATGAATAATGCACAGCCATCGATGTGCAATGTGATTTTCTCTGCAGGTAACTATCCTGCTTTCCGCGCTAACGACGGTCTTTACGACGGCAATGCGCTCTATGTGGACGATGTGGAACTGATATACTCATCGAAGATAGATAAGATGGTTGTCAATGGTCAGGAATGGAAGACATTTGACCCCAATAAGACAGAGCAGGAGTATAGAGTAGTGAGTAGTGAGTACAGAGTAGTGAGTAGTGAAGAAGTGGTGATAGAGGGTTATCGCGGTGTGGGAGCACTCACGAATATCAAAGGAAAGAAAGTGCAGTTCAAGGGACGCAAACTGAGTGCGCAAGAGATGAGCGTTGTGCCGGGAACAATCAATGGACAGCCATGGGTGATTACCGTCAAAGCAGAAGATGGTTCATCCACCACTACTTACCGCATTAAAATAACCCAATAAGCGTGTTGTTCGAGTCTTTCCATATCATTGATTGGGTGTTCTTCGGTGCACTGCTTGCCTTGTTCATCGGGCAAGTAGGGTATTATTTATGTACGATGTACAATGTACAATGTACAAAGGAGGATGTACGATGTACGATGTACGATGTACAATGTACAAAGGACCATTTACCATTTACCAAAGAAGGTTGTCCTGGGGTGTCGGTATTGGTATGTGCGCATAATGAGGCATATAATCTATCGGCGTACTTATACGCACTACTATCGCAGGATTATCCTACCTACGAAGTGATAGTAGTAGATGATGGTTCGGAGGACAAGACACGCGAAGTGATTGAGAGTTATATGGTGCAAGACAAGCGTCTGAGAATAACCTTTATACCCAAAGAGGCACGCGTGCGTTCAACAAAGAAACTCGCCATCACACTGGCTGCCAAAGCTGCACAATACGACTATCTTCTACTTACCGACGCAGACTGCACGCCAGAGTCCACGCATTGGATAAGCGAGATGATGAAAGGGTTTAAACCATGTACGATGTACGATGTACGATGTACAAAGGACAATGTACAATGTACGAAGGAGGTGGTGTTGGGTTTTGGTGCGTATTTCTACGAAAAGGGATTTGTCAATCGCTTGGTGCGCTATGACACACTCTTTAATGGTTTGCACTACCTTAGTGCGGCTGCTCACGGGCACCCATACATGGGCGTGGGACGCAACTTGGCATACAAGAAAGAACTATTCTTCAAGACAGGAGGATTTAAGAAAATGATGACTAACCGCGCGGGAGACGACGACCTATTCGTCAATCATGTGGCTACAAGAAAAAACACAGCAGTAGTCAGTTCGCGTGCATCCATCACTTGGTCTCCTGCAAAGACCACTATGCGCGACTGGTGGCAGCAGAAAAGAAGACACTTGTCCGTCTCGCATGACTACCGGTGGAGCACAAAAATACGCCTCGCATTAGAACCAATGAGCAGAGGACTATTCTATTTACTTGTGCTCACGCTGTCAGTCGCTTTCGCCTGCCAACCACTCATCGGTACTCCTTTGTCCATCTTGGCTGCATTGGCATGGATACTATTCCTACTCCGATGGATGATACAAGCAATAGTCATCAACCTATCCGCTAAACGATTAGGATTGCATGGCTTTAATATATTCACTATCTTGGGAATGGATATACTCCTTCCACTGGTATCGCTCTATATGCTATGTGTACCCAAGAAACAAGTGAAATGGTAGAGACAATGTACAATGTACAAAGGACAATGTACAAAGGACGCTTTTAATTATTAAAACAAAAATAAAGAAAACAAAATAAAAATATAAAAAACATTAGTTAACCAAAAACTCGATGTGTGTGATTATTAATGGTAAATAAACACAGATAAACACTGCCGTTTGATAATTCGTAATTATCGGAGTAACATTTTTTATTAGTTAACCAAAAACGACGAACCCACCACCGCTATGCTTTCAGCCCACGCGGCTTCGAGCGTAAACAACTAATCCGCATTTTATGCGAGCA
>JAZNGV010000032.1:0-11936 GCA_045576595.1 Paludibacteraceae bacterium | reverse complement strand
GACAAGTATCTTAGGATACAGTCCGAACATATAAAACAGCGTATAGCCCAGTTTGGTGACAAGCTATACCTGGAGTTTGGAGGAAAACTTTTTGATGACCACCATGCCAGCCGTGTTTTGCCGGGTTTTCTTCCCGACAGCAAACTTCGTATGCTGGTACAACTGAAGGAGTATGCAGAGGTGCTTATGGTTATAAGCGCGCTGGATATTGAGAAGAACAAGACCAGGGGAGACCTGGGTATAACATACGATGAGGATGTGCTCCGTCTGAGGGCTGAATTTGAGAATGTGGGGCTGTATGTAAGCGGTGTTGTAATAACACATTATAATGGCCAGGCCAGTGCAGATGCCTACAGAAAACGTCTTGAAAGGCTCAATATAAAGGTATATTACCATTATACTATAGAGGGATATCCAAATAATGTAGCTCTGATTGATTCCGATGAGGGATTCGGAAAGAATGATTATGTGGTAACTACACGCCCGCTGGTTGTTGTTACCGCTCCGGGTCCGGGCAGCGGAAAGATGGCTGTGTGTCTGAGCCAGCTGTATCACGAGAACAAGAGGGGTGCTAAGGCAGGGTATGCCAAGTTTGAAACTTTCCCTGTATGGAATCTGCCGCTTAAACATCCGCTTAACGCGGCATATGAAGCAGCTACAGCAGACCTACAAGATGTAAATATGATTGACCCGTTCCACCTCGAGGCATATGGCAAGACGGCTGTCAATTATAATCGAGATATAGAGATTTATCCTGTCTTGGATGCGCTCTTTACATCTATTTATGGCGCCAATCCATATAAGTCTCCTACAGATATGGGAGTTAATATGGTCGGTTTTTGTATTAGTGATGATGAGGTATGCCGCGAAGCAAGTAAACAAGAAATAATCCGCCGTTATTTCCATGCGTTGTGCCGTATGGCGAATGGAGCATGTAATGATACGGAAATAAAGAAATTGGCACTATTACAAAAGCAGGTGGGTATCAATACGGCTTACCGAAAAACAACTGTTGCAGCGCGTGAGCGAAAAGAGCAGTCTTTTGCGGACGCAGCAGCGGCTATCGAATTGCCGGACGGACGCATTATTACAGCTAAATCAAGTGCATTATTGGGGTCGTCAGCGGCGTTGTTGCTTAATGTGATGAAGGAATTGGCAGGGATAGATAATGCTATTAATCTTATTCCGCAGAATATGATTGAACCTATTCAGAAGACCAAAATCGATTATCTGCATGGCCGCAATCCTCGCTTGCATACTGACGAAGTGTTGGTGGCACTTTCTGTTTTATCTTTGGGGGATGAGAACTGCCGTAAAGCACTTGAAGCCTTACCATCACTCAAAGGATGCCAAGCACATTCAACTGTTATGCTCAAAGAGGTTGACCAGCGTACCTTCACAAAATTAGGAATTGATATAACTTGTGATCCAGCACGGAATTAAAAGGTAGAAATGCATAAAAAATATATAAAAAATGGCATACATCTTGCGTATGTCATTTTTTTGTTGTACCTTTGCACCGCATTTGGTTCTTGCAGATGAATGTCTCGTCTGCGGCTAAGAGGGAAATAGGTGAGATTCCTATACAGACCCGCTGCTGTGAATGCTGAATACAAGCTATTTATTATCTAATCCACTGAAATGGTTTATCGGTTGATAAACAAGCATTTTGGGAAGGAAAATAGCTTGAGCATAAGTCAGAAGACCTGCCAATGTGATTAATTGAAAGTCCTCCGGGATTAGGACGAACAATGGCAGAGAGAATTATTTCCATATTATTTGGGGCACTATGTGCATACTCCGTATTGGCAAGCAACCAAGCGGAGCAAAGTGCGTTATATACATCTCTTGATTCTCGATATGTAGATTCAACTGATTTTACGATAGACGAAGTTGAAGTTACAGCCCTGACATTAAAAAAAGATATTATCATCCCACAAGCACTCAAAGGACCAGAATTAGAGCGGCTCAATGCACTAAGCGTTGCGGACGCGCTACGCTATTTCTCGGGCGTGCAATTAAAAGATTATGGCGGAGTAGGAGGTATAAAGACCATCAATATCCGTTCTATGGGTAGCGAGCAGACGGCCGTCTATTACAATGGGGTGCAATTAGGAAATGCGCAGAATGGTCAAGTGGACCTTGGGCGCTTTTCGCTGGATAACATGGAGCAAATATTATTGTATAATGGGCAGAAGAGCGATATTTTTCAATCAGCACGCGAATTCGGCGCCGCAGGAAACATATACCTAACTACCCGCAAACCTTATTTTAAGACGGGTGAGCGCGTACACATGCGCGCAAAGATGCGATGTGGTTCATTTGCTTTGGCAAATCCACAACTGGGAATAGACATCAAACTAAAGGAGAATATGTCGCTCACCATGGATGCAGAGTATGTCTATTCAGATGGCAAATACCCATTTCGTTACCATCGTGTGCTACCTAATGGGCAAACAGCATATGACACGACTGCTATTCGTCAAAATGGAGATATAAACGCCATTAGAGCGGAAGTTGGATTACATCATTATTATAACAATACGGGTTTCTGGCGCGTACATGCCTATAACTATTGGAGTAAAAGGGGGATTCCTGGCGCTATCGTGAATAATGTATGGCGAAATGGAGAGAGAGTGGAGGACCGTAATACATTTGTACAAGCCCAATGGCAGGACGAATGGTTCAATAGATGGAACATGCGCATATTGGCCAAGTACGCTAATGACTACACCCATTATATCAATCAAGATGAGCGCTTATTGCCATCAAATAATGAGTATTTACAACAAGAGGCATACCTCTCTATCGCCAATAAGGTACAAGTATTCAATTGGTGGGATGTGTCAATTGCTTATGACTACCAATACAATACTTTGAAACGAGAAAACCTGCTCTTATCCCCCTCAGACCAAGCCATCCAGTATTTTCACCGTCATTCACATTGGTTGAGCGCAGCGACGGCTATGAATATCAAGGAGTATCTGCGTGTGCAAGCGAGCGTACTCATGACCCATATACAAAATGCTAATAATGCACTAAAAAACAATAAACCGCATGTTTCACCTGCCGTATGCTTCTCGTTTAGACCCTATCCAAAGATAGACTTGTCGCTCAATGCATTCTATAAGCATAGTTATCGTTATCCTACTTTTAATGACCTCTATTATACGGAGATAGGCGATGCTAACTTGCGACCTGAATTAGCGCGTCAGCACTCTGTGGAAATACGATATAATACCCATAGGAATAATGCAAGCCATACGCATGGAGTAGGATACGAACTCTCTCTCTCCGCCTCTTATTATTACAATCGCGTGACGGATAAAATAATCGCATATCCTAAAGGGCAACAATTTAGATGGACAATGCTCAATTTGGGTGAAGTGAAAATAAATGGCGCTGATGTACATGCAGATTGTTCATGCTTCCTGCCTATGCGATTTGTTGTACGCACAAGGCTTAATTATACCTATCAGCACGCTATTGATGTCACAAACCCTAATGACACTTATTATACGCATCAAATACCATATATACCTTTGCATAGTGGTAGTGTTGTGGTCGGACTGGATTGGGAAAGTAAACGAGGTGACCATTATGGGCTGAACTACTCGTTTATTTATGTAGGTGAAAGGTATAGTCAGCAGGAGAATACGATTTATAACCATGTACAACCATGGTACACGCATGATTTGGCTATTTATGGAGAATGGAATATACAAGCATATATGCTCAAAGCAAATATAGAAATCAATAACTTGCTCGGACAGGATTACGAAGTAATACAAAACTATCCGATGCCCAAACAAAATATACGATGCACACTTACTTTTATATATTAAAAAATAAGCTCATGGTTTTGGGGCTTGTACTTTGTACTTTGTACATGCTACTTTGTACCTCTTGTCGTGGAGATGAAATCATATATCCTACATTAGGCGATAAAGTGACCAATGAGATACGCAAAGGAGGACTATATATTCTTTGTGAGGGGAATATGGGAAGCAATAAAGCGCGTTTAGATTATTTAAATCTAAATACGGGGGTGTATTATAGTAATTGGTATGGGGGACAAAATCCAAACCAAATGAAAGAATTAGGCGATGTAGGCAATGATTTACAGCAATATGGAAAACGCTTATATGCGGTAATCAACTGCTCGCACAAGGTGGAAGTAATGGATTTGCAAGCACGGCATATTGGACAAATAAATATACCTAATTGCCGCAGTATGGCTTTTCATGGCGATAAGATGTATGTGAGTGCCTATGTGGGAACTATCGCAGATCCTGATTTGTTAGGTGCTGTATATGAAGTGGATACTGCCACATTACAGATAAAACGAGAAGTGAAAGTGGGACATCAGCCAGACGAAATGTGCCTATCAAATAATAAATTATATGTCTGCAATTCAGGAGGATATCTCGTCAATCAATACGACTCCACCATCTCAGTCGTTGATATACATTCTATGACGGAGATAAAGCAGATACCTGTTGGACTCAATCCAACACGCGTACGAATGGACAACGCGGGTAAACTATGGGTTTGCTGCCAGGGAAACGAAAGCAATCAACAAGCGCAGATTGTTATACTACAAAGCGAGCAAGTAGTACACCGTATTCCTATTCAATGCTCTAACATCTCTATCTTGGACAATAATGCTTATATTATCGATAAAATCAATCAGCAACTATTAGTTATCTCTACTATTGATTATAGTGTCAATACCACACCTATCTCATTGGCTGCGTATGAAAACCCATATGCCCTATTAGCCACACCAGATGCTTTGTATGTCACGGACGCAAAGAACTATGTATCTTCTGGTGTTTTGTATTGTTACGGATATGACGGAACGGAGCGATGGAAATGTAAGACCGGAGATATTCCTGGTCATTTATGCCGCGTAGAAGGTGAATTTAATCTACATGGAGATACGCCACCTATTGATTCAACAACTATTTCACCATATATACATCGTGTGTATGAATACAAACCTGCTATGGGGCAATTTGTCAATACTATGCCTAAATATGAAGAAGGAGATGACGAGCAAACCATGTGCCGCAAATGTGAGCAATCACTCGCCAATAATGCTGGCGGAACAGTCACATTAGGTGGGTGGGGAGGATATATTGTATTTGGTTTTGACCATCCTGTGCTTAATAAAGAAGGAAAAGATATACAGATACTCGGTAATGCTTTTCGTATGAGTGGTGATAGCAATTATGGAGGTAGTGAACCTGGTATCGTTATGGTGAGCGTGGATGAGAACACCAATGGCTTACCTGACGATACATGGTACGAACTGAAAGGATGTATGTATGATCATCCTTCTACCATACATCATCATTCATTCACCTATACGCGCGCAGCAGATACTATCCGCAATCCTTTCCATACACAACCATACTATCCCCAATGGATAAAAGAAGATTCTATCATTTTCTCTGGAGCATTATTAGCGCCTATCACCACGCAAATAAATGGTAAGTATGTACAGCGCTTGTTGGAGTGGGGATATGCAGATAACCAACCCAATACGGACATAGAAGCCACCTCTTTGGACCTCTCATGGGCTGTGGATGCGAATGGACAATCAGTACAACTTACGCAAATAGATTTTGTACGCGTCTATACTGCCGTACAAGAAACATATACACAAACGGGTGAATTGAGCACAGAGATAACTGGCGCCGTTGATCTCCATGCACAATAAACCTATAATCAATTAATCTTTTATAACAATGAAAACAAAATTTTATTTAATCCCATTATTGGCAGTTTTCGTGGCTTGCCAACCTACCTATGAGGTAGAAGATTCATTTGTAGCTACCTTCGAAGAAGCATCTATTGCGCCTGACTCCTTGGAATCAATCGCTGTATTGAATGCAAGTGGTACCTTTGAGAGCGGTAACTTTATCTTCCAGCAGGAAGTACAAGATTACGGCGAATATGGCGTCTACTATTTCGGCAATGTAGTATCCAACCAAACGGATAATACCTATGCCTATCACACCGACGCCTATAAGTCTGCAGCTGGCGGAGCCTATCAAGGTAAGAACTATATCGTTTGGACAGGCTCGTATGAAGGTTACGACAAGATAACCTTGAAAACTCCAGCCGTCATCCCTGGCATGTATGTGTGCAATACCACATGGGTAGTGGACGCCATCAAGAATGGCGATAGCATGGTGCCAGAACCATTCACAGATAATGACTATTTCTTGCTTTCTATTCAAGGATTACGCAATGGTACTCCTGTGGGCACCGTTGAGTTCTACTTGGCACAAGGCAAGAACTATGTAGCGGACTGGACCTATGTGGATATGAGTTCGTTAGGAGAAGTGGACGAAATAGCTTTCACCCTCTCAGGAGGTAAGAGTAATGATTTCGGTATGACTACTCCTGCCTATTTCTGTATAGATAACTTAGGCTCTAAATAACCGATGAGGCAAGTTTTGATTTTGATTTTGTGTTTGTTGTGTTTAGTTGGGTGTCAACCGCATTCAACTAAGCACAACGCCTTGCCTGATGGAAATAAATACGCCAAGGGATTTCAGATAACACCTACGGAGGAGGGATTATTAGTCGAAGTCTTTCAGCCATACACCAAAATGCTTATTCGCGAACCATTGCAGCGATTAGGTACTATGAGCGCCGTGCAAATAGGATTTATAGATGCGCTCGAATCTAAGGAAAAGGTAGTAGCAGTCTGCAATCCCGAACTGATATATACGCCACTAAAAGGCACCGAAATAAACATTGGCGATGCCATACAACCCAATACAGAACAAATACTAAGAGCTGATTTGGACCTACTGTTGGCTGTTCATTATGGGCAAACAAATAATGCGGAAGTGGAGCGCTTGGAGAAACTTGAAGTCCCTGTACTTTATATCAATGAATGGCAAGAAACGCATCCATTAGCGCGAGCTGAATGGATACGCGTAATAGGAGCATTGGTGGGCCAAAGAGAAAAAGCGGATTCTATCTTTCAATCAATTGAAACCAAATACTTACAATTAGCACAAAAAGTACATAATAATAATGCAAGCGCGCATACATCTATCATGACAGGAGGTAATTTTCGAGGTACTTGGTATGTGCCAGGAGGAGAGAGTTATTTAGCACAGTTATTCAAAGATGCCAAGGCGGATTATCCTTTGTACGAAGATAAACGATGGACATCTATTCCCTTGACAATAGAAGATGTGCTTTATTACTTTTATGAAGCTAATGTGTGGATTGGAGCTTCTGCTCATTCATTAGATGAATTGGCTAACATGGATAAGAAGCATACTTGGTTTGCTGCCTATAAGAATAAAAGGGTGTATAACTGGTATAGGCAGCAGACGCAAAGTGGAGCGAATAATTTCTGGGAGCGTGGGGTGGTGTATCCAAATGAGGTATTAGAAGATTTGATTGCTATTTTGCATAACGACACCACATCTCATCTGCACTACGCCTCTCGATTAGAATAATTCAGCAATCTCTTCCAAGCATCGCCTACATAGGCAATCCTTATAGTGCGTGCGCAAGTATGCGCGCGCATTCTCATGTAATACCACTCCTGCACATTGGCAGATAGATGGGTTATCGGGCCTACAAACAAAAGGCGCGCCGCATCGCGGACACGCCTTTGTATGTATCGTTTCTTTTTTCATCTCTTTTACTAGAAACCTAAATATCTAGCATTCTATATCACTTAGTCAATTTAACAATCAGCGTACTTAATGCAGGAACCTTTAGATCTGTTTTGCTCAGGTCAATGGTCTCACCAGTGAGAGGGTTGATACCTACTGTGTTGTATTTGCTTGTGATTTCTTTATAGTTAGCAGTAGGGATGGTGCGTGCTTCTTCTGCGGCATTAGCAAAGACGAATACAGCCTCGTTGTCATTATAGCGGAAGAAACCATAGGTATTATCGCGGCTCAAGAAATGCATGGTACGACCAGTATGTAGTACAGGCTCTTTCTTGCGCCATTGGAAGAGAGCGGATTGGAAATCATACATCTCTTGTTGCTCTTTGGTCACTTGGTCACCAAGAGGTAATGGCATACGCAAGTGGGAGTGAGAATTAGGATCTTCAGGAGCAGTCATAGCATACTCATCGCCATAGAAAAGTTGTGGAATACCACGCATTGTCGCGAGTAATACATTTCCTATCTTAACACGGCGAGGGTCTTTGTCTTTTACTATATCTGCAAAACGAGCCATGTCGTGGTTGCCAAGGAAAGTGAATAACTTATTCACATCCGCATAGAGATAATCCATAGTGACTGCATCATATACTTTTGTCAGTCCGCCACCCCAATTCTTGCCATCGGTCTCTAATGCTTGGCGAATAGCTTCTTCTACAGGGAAGTCCATTACAGTAGGTAAGTTAGAATCAAATCCGTCAAAATTATCGGCTCCTGATTGCCAGTATGCAACTGCTGGAGCTGGGCGTGTCCAACATTCACCTACAATGTTAAAGTTTGGATATTCAGCGCGAATAGCGGCCAACCACTCACTGGCTGGAACTTTCTCTATATAAGGATAAGTGTCCACGCGCATACCGTCTATATTGGCGTATTCAACCCACCAGATTGCCCATTGTTGGAAGTATTTCAATAGGTCTTTGTTCTCTAAGTTCATATCAGGCATTGGTCTGTCAAACCATCCACGATTACTCAGCAGACGGTCGTATTCCGATGCGTTGATGTCGTAATTAGCAGAGAAACAATTATGAGTGTTGGTGAAGTTGTCGAATTGGTTGATCCAATCTTTGTATGGCAGGTCAGACATCCACCAGTGGGTTGAACCACAATGGTTTGGCACCATGTCCATAATGATTTTTATTCCTTTCTCGTGTGCTTTCTCTACCATTTGGCAGTATAACTCATTGCTACCAAAGCGTGGGTCTATGTGATAATAGTCTGAGCAAGCATAACCATGATAAGACCATTGCGCCTCGTTATCGCCAAGGAGTGGAGTAGGCCAAATAGCGGTTGCACCTAATTGACTAATATGGTCAAGCGAGTTGATGATACCTTGGATGTCGCCACCAAAGCGGCCGTGAATATTGTTCTTATCAGCTTTCTCTTTGGTGTCCTTTGTAGAGTTATTGCTTGGATCTCCATCTACAAAACGGTCGGACATAATCAGATAAACCACATCGGCAGTAGTAAATCCTTGGCGTTCTCTGCTTCCAGGTCTGCGCTCGGAGATAGTATAGTCATAACTTGCTTTCTTTTTGCCTTTTTGTAGTGTGATACGGTAGGTACCAGGTTGATTAACCTCCATATCTACGAATAAGTAGTTTGGGGACTCGGCATTATGCTGACCAGTAGCCACCAAACCTGTACACTCGCCACGCATAGGGCGATTGTTATTCATTTTTTGTATGGTAACCGTTGCATCGCATAAATCCTCTCCGTAAAAGAGTAGGGTAAGAGGTGTGTGCATTTCCGTCCACCAGCATAGCGGTTCTACGCGCTCTATCTTAGGAGCGGCATTCAAACATGTGAAGGACAGCAAAAAAATACTGAAGATTGTAAATGTCTTTTTCATGTTATTATATTTATTTTTTATTATTTACTAGAGTCAAAAGTCAAGAGCCTACACCTTACACCCGCGCAGCGGTCTGTAGGCGCTTGTCGCCTGTTTTTGGCTTTTTTGTAAGTAAGTAAAACGAACGCGTTTTTGTGAGAACCCGTGAATATGTTTTTAATATTTTTGCTGACGCAAAGGCATTTACATCCTGCGGATGTGGAGAACCGTCCTAACGGACTAACGATAAATATATTTATAGGTAGGCAGGTAGGGACGGGTGTCCATAAGAGCGATTAGCTATTATGCCTTTGAGACAGTATTTTTATTATTTTTGTTTAAAAACTAAATTATGGGTTCGTCGTTTTTGATTATCTAAAAAATGTTTTCTCTATTTTTATTTTGTTTTCTTTATTTTTGTTTATATAAAAAAAACCTAATAGAAAAAGAGTAGTAGGTCTATAAGCCGGGTTCTGTACCCTTTCGGGCGTCTATCATTAATCTCGAGCAATATGTTACCATATGCTTCTCTCGCTTCCTACCCTCCAACTCGCGCGAGCAACGCTCAATCGTTGGTTTACATGGAATTGCAGCCTATAGTATGCTCGTTTCACATTACTCGTCTCTGTAGCAGTGACCAAACATTTCTGCCTGACGGCCGTTAACCGCTATAGTGCTCTATGCTGCCCGGACTTTCCTCGTCATCGACGCGATAGACCGACCTACTTCACTCATTCTATGAAGAGCGGTATATGGGAGTCGAACCCACCTCCTCGGCTTGGGAAGCCGATGCACTACCGATGTGCTAATACCGCATTTTGAAATCGAGTGCAAAGGTACTACAAAAACTGCACATATGCAAGTTTTTTTAATAAATTTCTACAATTTCTCGAGCTACGCGCGTAGTAATCTCATTTTTATTGAGTGCCTTTACATCTTTTGTCTGCAAATCAGTTACGCGCTGGGTGGCTTTTACATAAATAGGTATTTCCATGTCCTTGCTACCGATTATGAACATTTTCGCTACCATGTTTTTTTCCAATGGATATACATGTCCCTCGCGTCGTTGGTAAATGGTATTAAAGTCCACTTTTCCACGCATCTTGCGCAAGCGGAATTTCTCTATCTGTCCCTCGTCCATATTAATCAAATTGAGCAGTAGTAATTGGTCATCATTTAGTTTAACACCGAAAGGAATAGTGATGCGCACTTCTGCATGCTCTGAAAATCGTTTGACAGCATAAGTGTAGGAATCGATTATGTAGTGCCTACTAATTGTCATTTTGAAGCACCCAAGGTACTTATTTATTTTCTGTGTATGGGTCAGTACTGTCTCGCCTTCTGACTCATTGGAGACTTTCCAATGCCGCAAATCACTCATTGTTTGTTCAAAGTCATACCGCATGTTTCCCATGCCGAAGAGTGTGCGATGAACCACCACACCTGAATCGACAGCATTAACGGCTCTGCGCATAAACTTCTCTTTGCTATTTTTCTCAAGCCGTTCTATACTATTTCCTGCCAAAATAGAGTCAGCTTGAGCGCGTTTCTGTGCGTCGAAGAAACGCTTGCAGGTTAAACCCTGAAATTGTATAGAATCGCGTCCTTCTTTGCCTTCCTCGGGCAGTACCACTATGTTGGCAATCATCTGCTCCATACCCCAAGTTTCGCCTGCGCTTTGCATGCGAACATCGCTCACAACTTTATATTGACTTACTTCGTCAGGAAAATCCGCCTCGATCTGCTTGTAAACACTATGCAATAGCGCAGCCATCTGCTTGCGTTTGTTGCGCTGTTTGCTTGCTTTTGCAGCAATAACTGTCTCCTCCAAGGCAATCGGTTGCTCCTTTAGAATGATGGTAGGAATAGAATCGCTCGAAGTGAGCAGTCTTGCTTTGATAGTTTTCTTCTCGTAACCAATAAAACTGATGATGATAGTGCTTTCGTCTGTCAAAATGGCATTAAAAGAGAAATGCCCATCATTATTGGTGGCAGTACCTAACTCAGGTTGTGTTTCTGGATAGACGGTAGCATAGGGTATAGCCTGTCCGTTGATGTCTGTCACGCGTCCTTCGTAGGTGGTAGCGAAGGCACTGAGTATGCTGCAAAGCAAAAAAAGTAGTGTATTATATAATCGCATATGTGTTATTCTTTTTATTATCTTGATAATAACTACAAAAATTATGCCATATGCAAATAAATTATAAAAATCTCAAAAAAAGACCCATTTATTTGTATAATTGCAAAATTATCATTACCTTTGCAGCCGCAAAGGATGCCTGTGGGCACTTTGAATTATAAATTGACATACAGGCGCAAAGTGTTGCGCCGCTAAATAAGCGTTATAAGCCCAGACTTGATTACTTGAAAACTCGACACTTTCAAAGAATCATTAC
>JAZNGV010000031.1:0-86678 GCA_045576595.1 Paludibacteraceae bacterium | reverse complement strand
GCTCCGCAGCTCCTGTAACACTCCGCCTTACTCTACGCTCTTAAATCAAAATATCGCTTCGCTAGCATTTTGATTTATAGTTTGATTTTTTTATATCGGGAGAACTGCTAACGGAGTGATAGTTCGACCGAAGAGCGGAGGCATTAGGAGCCCGTCCATTTAGCAGAGCGGTATGGACCATTGCGACTAATTGCCGAACGCGCGAGCCCAGGTGGCGGAATTGGTAGACGCGTTGGTCTCAAACACCAATGGGAAACCGTGCCGGTTCGATCCCGGCCCTGGGTACTAACTTTAAAGGTCAAGCGGGAGACTTAAACATCCGCTATCACTCAGAACGGGCTAAATGCCTGGAGAGAACTAAAAGGAGGTGTATGCAATGATTATCGTTCCTGTAAAAGAAGGCGAGAATATCGAGCGCGCAATTAAGAAATTCAAACGCAAATTCGATAAGACTGGTGTCGTGAAGGAGTTACGCCGTCGTCAGCAGTTCGACAAACCAAGTGAACTGAAGCGAATCAAAATGGCTCACGCTAAGTATGTGCAATCATTGCACGCTCACGACGATAAGTAATTATGATTACTACAGGGGTTCACTCATGTGAACCCTTTTTTATTACTATATACCATTATTTATGTTTTCATCCCCCGATACATTCAGCAGAAGTGAGGCGCTCTTGGGTGCCGATACGATGAACCGTTTGCAATGTGCTCGCGTCCTCTTGATTGGCGTGGGCGGCGTGGGTTCGTGGTGCGCCGAAGCACTCATCCGCACGGGTATCACACATCTCACCATCATGGATGGAGATACTGTGCAAGCATCGAATATCAATCGGCAGTTACCCGCCACACAAAGCACTATTGGTTGTTCCAAAGTGGAAGTGCTGCGTGAGCGTTTGCTCTCTATCAACCCCGACGCGGAAATCATAGCGATACATGCCATGTACGATGCGTCTTTCTCCCTTTCGGGTTACGACTATATTATCGACGCCATTGATAGTGTGGCAGCTAAGACAGACCTTATTCTACGCGCAACGCGCATGCGTGGTGTGAAACTCTTCTGCTCTATGGGTGCCGCTTTGCGTTTTGACCCCACGCAGGTCACCACAGGCGAACTGATGACTATCAAAGGAGACGCGTTAGCAAAAGCTGTCCGCGCGCGTATGAAGCGCCTTGATAACAAACCCTACAAGAAAGTGCGATGTGTCTATTCGACGGAGAATGTACAGCCTCTTCCTTCTTCTCCCGAAGGAGAGGTCATCAAAGGTTCTATCATGCCTGTGACTGCCGTTTTCGGCTGCACACTCGCCAGTATGGTAATAGATGATTGCAGAAGATAGCTATTCAAAGAAAGGAGCACTCGCGTGCTCCTTTCTTTAGTAGTGAGTTTGTGCAAAGATACAACTTTTATAATCCAAGGCTGGCTTTGATAGCTGGCACTTTGGCTTCCGCTTCGGCAGTGCAGCGTTCGTAGTCCGCGCCAGTGAATGGTTTGCCTTTCTCAGTTGCTACAGGAATCTCGAAATAGAACTTAATCTTTGGTTCTGTACCCGATGGGCGTACAGACGCCTTGAGTCCTCCTTCCGTGAAATACTGCAGCACATTCGAAGTAGCGCCAAGCGCCATTTCAATAGGTGTCTCCACCCACTCGCCATTGATAAGTTCGCGCTGGATGAGCGTCTTGAAGTCTTTGGTCTTCACCACTTTCTCTCCTGCTATCTCTTGTGGCGCATTGGTACGGAAATTGAGCATCATAGCTTGTATCTCCTCTGCGCCGGTCTTACCCGGGCGTACTACATTGATAGTAGTCTCGCGTTGGAATCCATACTCAGCGTATATCTGGAGCAAGTAATCATAGAGCGTCATTCCGTTATCCTTGGCATAGGCAGCTATCTCGCAGATGAGACAGATGGCAGATGGCGAACATTTATCACGCACTGCGTCGTATGGCAAGAAGCCAAAGCTCTCTTCACCACCGCCGATATACTTGCGTGTGCCTTCCCACTCGCGGATACGATTAGCAATCCACTTAAAGCCCGTATATTCGTCTGTGAGTGTAACACCTTGTTTATCAGCAATCTTGCGAATGAGTTCAGAAGTAACGATAGTCTTCACGAGGTACATATCATCGCGCATCTTGCCGAGTTTCTTCATATTATTGATGATGTAATAGCAATACATCATACATGTCTGATTACCATTGATAATCACCCACTCTCCTTTGTCATTGCGGCACACGATAGCGATACGGTCTGCGTCAGGGTCAGAAGCGATAACGAGGTCTGCTCCTAACTTGGTACCCAATTTCATACCCATTGTCATCGCCTCAGCGTTCTCTGGGTTCGGGCTTTCTACTGTAGAGAAATTGCCGTCAATAACCATCTGCTCTGGCACGACATGTATATTCTCAAATCCCCATGAACGGAGGCACATTGGCACTACCTGTCTGCCTGCTCCGTGCATAGGCGTATAGACGATATTGAGGTCTTTTTGGCGAAGGATAGTGTCTTGGTCAATCATGACAGACTTAACGGCTTGCATGTAGTCATAGTCCATCTCGCCACCGATAATCTCAATGAGGTCTGGGTTGGCTTCCCATTTGACATCCTCCATGCGCACCTTATTGACTTCGTCGATAATGCCTTGGTCGTGTGGCTGGAGCACTTGCGAACCATCTTCCCAATAGGCTTTATATCCGTTGTATTCTTTGGGGTTATGGCTGGCAGTGACATTAACACCACCTTGGCACTTGAGGTGACGGATGGCGAATGAGCACTCTGGTGTAGGTCTAAGGCTCTCGAAGAGATAGACCTTGATAGCATTCGCAGAGAAGATATTTGCCACTGTTTCTGCGAAGAGTCGTCCGTTATTACGGCAGTCGTGTCCTACCACTACTGCCACTTGTCCATTCTGTACATTCTCAAAGCCATTCTGTGCTTGCACTTTGAGCATATAATTGGCATAACCTTGTGTAGCCTGTGCCACGATATATTTATTCATTCGATTAGTACCTGGTCCCATGATGCCACGCAGACCGCCCGTACCAAATTCCAATGTGCGGTAGAAAGAGTCAATCAAGTCCGTTTTATCTTCCGCATTCATCATCGCTTGCACTTGTGCGCGTGTCTCTGCGTCGAACGGCTCTTTGGTCCATACCTCAGCCGTTGCCATTACTTGTTTTAATTCTTCTGTCATAGTAGTATAGATGTTAGATGTTGGATTTATGATTTATGATTTGATTTTGTATATAGCGTCGAGGTTTCGGGCAAAGCCATCGAAATCCAGTCCGTAACCGATGACAAACTCATTCGTTATCTCATGTCCCACATAGTCTGGTTTGGCATCGTTATACTCCAATTTATTGGGTTTGAAGAGCATCGTAGCCACTTTGACTGACTGTACTCGTTTCGCACGGAGGTGTGCTTTTAACTGATGAATAGTCAGTCCGCTATCAACGACATCTTCGACGACAAGCACTTCCCTTCCCTTCACCTCTTGCTGTAAAGGCACAATGAATTTCAATTCTCCCGTTGAAGCCATACCATGGTATGAACTAACTCGTATGAAAGTCACCTCGCAATGCACATTGAGTTTTTTCATAAGGTCTGCAGCGAAGATAAAAGCTCCATTGAGCACGACAATAATCAGCAGATTTTTGCCTGCGTAATCGCTATTGATACGATCCGCAACAGCCTGCACATCTCGGTCAATCTGTTCAGGGGTTATCCACTCTTCAAAAGTATAACCCTGCTCTTTCACTTGTCTCATAAGTCGTAGTTTTGGAATAAAAAGTCATTATATGGGTATCTCTTCACATGAATCGCTTTGACGCGTTCATAAAGCATTGTGCGCAATTTATCTATATTTTGCTTACTGCGTGCGGAGATAAAGATAGCATCTTCTCCTAATCTCGCCATCCAAGTGCGCTGTAAGTCCTCAAGGGAGAGGTTCTCGCGTAAGACAGGTGTAAGGTCATCTTCCTCCTTGGGCGTATAAGTAAAATTATCAATCTTATTGAATACCACGATGCGTGGCAAGGGATTGCTCACAATATCATTGATAGTCTGCTCCACCACTTCGTATTGTTCCTCAAAATTAGGATGCGAGATATCCACCACATGCAAGAGCAAGTCCGCTTCGCGCACCTCGTCCAGCGTGGATTTGAAGGATTCGACGAGGTGGTGTGGCAGTTTGCGTATAAAACCTACTGTGTCGGACAATAGGAAAGGTAAGTTGTCTATTGTCACTTTGCGCACCGTGGTATCGAGTGTGGCGAAGAGTTTATTCTCTGCGAACACTTCGGATTTGGATAGTAGGTTCATCATAGTGGATTTGCCCACATTGGTGTATCCGACGAGTGCCACTCGTACCATCTTACCTCTATTCTGGCGTTGCGTAGCCATCTGTTTATCGATGCGCTTGAGTTCTTCTCTGAGCAATGCTATTCGTTGCCCTATGACGCGCTTATCGGCTTCTATCTGCGTCTCACCCATACCGCGGTTAGTTCCTCCACCGCCTCGCTGTCTATCCAAGTGTGACCACATGCGTGTGAGTCGTGGCAGCATATACTGCAGGTGTGCCATCTCTACTTGCGTCTTGGCATAGGAAGTCTGTGCGCGCTGTAGGAAGATTTCCAGAATGAGTATGGTACGGTCAATAACGCGCACATTAGCAGGGTGTTTCTCGCGTCTATTGATGGCTTTCTCTAAGTTGCGTATCTGTCGTGGCGATAGTTCGTCATCAAAGACAACCACATCCACTTTCGCGATAGATTCGTCTGCTTCGTTCTGCTGCTCTTTATCTATAATATACTGCCTTATTTCCTCGAGTTTTCCTTCTCCCACATAAGTAGCAGTGTGCGGCTGTGGCAGTCGTTGTGTAAATCGCTTGATAGGCACGATTCCGTGTGTATCGG
This sequence comes from Paludibacteraceae bacterium, assembly GCA_045576595.1. Classification (GTDB taxonomy): domain Bacteria; phylum Bacteroidota; class Bacteroidia; order Bacteroidales; family Paludibacteraceae; genus Colicola. Next base: position 81,766 of record JAZNGV010000031.1, on the reverse strand, counting down.
CGAGGAACGCCAATTCATCCAAGTATTCGCGTGTGCGGTCCTCCGGTTGGTCAGGTGTGATGAGTCCTACAAGTATAGCGTGCTCTATGTATGGTTTGATTTCAATCATAGTAGTGTATAAAACCTTTGCGGTGCAAAGGTACTACTTTTTTTTTACATATACAAAAAAAAGCGAACCGAAGTTCGCTTTTTTAGTCGATTGTAAGCAATATTACTTACGAATACCAAGTTCTTTGATGATAGCACGGTAGCGCTCGATATCTTTTGCTTTGAGGTAATCAAGCATGCTACGACGCTTACCTACGAGCAATGTGAGGGCGCGCTCTGTACCGAAGTCCTTGCGGTTCTTCTTCAAGTGCTCTGTGAGGTGATTGATACGGAAGGTGAAGAGTGCGATTTGGCTCTCAGCAGCACCTGTGTTCTTTGCGTCTTTGCCGTACTTAGCAAAAATCTCGGCTTTTTTCTCTGATGTTAAATACATAATTTATTTACATTTATCATCTGCCTTCTATCTATTCGGCAAATGAGGGTTAAACAATGGTAGCTGAAGGACAATACATGTATTCGAACTTCGCTACATTTATCGCTTTTACTCAAAAGCGGGTGCAAAGGTACAACTTTTTTATGACATACGCAATACCTTTGCGTTTTTTATTTGCGTATTTGTATTGGATACGACCCGATGAGATTTCCTTCACAGAAGAAATCGACTGTGTAAAATCCTTTTTGAACTTCCTCATTCATAGGCAGATACACAACACCGATATACTCTTCTCCGCTATATTCGAATTGCTGTGTGACTGAATATGCGATTGAGTCACTTTCGAAAGGAAACCGTTTATTCTCTGCCTCATTCATGAGTATTCCATTGGGTGCAATGACACGCACATATAGTTCTTTGAGTCCTCGCTCGCATGTGATATTTTTCGCAATGGTATAATCGAATTGCAGTTTGGTCACTTGGCTCACCATGCGTGTTTTCCTATCATTTTTATTGAGCATGATACATGCGCAGTTCGTAATTTCGAGCATAGCCGCCCTTGTGACAGTTTCTGTGAGTTGTGTATTGAGGTTTGTCAATTCCGTATTTTCTGTTTTTACTTGTTGGTTTTCTGCTCGCACTAATATATTCTCTTCAGTCAATCGTGCGTTGGTAGCATTGAGTGAGTCCACTTGTCGTATATAGTCTTTGAGCACTGTTCTGACCGTAGCGAGTTCTTTTTTGAGTTCGGATATACGGCGTGCGTTGGTCACTTTGGTAATGCGCAGTTCTTCCAATAAGTCCTGTACGCGTTGTTGCTCACGGAATAATAAGTCTTGCAGTGAGTCATTCTGTATATCCATCTGGCTATACCCATCAAACTCAATAGCAAGATTCTCGTACTCCTCTTGCAGTTCTTCTTTCTCAATCTCAATTATCTCGACCAATTCTTGCATCTCATTGCGCTGGTGATAGTTGAGATAGACGAGCACACCTACTGCCCCTACTAATAGGACAAGAAGGGTGATGAGAAGTATTTTATTTGTTTTGGTCATCTTATAAATATGGTAATGATAATTCTAATTTATTTCCTCTGCTACCTTTGAGCAGTATATGTGCTTGTTGTATGGGTTGTGCTTGCAATGCGTCGCATAGTGCTTGCACATCGTCGTATATAGGATAGGGAGCCGTTGTAGCCTTGTATTCCTTTCCAACGAGTAGCACCTTATCTGCCTTTCGCTCGAGTAACATATTCACTATATTCTGGTGCTCAAGGTGGCTGTATTCTCCCAATTCACGCATTTCGCCCAAGATATATGTATCTCCTTTGAAGGCATTGATAGCGGCTTGCATAGAGGTAGGATTGGCATTATAAGCATCTACGACGATAGTATTGTGTGCTGTTTGGAGTAGTTGTGAGCGTTTATTGGATGGCTCATAGGCACAGACCGCCTCCAAGGCTTGCTGGTATGGTATTCCGAAATGAGTACCTACACATATGGCAGCAGACACATTCTCTGCATTGTATGCTCCCACTAAATGAGATTGCTCAGGCATAGTACCTGTGCTATATGGGATGGTGGTCAATTCGCCTGCCATCTGCGCCAGATAAGGGTTATCGGTATTTCGGAAGATAAACCCGCCGTGCTGGCGTAGGTAGTCGTATAGTTCTGCTTTGGTGCTCATCACTCCTTCGAACGAACCAAATCCTTGTAGGTGTGCGCGTCCCACATTGGTTATGAGTCCACAAGTGGGTTCGGCTATCTCCACCAGTTCCTTTATATCTCCCGGATGTGAGGCTCCCATCTCTATGATAGCTATCTCGTGCGCGCGCGTTAATTGTAATAAGGTGAGGGGCACACCAATTTGGTTATTGAGGTTTCCCTGCGTATAATGCACTTTATAGCGTGTAGCGAGTACGGCAGCGGTGAGTTCTTTGGTAGTTGTCTTACCATTCGTACCTGTGATAGCGATGACAGGGATATGGAGTGTTCGTCTCCATTCGCGTGCGAGTTCTTGCAGTGCGAGCAGTGTATCGGGCACAAGGATAGTCTTTCCTTCTATCGCATATTCAGGTTTGTCAATGACCACTAATGCGGCACCTTGCTCTATGGCTTGCGCGGCGAAAGTATTGCCATCGAAATGCTCGCCGTGCAAAGCAAAGAACACACAATCTGCGGGGAGGTTGCGTGTATCTGTGCTGACACAAAGGGATTCTTTATTTCTTATTAGGAAGCTCCAATCCATAGTTTTTGCGTTTATCTTCTACCTTGAGCGCAAGACTCAACAAGAATGCCAATACGCCGAAGGAAGCAAACACGATCATTGGTACGAGGTAGCCCTCTGTAGCCACACGCAGTTTTCCAATCAATAGTGGTACCAAGCATAAACCTATGTTCTGTACCCAGAAAATAAGGCAATATGCCGAACCAAGCACTTTCTCGTCTATGATTTTTGGCACCGACGGCCACATAGAGGCAGGTACGAGAGAGAAACTCACACCGAGCACTAAGATAGTACATAGCGCGAGTGTTTGGGATGGGTATGCAGGTAGTACGAATGCGAATACGCAATGGCAGAGCGTCATGATAATTGCTCCCAAGAGCATCATAGACGCGCCTTTTCCTTTGTAATCAATAAACATTCCCAAGAATGGCGTTAATACCATTGCTAAGATAGGGAACCACTTGAACAATCCCGCAGCGTCGGCATTAGAGATAGAGAGTGTTTCCTCGAGGTAGTTAGTAGCAAAACGCTGGAATGGGAATATAGCAGAGTAATAGAGTACGCACAAGAGCGCAATAATCCAGAACATCTTGGATGAGAAAATCTGCTTGAGGTCAGATACATGGAACTCATCTTCCGGCTCTTTCTCTTCCGTAGCCTCGCCTATAGCCACTAACTGCTTATCGAATTTCGTATCCATGATAGTGAATACAAAGAAGTTAAGCCATCCTATGACGAGCAATGCGGCTGCGAAGAAAAGAGGCATTACAACTGAGTGCACCCCATTGACTGCGAAATGCTCGCTGATGAGTGGTGACAGTCCCATAGCAGCAAAGACGCCGATACGCGCGATAGCCATCTCTAATCCCATTGCGAGCGCCATCTCTTTGCCTTTGAACCACTTAGCAAGAATCTTGCTCACTGTGGTACCAGCCATTTCACAACCGCAACCGAAGATCATAAATCCGAATGCAGCCATCTTAGCCGAACCCGGCATTGCTGTCCACCATGAATTGAGCCATACCACATTATTGGCATCAAACCAATCGGAGATACCAATATACTTGATAGCCGCACCTAAGACCATCAGACTGGCAGATAAGAGACCTGTGAAGCGCACGCCCATCTTATCGAGTATGATACCTGCGAAGATGAGGAAGCCGAACACACAGAGGATGTACTCTGCTGCTGCATATGTACCGAATACGCCTTGGTCCCAACCAAGTGTCTGATTGAGTGTAGATGCTAATGGAGATAACATATCCACGAACATGTAGGCAAAGAACATCATTGACGCCACCAAGACGAGTACCGTCCATCGTGCCCATGCTTTATCACGAAGCAATGATTGCATAGTTTTTGTCATAATTGAGAATTTTGTATTATGAGTATTTACAATGCTTCGTCCTCTGGTTTTTCAACCATTGGACGAGGCTTAGTTTGTAATCGTAGTGATTTATTTTTCTTTTTTAGCCATTCCGCTTTGCGTTTTTCGTATTCCGCATAGCGTTTTTCTAAATAGCCGTCAGCCATGGATTATTTAATGCCGAGTTCTGCTTTTACTGCAGGCATAAGGTCCTTTGCGTCCGCGCCAACATGCACCATTGCAGCTGAATCGAAGATATATGTATATCCTTCGCGCTCACCAACCGCTTTAATTGCTTTCGCCATTTTTTCATGGATTGGCGCTAACAACTCTTGTTGTTTGCGTTGCACATCTTGCTCTGCTGTTTGATTGAACAATTGGATGCGTTGTTGCATTTCTTGCAGTTCTTGTTGACGGATTTGCTTGATAGCGTCCGCCATAGTAGCCTCTTGTGCTTGATAATCTTGTAGTTTTTTCTGTAACTCCTCGTACATCATAGTGAATTGAGACTCATATTGCGATTGGATAGTATCCATTTTGAGTTTCACTTGCGCCATTTCCGGCATTTGTACAAAGAGTTCTTGTGTGTTGATGTGACCAAACTTCTGTGCGCTGATTGCCATTGGCAGGATCAGCATGATTGCAATAATAATTTTTTTCATACTTATATAATTAATTTTAGTTTATCTTAGTGTTGTCTTATACTTATCTTCGCTTCGACCGTCGGTCAGCCGTCGGGGGACCGTCGGTATTGGAGTTACTTTGCACCTAACTTAATGAGCACTTGGTCTGATACATCCAATTTAGAGGACATATAGATGAGTGATGGGTCTGCCGAGCGGTCTTTGATGAGCTCAATCTTCTTCTCGCTTGCAAGTTCTTGAATGACATTGTATATCTCTTCTTGTATCGGTTTGATAAGTGCTTCCCGCTTCTTATACAATTCCCCGTCTTGTCCGAAGTATTTGCGTTTGAGTTCGAGTACTTGTTGCTCTTTCTGCACAATTTCTTCTTCTCGTTGCTGCTTCATTGCGTCAGAAAGGAAGATTTGTTCCGTTTGGTAGTTAGAGAGTAATACGCGCGCTTCCTGCTGTGCTGCGTCAATCTCTTTCTGCCAACGCTTGGAGAGCATAGCGAGTTGCTCGTTAGCCTGCTCGTACTGCGGTAGATTTTTGAGTATATATTTCATGTCCACATAGGCTATTGATTGGTCTTTAGCAAAAGCCATGCCAGAAAGCAGCAGAGCTGCTATAATACACAGTGCATAACGAATAATGAATGTTTTTTTCATATAGTCTTTATCTTTCAGCAACCAAAGGTTGCGTTCTTTTATTCTTTTAGTTCCTGTTAGTTACAATTCTTGTCCAAGAACGAAGTGGAACTGGCTGCGATTCTTCTTATTTGGTTCGTCAAATCCATATCCCCAGTCGATACCTAACAGACCGAACATAGGCAGGAATATACGCACTCCGACACCCGCAGAGCGCTTGAGTTTGAATGGATTATACTCCTTTATATCTGCGAAGCAGTTACCAGCCTCAATAAAGGCGTGTGCCCAGATGGTAGCTGACTGTTCGAGGGAGATAGGGTAACGCAATTCCATGGTGAACTTATTGTATAGGTAACCCATGTTTCGTCCCATAGTAGCGTCATATGGAGTGAGTGAGCCCGATGGATAACCACGCATTGCCACATATTCTGTGGAGTAACTGGTATAACTGGACATTCCGTCGCCACCCATAAAGAAGGTTTCGAAAGGTGATTTAGCGTACTCATTATAGTGCCCTAAGTAGCCAAACTCGGCGCGTGTCATGAGCACGAGTTTACTATCGCGTGTAAGCGGTGTAAACACTTTTCCAGAGAATTTCCACTTATGGTACTCAATGAGGTTATACCTCTCTGAGGTGGTCATCTTCGAATAGTCTTTACCATTGATAATACTCCACGGCGGTGTTATTTTCAGTCCGAGTGTGAACTGCGAACCTCGGCGTGTGTATATTGGGTTATCGATGGATGAGCGTGACAATTGGAGGTTGATAGATAGGTTATGCGATGTACCATCTGTGAGAAGTAGGTATGGCCAATCTTTCATCATATACATCTGATAACTCAATTCGCCATAGAATGTGAAGTAGTCATCCGGCCAACGCAGACGCTTTCCATATCCGATAGACACACCAAGAGTACGCAAATAGCGGTCCTCATCTGCTTCGGTTTCTAATAATTGCTGGTAGTAATTCGAGTTACCTGAGTAGTAATAATAGTTCGAATAGGTATTATAGAGGTTTTGGTATGCATTCTCGTAGCGTTTGGAGTATCCTGTTTGATTAGCGAAATAGACACTCACGCTCAAGCTATTTGGTCTCTTGCCGCCCAACCATGGTTCGAGGAAGGAGATAGACGCGGAGTTATACAGTTTACCATTCGTTCGCGCATTGACAGAGAAAGTTTGTCCTTCACCTTGCGGCACGATGCGATAAGATTTCTTATTGAAAAGGTTTTGTATAGCAAAGTTGGTGAACTTAAGTCCGAGCGAACCGACAAGACCTGTTGCTCCCCATCCGAGTGAGAACTCAATCTGGTCGCTACTTTTCGTTTCCAATTGATAAGTGATGTCCACCGTTCCTTCTTCCGGATTAGGTTGAATATCCGGCACGAGTCTCTCTTGGTCGAAGTGTCCCATTTGCGCCAATTCGCGTAGCGAACGCATGATATCCGATTGCGAATAGAGTTGTCCCGGTTTGGTATATAACTCGCGGCGCACTACATGCTCATATACGCGCGTATTACCTACAATCTTCACCTCATTGATGGTAGCAGGTTTACCTTCGTACATACGCATCTCGAAATCAATAGAATCATTCTCCACATTCACTTCCACGGGTTCCACATTGAAGAAGAGGTATCCTCGGTCGGTATATAGTTTGGACACTGCGTCATCGTCATTCTGTAGGCGGTCATTGAGTGTCTTGAGATTATACACATCGCCTGGTTTGATACCCAATGAAGCGTCAAGTATCTCGTATGGATAGACAGTATTTCCCACCCATTTGATAGAGCGCACATGGTATTTATTTCCCTCGCTGATAGTCATATAGACATCGACGCGCGTAGGGTCCTCAGGGTTAGGTGCGATAGAGTCTGAAACAATATACGCATCGCGGTAACCACATTCGTTGTATTTCTCAATGACGGCTTTCTTATCGTTTTCAAACTCTTCTGCCACGAATTTCTTGGTACGGAAGAGGTTGATAATGTTATTATCATTGGTTTTTTTCATCGCCTTGTTAATATCAAGGTCGGTGAGCGCTTCATTACCCGTTATATAAATCTTTCCTACTTTTGTTTTCTCTTTTTTATCCACCACGCATAGCACTTTGACATACCCAGGATGGTCAGGGTCGTTGCGCTGGATGATATTCACATTCGCATTATGAAATCCTTTTTCTGCGAAGTATTTCTTGATAACCACCTTGGAGTGGTCCACGAGGTTTGGTGTCATCTGCGAACCCGGTCGTATGCCGAGTTTCACTTCCACCTCTTCTCTCTCGCTTTTCTTGAGCCCCTCGTACTGCATTTCGCTGATACGCGGTCTTTGCTCCAATTCAATAACGAGCCAAATCTTGTTATCTTCAATCTTCTTTGCTCTTATCTTCACCGAAGAGAACAATCCTTGCTTCCAAAAGCGTTTTACTGCTTTGGTTATCTGGTCACCCGGCACTTCTATCTTATCTCCCACTGCGAGTCCAGAGAAACCGATGAGCACAAAATCCTCATAGCTATCGGCACCCTTCACCTCGATAGAAGCGATTTCGTATGTTTTGCGTGTGAGTGTATATTCGATAGTAGGCGCATCGGCATACATTGTATCTTCTGCATGCGATATTATCGTGTCCTCCTGTGCCATCAACGGCATAGAAAGCAATAGAAACAATACTATTTTACTTAATCTGTTCACTTATCTTTCCGAACCTCCGTTCGCGTTTTTGATAATCAATAATAGCTTTATAAAACTCCTCCTCTGTAAACTCCGGCCACAGGCAGTCAGTGAAGTATAATTCCGAATACGCCAACTGCCATAACAAGAAGTTACTAATACGGTACTCTCCACTTGTTCTGATAAGCAAGTCAGGGTCTGGCATTTCTGCAGTCGTCATACATGACGATACGAATTGCTCATTTATATCCTCTATACGCAAGCCTTGCTCTTTTGCTCTTTGCACAGCCACTTGCATGGCTCTCGTAATCTCCCATCGTGCGGAGTAACTCAATGCGAGCACCATAGTGAGGCCTGTATTCTTACTCGTCTGCTCTATACATTGCAAGAACTTATTACGGGCTGTCTCAGGCAATCGGTCTATATCTCCGATAGTCTGCAAACGCACATTATTCTCCATGAGCGTAGGCGTCTCTTTGGCGATAGTATCCACCAATAAGATCATGAGCGCATCCACTTCCTCCTTGGGTCTATTCCAGTTCTCTGTAGAGAAAGTATAGAGGGTGAGGTATTCAATGCCCATTTTGGTGGCAGCTACGGTGATATTATGCACCGTTTCTACGCCCTGCTTATGACCAAACATGCGCGCAAGGCCCTGCTTTTTAGCCCAACGCCCGTTGCCATCCATAATGATAGCTATATGGCGTGGCAGACGCGACAAGTCTATTTGCTCTTTGTATGTCATAGTACTAATAATTACAAATTCTACAATCTCCCGGAGCGCGTCCGAACTCAAACACTAATCCGAGTGTTAACTGGCCCGTCACATCACAGTTCATCCAGTTCCACCCATTGAGCTGATGTTTATTATCGAGCGTCTCCCTACATTCAATATTATCCGTCATGTAAATATTATGCTGCCATGCAATATTAAGCCCGCACCACTCTGCAAATTTCCACTTAAATCCGATGCCTAATGGCACATAGCAAGCCACATTATTGATACTAAAGTTCTCCTGACCATAACCATACACTGCTGCGCCTACTCCCAAGAATATATAGGGCGTGTAAGGCTTGACGCGTGTGTAGCTTTTCCCCATTCCGTAGCGGAAGAAATTGAACTCTGCCATCACATCGATGTTTATCATCTGATTCTCCCACTGCGTATCCAATTGCTCGCCTCTGATTGTATAATCCGAGCCTACAATACGCTGCGACAACCCCTTTACCTGCAGTGCCCAGCGGGATGTGAACTTATACCTGAAATGCGCACCATATGCCTCACGCACATTCATGAAGATATGCGGCGTGGCATCGCCTACATAATAACCGCAACCGCCCTGTACGCCGAACTCGCATAAATACGGACGGTCATCCGCCTGAGCATAGACACCCAAGAGAAGAAACAAGCAGATTACACTATATTTGACGCATTTAATCATTCCAAGTCACACGCGTATATACGCGCGCTCAACAAATCAAGCGTGCAAAGATACAAAAAATAATTGGGATACGCAAAAAAAAGTTAGTTTTTTAACAAAATCCTATGATTTTATTAATAGGCGGAAGGCATCCACTACTTTTTTTACAGGAATAATTTCTATTTGGAATCGTTTTGAATCGACTTTTTGTTCTGCAGGAATGAGTATGCGTTTGAAGCCCAATTTCTGTGCTTCTTGTATGCGTTGGTCAATGCGATTGACCGAACGCACTTCTCCTGCGAGCCCAACCTCTCCGCACAAGCATGTACTGGCATCGAGCGCTATATCCATATTGCTGCTGAGCACTGCCGCGAGTACCGCAAGGTCGATCGCGGGATCCTGCACGCGCATTCCGCCCGCTATATTAAGGAATACATCCTTTTGCAATAGTTTGAATCCCACGCGTTTCTCGAGTACTGCGAGAAGCATATTGAGTCGCTTGGCATCAAATCCTGTGGAAGAGCGTTGAGGCGTACCATAGGCAGCAGAAGAAACCAATGCTTGCACTTCGATAAGGAAAGGTCTCACTCCCTCTACTGCCGCCGCGATAGAAACGCCTGAGAGCCCTTCCCTGGCTGTAGAAAGGAGCAGTTCGGATGGATTGGTCACTTCACGCAAACCATCTTGTCTCATCTCATAAATACCCAATTCGGAGGTAGAACCAAAGCGGTTTTTCTGCGCGCGCAGCATACGATACATATAATGTTGGTCGCCCTCAAACTGCAATACCGTATCCACTATATGCTCCAGCACTTTGGGTCCCGAGAGAGCACCTTCTTTATTAATATGTCCGATGAGCAAGAAAGGCACATTGCGAGTCTTGGCAAACTCCAGTATTTTAGCGGCACATTCGCGCACTTGTGACAGACTACCAATAGTAGCGTCAATCGTCTCAGTACCAATCGTTTGTATTGAGTCAATCACCACCACTTCGGGTTGTATTTCTGCTACTTGCTCCAATATATGTTCGAGGGATGTATCGCTTGAGATGAATAAGTTCGTTGCGTCTCCTGCCAATCGTTCTGCCCGCAGTTTGATTTGCTTCACGCTCTCTTCTCCACTCGCATAATAAGTGCGTTTATCGCCCATCTGGAGCAGTACTTGCAAAGCAAGTGTGGACTTACCTATACCAGGCTCGCCCCCGATAAGTACCAGACTACCCGGCACCAGTCCTCCGCCTAACACACGATTGAGTTCTCCATTATGCATGTCGATACGCATCTCTTCCGTTGCCGACACTTCGTGTAATCGTTGTGCTTTAGCATGTCCTCCTAAGGAGACGGACAAGGTGTGTTTGGATGAAGAGGAAGAAGAAGTGACTATCTCTTCTTCGTATGTTCCCCACTCTCCGCATATGGGGCAGCGACCTAATAACTGCGGAGCTTTTGCACCGCAGGACGAACATACATATTGAATGGTTTGCTTTGCCATAGATTACAAGTCTATTGTATTATATTCCTCCGCTAAGACTACATTTTCGAATAGTGTTTCGGCTTCTATCTTAAAGAGGTTATGGTCCTCTATTCGAGCGCTATAATGCCCTAAAATCAGTTTCTTCGCCTTCGTCAACTGGGCTATTTTAGCCGCCTCGAGTGCTGTAGAATGTTTTACTTTTCGGTTGCGTTTCTCATTGCTCTCCAGATAAGTGGACTCGTGGTAGAGTGTAGTCACTCCCTCGATAATGGGCACCATTTTCTCGTTATACATGGTGTCGGAGCAATAGGCATAACGCTTGGTGGTTACTCTATCGAACGAACCGTCTTCCAATCGTACCCTGCGTGTCTCTTTGAAGAGAAAGCCGCAGCATGGCACGCTATGCTTAAGTGGGATAGTCTCCACACTCACGGTGCGGTCTTGGAAGATCACTTCGTGCTTCCGTGGGTTGATGTGATGGAAAATGATCTCATACTCTCTATCGGCACAATGGTATTGTAATAGCGGTGTGAGCAGTTTTTCCAAATCGGGATGGGCATAGATATGCATAGGTTGGGTACGCTTGAGCATCGAGAGCGTGGTGAGCAGTCCGATGAGCCCAAAACAATGGTCGCCATGCAGATGAGAGATAAAAATGGTGTATAGGCGTGAGGTATGCACACCTAATCGCTGCATGGCTATCTGCACTCCCTCGCCACAATCTACCAAGAACGACTTATCGCACATCTCCACCAGTTGTCCTGACGGAGAGGTGGTACGCGTGGGTTTGGCACTACCGCATCCTAATATGGTCACTTTTGCTTCACTCATCTACTGCCGCTAATTGTTGGAGTATCTTATTGCCCAATGCTGATTTGCGTTCGATATGCTTGAGTACGGCTTGCACGAAAGCATTGGATTCAAAGCTGCCCCGCACTTCTTCAAAGTCTGCTTCCGCTTGCTTGCTATCGCCATCCACACCAAAACCTGTTTGACTATTGAGGTTAAACTCCTTACGCGCATCTTCGTACACCATCTTATCCAGCGACACCACCGCTTCTTTCCATTGCTCTACCGTCTCGCGTAATTGGGATAGAGTCACTTCTGTCCACGAGCACCCCCAAACATGCTCCAACTTATCGAGCGCCCACACCCATTCGTACTCATAGTACTGCTGATGCATATGCTCAAAGATGGATTGAATATCCGATAAACTATGTTTCTGCTGCTCTATCTCGTCCAAGAGGGCACTCACAGCATGCTTAGGTACGATGAGTCCCGCCAAATCCACCCAATTGCCCAAACCAACCTGCACATTAGGTTGGAGCGCAGCATAGACATCCGCCATGCTATGTAGCGGTTTATCTTCCAATCGGCTGATAAGACTATTTCCCAGGAATTTCTGAATACCTATCGTATAGAGGCTTATGCCATGGTGCAGCGACGAATGGCGTATCTTGCAGTTCTTATAGTCATACACTTCTTGTGGACTGCCAGCTTGCTCTGCCACTTGGGTGAGCACTTCGCGTCCATGCCACATTTTCTGCACGGTGTATGGACTGAGTAGATTGAAATTGATTTGGTCTAATTTCTTCGGGTCTTTTCTATTATCGCGTTTGGGCCATTTCTGTGCATCGCGGATAGTACCCACGGTACGCAAGTTAGCGCCTGGCACTATATAGGTCTCCGAGTTATTCTCTATAAGGTATGAGAACGGCAGTTCGGATGTATCGGCATGATGTGTATGTCGCCCCATTACGAGTGAGAAAGCGCCTATCTTACTGGGCCATAAGAGGTAACTATCGCTGGTAGTCTTCGTACCTCGCTCGGCTATACCTTGGTGAATAGGACCGAGTTTGTACATATGGTTGGATTGATTACTACCCGAGCCCGCATTGAGGAAGGAGAAGAGACCTGCGATGAGCAGTGTGGACTTATGGTGTGTCACGGTGTATGGTCCTGCGAAGATGGCACATGCCTCGCCGTGCATTCCTTGGCAGTTACTAAAGAAGAGTGACTCTCCTGCCGAGTAATGCTTATCGAACACACATCCTTGCCCCACAAAACATTTATCCACCAGTGTTGAGTCCCCTATTTTAACGCCTGAGGCGATGATAAAATCCGCACATTTCACACCGCTACCGAGATAGACAGGCGCTTGCGGATTACTATTGATAGTACCATTCTTAAGGCGACTCACACCTATCAATTCGGCACAATCGCCTATCTTCACATTCTTTATACTACCGCAGTTGAGGATACGCACATTGCATCCTATCTGTCCTCGCTCCGAGGCTTGTTGCTCTGCGTAGGCATCTATCTGCTGCTCCAACTGCTTAATCATCTTCGGACGATGACGATAGAGCGTGAGTATATATGCCAAACTGGCGGACAACTCATTGAAGATAGGTATCTCTCTACCTCCTCCCTCGTTCATCACTGGCACGCGCACACCATTACCGAAAGTGGAGCGCCCGTCCACCAAGATAGCATTCACATTCTCAATACATGTATTATCGCCTATGCAGTAGTTAGCAATATAATTATGCACATTGTATAAGCGAGCGTTGTTACCTATCTCGCAGTTATGCAATGTAGCATGGTAGATACCCGAATGGACGGTCAGTCCACCGGGCAGCATCGTTTCTTTTTCGAATACGCCCAAGCGATTGAAACCTGAGAAATTCGTATCGCGCACATAACGAGGGTCAAACCCCTCCGCCACTTCAATAGCATTCCAATCTTTTGCAGAGCAGTCCTGTGATTGAAGTTGCTCAATCTCTATGGGTGTTAATGGTCTATATTTCATATATCTATATGCAATAGGAAATTTTTATCCTATAATAAAGCCTTCCCTTACGGCGATACCGAGGGGGAAGACTTTATATACTAATTGAGCTTTGCTTTCGTGCTTTTAGTCATTGAGCAACATAGGCATCAACAACATCAATACATCCTCCTCACTCTCTTCGCCAACCGGCAAGATAAGACCTGCACGAGCAGGGTCAGCCAGTTTCAATTGCACATCTGTCGTGCCTACGGTAGAGAGCAGATCGATAAGGAATGGAGCCTTAAAACCGATAGCCATAGCCGTTCCTTGATAATCACATTGTATCATCTCCTCTGCGCTGGTAGAGAAGTCTATATCTTGCGCAGAAATCTTTATCTGATTTTCAGAAAGCGCCAAGCGTAATTGTGCAGTACCGTTATTTGCAAAGACAGCCACGCGCTTGCAGGCATTAACCATCGTTTGACGATCTACTGTCACTACATTCTGATTGCTCTGTGGGATAACGGCGTTATAGTTAGGGAAGCGGCCCTCAATGCGGCGGCATAGCACGATGGTCTTATCAAACTCAAAACGAGCATTCTTTTGACCAAAGGTCACCTTCACCTCTGCTTCCTCCTTCGCCAAAAGGTTCTTCAAGAGCGCTGCAGGCTTTTTAGGAAGGATGAAATTAGAAACGATACCCGGCTTCACGCTTGTATTCGAATAGCGAACGAGGCGGTGTGCATCGGTAGCCACCAAAGTGAGGTTATCCTCCAAAATATCGAAATAAATACCATTCATCACTGGACGGAGAGGATCATCGGCAGTACAGAAAATCGTTTTCTCTATCGCGCTTTGGAGCGTAGTAGCAGGCAAGGTCAGCACTTGTGCGTCCACCTCATCCTGTGGCATTTCAGGATACTCATTGCCATTCACACCCACGAAAGAGTATGTACCATTCTGGCTCACCATGTTCACCGCGAAATTATTCTCGTCAATAGTGAATGCTAAAGGCTGCTCTGAGAACTCTCTCAGCGTCTCCAATAATAACTTAGCAGCACTCGCTACTTTACCACCGCCCTCGGCTCCTTCCACCTCTATGGCAGTGCGCACTGTAGTCTCGCCATCCGAAGCGGTCAACTTAAGTTCATTGCCTGCCAACTCGAACAACACATCATCCAAAATAGGAAGCGCATTCTTATTGTTGATAACACGGCTTACTGCCTGTAATTGGGAAAATAACTTACTGCTGGATACATTAAATTTCATAATGTTTTTTATTTGGTATTAATACTATTATCGCATTTATTTACTAAAATTGCGCACAAAGTTAGTACTTTTTTTTGAAATAACAAAATTTTTTTGTACTTTTGCAGCGTTTTTCCTAAATTAGGCAAGCAGAACAAATGAAAATAGGTGTTTTTGATAGCGGTTACGGCGGTTTGACGATACTTCGTGCTATTCGCCAAGCACTTCCCCAGTATGATTATCTCTACTTGGGCGATAATGCGCGTGCGCCGTACGGTACCCACTCTTTTGATGTGATATACAAATACACCTTGCAGTCCATTCGTTACCTCATTGAGCACGACTGCACATTGGTTATCATGGCATGTAATACAGCGAGTGCGAAAGCGCTCCGTTCTATCCAGCAGCGCGACTTACCATTCATCAACGCGCAGCGCCCTGCGGGCAGAAAAGTGAATGTGTTGGGCGTCATTCGTCCTACCGTAGAGGCTGTGCCTTCTATCACCGCGAATGGACATATTGGTATTCTCGCCACGCCCGCCACAGTGCAGTCACAGTCCTACCTCATGGAGTTAGCCAAGATCAACGCGGAGCGTGAGCAAGCAGGTCAACCTGCATTGGTAGTTAGTCAGCAAGAATGTCCTATGTGGGTGCCGCTTATCGAGTCAGGCGAGCACAACCAATCGGGGGCGGACTATTTTATAGACCTTTATCTGCGCAAGCTCTTTGCCCAAGACGAGACGATAGACACCTTGGTTTTGGGTTGTACCCATTACCCTCTAATCAAAGAAGCTATTGCTCGTCACTTGACCACGATGGGCAAAGGAGGTGTGCATATTATCGCGCAGGGCACATTAGTGGCGGATAGTTTAGTGAACTATCTGCAGCGTCATGCGGAGTACCGTGAGCAGTTGAGCGAAGAGGGTTCGTGCGTCTATCTAACCACAGAAGATGCTGACCGCTTTGCGCAATCAGCATCCACTTTCTTAGGCTCCTCCATTGAGGCTCAACATATTGATTTATAATATTTTCCTTACCCTTGCATTGCCTGCAAGCGATTTTTCATTTCTATCCATTCATCGCGTAAGCGCGCAGCTATTTCGTACTCTTGCGCTTTGGCAGCCGCGAGCATTTGCTTGCTCTTGTTGGCAATCGCTTTTTCTAATGCTTTAGCATCCATCTTCTGCCAGTCAGCCGTTTTCCATCCTTCGCGTATCGTCTGCTCCACGCGTTGTTTCTCTTCGTTGGCATCCTTGTAGAGCGAAGCCAAAGCGGTGGTGTTAATCTCCTTGCGGATGGCTGTAGGTATTATGCCATGCTCCTCGTTATAACGCATTTGGATAGTGCGTCGTCTGTTCGTTTCATCAATAGTGGCTTGCATAGCGGGTGTTATCTTATCGCCATAGAGGATAGCCTTACCATTCACATGTCTGGCGGCACGACCTACGGTCTGTGTCAACGAGCGTTTATCGCGTAGGAAACCCGTTTTATCTGCGTCAAAGATAGCCACGAGGCTCACTTCGGGCAAGTCTAATCCCTCGCGTAGCAAGTTTACCCCCACCAACACATCATACTCTCCTTTGCGTAGGTCTTCCATGATTTTGATACGCTCTATCGTATCCACATCGCTATGTATATACGCCGAAGAGACGCCATACTTACGGAAATACTCGTCCAGTTCTTCCGCCATTCGTTTGGTGAGTGTAGTGACCAATACGCGTTCGCCTCGGTGTGCGCGTGTTTGCATTTCGTCCATCAGGTCATCCACTTGGTGCTCTGTGGGTCGCACTTCTATCTCAGGGTCCAAGAGTCCTGTAGGACGGATAAGCTGGTCGATGACTATTCCTTCGCTCTTCTTCAACTCATATTCGTCAGGGGTAGCAGAGACATAGATAGTCTGCCCTGTTTTGGATTCAAACTCATCGAAGGTGAGGGGTCTATTATCGCGTGCTGCGGGCAGGCGGAAACCATAGGCAACGAGGTTATCCTTGCGTGATTTATCTCCTCCGTACATACCTCGTATCTGCGGGACAGTCACATGGCTCTCGTCTATGACGAGCAACATATCTTCGGGGAAATAATCGAGCAGGCAGTATGGTGGTGTGCCTTCTTCTCGTCCATCGAAATAGCGGCTGTAGTTCTCCACGCCCGAGCAGTAGCCTAATTCATCGAGCATCTCAAGGTCGTATTTGACGCGTTCCTCAATACGCCGTGCGAATAGTTCTTCACCCAAACCGATGAAATAGTCTATCTGTTTATTAAGGTCCGCCTTGATTTGCTCTTTGGCTGCCGTAATGCGGTCTTTATTGGTGCAGAAGATAGTAGCGGGGCTGAGGTTATAGTAATCAAATTCCTCTAATACTTGTCCTGTGAGCGGATGAACAGTGGCGATACTATCTATCTCATTGCCAAAGAACTCGATGCGCACTATATAGTCTGCGTATGCGAGTGCGAGGTCTATCGTATCGCCTTTCACGCGGAAGCGTCCGCGCGTGAGTTCCATATCATTGCGTATGTATTGCGCGGCAATGAGTTGCTTGAGCAGGTCGTCCATCGAAATCACATCGCCGCGACGAAGATGAATAGCATTATCGCTAAAATCCTGCGGGCTGCCCAAACCGTATATACAACTCACCGACGAGACGATAATCACATCTTTTCTGCCGCTCAGCAGTGCCGAGACAGCCGAGAGCCGCAGGCGGTCAATCTCCTCATTGATAGACAAATCTTTGTCTATATAGGTGTCGGTGGATGGGATATATGCTTCGGGTTGGTAATAATCGTAGTAACTAACGAAATACTCTACGGCATTATTAGGGAAGAATGTTTTCATCTCCGAGTACAACTGTGCCGCGAGTGTTTTGTTATGGCTCATGATGAGTGTAGGTCGGTTGAGTTGCGCAATGACATTAGCGATGGTAAAGGTCTTACCACTACCTGTCACACCCAGTAGGACTTGCGCGTCTGCGCCCGCCTGCACTCCCGCCACCAAACTCTCTATCGCTTGTGGCTGGTCACCTGTGGGTTTATATGTGCTTTCTAATTTAAACAATACTTCGTCTCTCTTTAAATACAAAAAGGAGCCTCGCTTGGAGACTCCTATCTGTTTGCGTTTTACTTCACGCGGCGCTCTGGAATACGAGCCTTCTTACCTGTAAGATCACGCAAGTAGTACAATTTAGCGCGACGCACTTTACCATACTTGTTGACTGTGATGCTCTCGATAAATGGGCTGTCCATAGGGAAGATACGCTCAACGCCTACATTACCAGACATTTTACGAACGGTGAAGCGCTTTTTGTCTCCGCTACCATGGATGCAGATTACATCACCACGGAACTCTTGCACACGCTCTTTGTTACCCTCTTTAATACGATAACCTACTGTAATTTGGTCACCTGCCTTGAATGCTGGCAACTCTTTTTTCTCGCCGGCAAATGCTTGCTCAGCAATCTTAATTAAATCCATTTCGTTATTCTTTTTTATGGATTAGTACTGCACGCAGAGTATATACTACTATTCGGCACGCGAATCCTAAAATCATCCGCGTCCTAATGCAATCGCCAGAGACTCTACGCGAAAAACGGGGCAAAGGTACAACAAATTTTTGACATACGCAAGAAAATGTGTGTTTTTTTTGCAAATAGAATGCAATTCTATGTTTTATGGGCGGCTTTTATGCCGCATATGCGCATGAAAACAACATTACTTCACTTCTTGTCCTTGCATGGTGTAGGTCTTGCCATTGCGGAGGATGAGCACTTGACCGTCTTTTATCACCTTTGTACTTTGTACTTCGTCACCTTGTACATTCACTATGCCTTCCGTATCTGCAAGAATAGAACCAAACTCTTTCCACACATCTGCTTCTTTATATGCCTCCACACTTCCTGCCGGTACATAAAGCGTAACATTCTTCAGTTCGACCCCATAGAAGGAATAACTGCTCACATCCGTTGGCGGAACCAATGCTCGGCAATGTACTTCTTTCAGATTGTTGCACGCCAAGGAATACATCTTAAGGTGTATCGTATTGGCACTCAGTGTGATACACTCCAGTGCGTTGCAGTCCTCCAAGGCATTAGCAGGCACGGTGCTTATACTTTCTCCAAAAGTGACGGAAGTAAGGCGATAGCAGTTTGCCAACGCACTCTCATTGATTTGCTCCACGGGAGCGTCTATAGTCAAAGCACCTTGTTTGTATGCAGAACATGCCGCCATGACCTTTTTGGTATCATCCATGTAAATAATATCATCCTCCACATATCCATTCACGCAACGAGCACCGTAATCTGTTTTTCTATCGTCAGCATATGCGATGTTAGGCACCATCTGGAAGGCTCTAAAACCAATCTCTTGGGCGCTATTGGGGATAGACAGAGTGGTTAATGAGTAACATTTAGATAAAGCATGCGAACCTATTTCGGTAATAGCATTACTCATGCCTACTGTGTGTAATGCTATACAATTCTGAAAAGCATACTGACCAATCCAAGTTACACTCTGAGGTAGCTGCACTTCTTTCAATGCAGGAAGAGCATGGAATGCATATGCGCCAATACCCGTAAGTCCATCAGATAAATAGATATACTCGATATCTGCTCGGTAGGCATTCCATGGCTTGGATTCATTTTCAAAATTAGGAATGAAGTTTCTCGTTCCGTTAGCAACAAAAGTGAGAGTTTTTGTTTCTGTGTCATAATTCCAACTCACATCTGTCGTGTCACTACAATTGCCGCTAATCACTTCTGCCTGGCTTGTTAGTGCCACGCAGCACATTAGAAACATTAGTGTAAATAATTTCTTCATAAATCACAAGTTTTAATTAGATCACAAGTTTTAATTAAATCACAAGTTTTAATTAGTTTTGATTGAGGATGCACATTTACTTTCATTGAGTTCTGCTTAGCAGGCGCTTCTACGGATGAAGAGATTTTAGTGAGTACTACTTCCATATACACATTCCACCAGGTATAAAATTCATATGTCTCTGCATTATAACATGCAAAAACATAGCCGTTGGCTACATATCCATTGGAGTCAGGGAACTCCGATCCTCTCAATATGAGTTGACCTTGACTATTGAATGTAAGCCATGCTTCGCCTAAGTTGTCATAGCCTTTTCCATCTGAAATAATTTTTCCTCCTGAATTATCGCGCATGGTATACACCGGATAAAAGGCAGAAATATATTCGGTGCCAGTATCATCTATTGTATAAGTATAACCTGTAAAATGAATGTCCGAATAGAGTCTGATGGCTTTGTATGTGGCATCGTACTCTCCTAATGCCACCTCGAAGTCATATCCTTCATTAAGACCTGACACGGCTACCCATTCAGAATTAGTCTGAGAATTGGTCCAAGTATAGATTTTAATATTGCCCCATGTTTCATATCTTTGCGTATTCACATTCCATGCATTAAGACTATAAGTGCCGATAAAATCTTCTATCACATAGCCACTACCATCACTTTCTTTTGTAGTAAATCGCTTCGTTTCGCTATAGAGGGAGCCTAACGAATTACGCACAAAAACACGATAATAATAGGTTGTGTTAGGTTGGAGGTCTGTGAGTGTGAGAACCATATAATTGGGCCTTACACCGTATCCCCATTCAACAATACAGGAACCATCTCGTCCCGTAGGTTCCGTCTGTGTGGTTGAATAATAAACGCCATATTGCTCAATAGTAGGACAATCATTATTGGAAACATACCCCGAAGTATATTCCATTTGAATTGTTATATCTGCCGTAGTGTACATGGCTTCAACGGATATGTCACCAAAAGAGGTAATTAATAATCCATCATCTCGCTCGCAACTACATAAACAACTTATTATAATAGCAGCAATATATATGTATCGTTTCATAATCATTTTTTAGTTTTGAAAGTGTAACCTATACCTAACTTAAGTGTATGCAAAAGGGAATGTTCTTCCGTTACATTGATAATCGCCATATATCCAAGCGAGAGCGTAAATCCCTTGTATTGACCTTGAAGACCTATGTCAAAATTGAGTAGATGCCCGTTAACATCTTCGTACGGATAAGGAACTAATAGCACCCAATCTCCGCCTACTATCTCCGCGGTGGTGGAGTGATAAGTGTATCCTATACCGGTATAGACATATAACGGAATAACGAGCCGTGCCACACCACCAACTGTAGCAGAAACGAGATTATGGGATATTTTGCCAGTGTAGAAAGGATAGGTGAGCGAATAATTATTGTAAAAATAAGGTCCAACGCCTGTATAGGCATAGTTAAATCCTGTTCCCAACAATGCATTGACATACCATCCAAATAATTTGACATGTCCATATGTGAGTCCGAAAGCATGTTGGTTATACTGATAAGGAGTGAAAGCACAAGCATAGTTAGCAAGCAAGAAATGCTCCCATTCGTATGTGCGTTTTGGGCGCTGTTCTTTTACCTTCTTCTGCTGCTGATAAGAAGCAAAGATATGATCGAATTGTCCTCCATTTGACAAAGTGGATGTAGTTGTCTTTGTCGCTGTAGATGTCGTTTTGGAAGACGCAATAGCCTGTACCTCGCCGTTGGCGTAGATGATGGTGGCTATTTCTGTCAGGGATAGAACAAAAGTAGGACCATTAGGGTTAGTGGCTTTCTTATAGCGAACCTCCGTATCACTCACTTCTTGAATGAGCGCTTCAACTTTCTCAGAGTTAGTCTTTATTATAAGGTCAAAGTCCGCTGCCACCAACGCCAAAGAGAGCGATAGAGAAACCGCTAAAACAAAAATCTTTTTCATATGGCAGAGGTTTTAGAAACTTAACGCAAGACCTAAACCATTCGAACTCGCATTCAGTTTGAGTTCAAGATTACTAGCCATTTGGGAACTACCGCAGCGCACATTATATACTTGATCCACGCGCTTCTTATATACATTACCACAAGCCACCAAAGGCACAGAACCTATGGTAAGTGCCACCCCTGGAATCACCACACAAAAAGCAGCAGTCTCGTCCGTATCTATCAAAGCAGCACCAATAATCACAAATGCGAGGCCGCTACCCATAAGACTCCAACCTGCTATCTCCACATTGTCCCATGTTTTATAATAATTATACGCAACAGGGCAAGTCTGCGCAAGGAAATATTTAAGTTCGCGGCCGTCCATAGTATGGCCATCAATCATATAACGATTATTATCCACACGCTGCAGCACTCCGGTTACCTGTCCTGTGGGTGCACCATAATAACCACCATATGCATTATAACCATAGTTATTATATCCGCGTCCAACACCATAAACACCCTGTTGGTTTTGTGGCTGAACTTGCTGTACTGGCTGAGCCTTGTGCTCGATAGCTTGCACCTCACCATTGGCATAAACGATAGAAGAAACTTCTGATAACTTGATGACGAACATAGGTCCATTAGGATTGTTCGCCTTCTTGTAGCGCAATTCCGTATCACTCACCTCTTGGATGAGAGCCTCAATCTTCTCAGAGTTGGTCTTGATAATCAAATCATACTCAGCAGCGATTATACTGCTTAAACTGCAAACGAGTGTAAATGCTAAAATAATAAACTTTCTCATGTTCGATAGTATTTTGCCCGCTCTGACACCTTTGCGGATTGGTTGATTACATAGGAATAGGAATCTATTGCGGCGCAAAAGTACAATATTTTTTTACATACGCAAGATTTTTCGCAATTTATTGCAAAATTAATCGTTTTAGGTAGCAAAATAAGACGCAAATGGGTGTTTTTTATTGCAAATTGAATAAATTTCTATGTTTTTGTAGGCAGAAATATGCTGCATATGCTCGCATGAAAACAACGAAGAGAGCCGCATGAATTAGCGACTCCCTTTTTTAGTAGTGAGTAGTGAGAATGAAATACATTTATTCTATTTTACAGTAACAAGGTACCATAAGTGCAATAGAACCAGTTGTGTAATCCTTGTATTGCGAATACTCAAATTCAAAAGGTATGCTTTCTGCAAAATCAAACAATGCTTTAGCCTCAACTTTGCTAATGTCTGGAGATAAGTTTATTACTCTTACCTTGACAATTTTCATTTGAGATACATTATCCAATGGAATGTAATAAGTGATAAACATTCGTATGAGATTTTGTTCTTTTATTTGTTGAGCATGCGACTCTGAAAGGATTTGCATAAGTTTATCTATTCTTTTACGCATTTCACCACTCTTTCTATAGTTAAGAAGAGCCTCTTGGGTACGCTCAGTTTTCTTTATTGAAGTGTAAATGTATTCGTCCTTTCGCGGAATATTGTTCATATTATGTGTCTGGCTTAATAGTTCTTCGTAGTTGGATACAGACACTTCAGCAAAATCTCCACTATTTTCTATACGAAGGCTATCTGTCCCATTCATAGATTGATACGCCGTTGTACTTTCGGTAATAGCCACCTTCTTCTGCGTGTGACAACCTATACAGAAGAGTAAAGGAATGATATATACAATATGTTTTTTCATAAGGATAAATGTTTAAGAATTTCGGTGCAAATTTACCACAAAAATTGCACATATGCAAGAAAATGGGTATTTTTTTTGCCTAATAGAATGCAATTCTATGTTTTATGGACGGTGATATGCCGCGTAAATTCCTTTTCTCCTATAGTATTTTCCTCTTTATTTCGAGACTATAATTAGTGAATAACGCGACTATATCCCGTGAATATCCCGTGAATCACCCGCGATGACATAACAAATAAGTGCAAAGATAGCACTTTTTTTTGACATATGCAAATTGATGGAGTGGAATATGTGATTTTTTTTGTAAGGACTGTAAGGTCTCTAAGGTCTCTAAGGACTTTAAGGACAGGGGCAAGGCGAAGTGACAAAGGGGCTGGAACTCCTGATTTCTGGATCTCTAGATTTCTGGATAAGATAGATAGCATATAGGATGCGGGAAGGCGAAGTGACAAAGGGACGATGTACGATGTACAAAGTACTCACTACTCTGTACTCACTACTAAAAAATCGCTCTTCGGGGCGATTTTTTTGCATATATCAAAAAAAAGTAGTACCTTTGCGCCGCAAAGGTTTTAGCGGCGCAAAGGTTTCAGCAGCCGCAAAGGTTTCAGCACGAAAAATGATTGATATGAATAAAATAGTTGTTTTAGCCGAAGAGGGCGAAGTGAGTTTAATAGACAAGTTATACGAGCAGTTGGGCATTGACCTACGCAACCTACCCATCATCTACACAGGAGTGGGAGCCATCAATGTGATACGCGCACTGCAAGAACTGCCACGAGATACAGAGATATTCAATATAGGTTACGCAGGTAGCGCCAATTTCGAAGTGGGTTCATGGGCTCAAGTGCAAGAAGTGAGACTTAATCACCCCAATGTGACCTATAACGAACCACAACTCCTATTAGTGGAAGGACAACAAACACAACCCGAACTATTCCCAAAAAGCACACTGCACAAAGCCGTTTGCTATACGAACACCGATTTCGTACTGCAATCAGACTATACCGATTGTGTCTTCGACATGGAATTGGCATTTATAGCCGCATTGGGTTTTGATAAACTACATAGCATCAAATATATAAGTGATAACCTATCACTACATGCTTATCACGAACTAACCAACGGAGTGGAATGATAACTATCTATCTCAAACCGAAAAAAGAAGAGTCTCTCTTACGCCAACACCCATGGGTTTTTAGCGGTGCTATTGCACGCGTGTCCTTAGACAAAGATTACCCACACGACGCACCCGAAGAGGGCGCATTAGTATGCGTGCGCGCACACGACAAGACCATATTAGGCGTAGGGCACTGGCAAATGGGTTCCATAGCGGTGCGTATATTAGCTTTTGGCGTGGAGCAGTTGCCCGAGAACTTCTGGGCAGAACGTATCCAAGCCGCATACACCATGCGTCAAGCAATGGGGCTAATAAGCACAGATAATAACACCTACCGACTCATCCACGGAGAAGGAGATTTCTTACCTGGACTGATAGTAGATATATACGCCAATACAGCCGTTATACAAGCCCATTCAGTGGGCATGCATCTCCATCGACAAGAGATTGCACAAGCCATACAAAAAGTGGTGCCCGGCATAGAAGCAGTGTATTATAAGTCCGACGACACACTACCTCACAAAGCACCTATCACAGGCGATAAAGTGGGATACCTGATTGGTTCTGCCACCAACACGAATGAGGAGTTCTGGTCGGTAGAGAACGGATTGGAATTTCGTATTGATTGGTTGCGCGGACAGAAAACGGGTTTCTTCATCGACCAGCGCGAGAACAGAGCCCTCGTGGAACGCTATGCCGCCCATAAGACGGTACTCAACATGTTCTGCTACACAGGTGGTTTCTCGCTCTACGCCTTGCGCGGCGGAGCACAACGCGTGGACTCAGTGGATGTGAGTCAGAAAGCTATCAACCTGGTGAATATCAATGTAGCGCGTAACTTCCCGCAATGCCACTGCCATACGGCCGTGACACAAGACGCATTTGACTACTTGCGCGAGAAACATACCAGCGGACTATCATACGACCTCATCATCTTGGACCCACCCGCTTTCGCCAAACACCGAGACGCCATACGCAACGCACTCCGTGGCTACCAACGAATAAACGCCAAAGCAATAGAGATGATCAAACCAGGAGGTATCCTCTTCACTTTCTCTTGTTCACAAGCAATAGACAAGGAGATGTTCCGCCTGGCAGTCTTTAGCGCTGCCGCGCAAGTGGGACGCAAAGTGCGTATCCTACACCAACTACACCAACCACAAGACCATCCCATTAACATCTACCACCCCGAAGGCGAATACCTCAAAGGACTGGTAGTGTATGTGGAATAGAGGACGGCGACAAGCGCCTACAGGACGGGCAGAGCCCTACAGGACGCGGAGCTACAGAACGGCGACAAGCGCCTACAGGACGATGTGCTTATTAATACAAAAATAAAGAAAACAAAATAAAAATATAATACTAACGAGGACTGCTAGCGCAAGCGATAGTCCGAGTTAAGAGCGGAGGCAATGGTTGCACCTACGATTTAGCAGAGCGGTATCGTCTAATGCAACCCATTTGCCGAACGCGACACTGACAACTGAAAACTGAACACTACCATGCCTATCGTTTGCTTTGACACAGAAACAACGGGATTAAGTACCCAAAAAGACCATATTATCCAATTCTCTTTGGTCAAGATTGACACCCATTCATGGGAAGTACTCGGCACACGCGACTGGTACATACTACCCGAAGGAGAATTCACCATCCCTGCCGAAGCGGAAGCTGTTCACCACATCTCCAAAGCATACCTCTTGGAGCACGGCGTATCTATGCGCAGCATATACGACGACCTCATCGCTTTCACCGATGGATGCGACATGCTATCCTATAACGGCAATGGGTTTGACGCACCTATCTTGCATTACAACCTCGCACGCATAGGACGCGACTTTAATTTCGAAGGACGCACTTGGTACGACGCGCTCCTCTTGGAGCGCCAACACATGGCTGGCAAGATAGACCCACAGACCAACGAACCCTACCGATGCACACTCACAGACGCCTACACACGCTATTATGGACATCCATTCGAGGGAGCGCATAACTCACTCGACGATGTGATGGCTACTATCGAGGTTTTCAAAGCACAGATACAAGAGCACGGATGGGCATGGGCACAAAGAGACGATTTCGGGTTTATATGCTTCGACAGATGGCTCACCAAGAAAGGCAACTATTACTACCTCAACCAAGGAGGACACAAAGGCGAATCCATCGAGAGCATGATGCGTATCGACCGCAGTTATCTGGAATGGATCATCAATAAATGCCAATGGACGGACAACCAGACACGAGCCATCATCACCGAACGAATGGGCGGCAGAGCGGCGGCGAACCACCGCGGACAAGAGGCAAAGAGCATAGAGCCTTCTAAACCATTAAAGTCCTCCAATGGTAAACCACGCACTGCCAAGACGGCAAAAAACGCCACTTGCACAAGCAAAGACTTATCACTTTTTGATTAATCATAAAGAACAAATACCCCATGAGACTCCAACCACTCTCCTTTCTCCTCGTTGCCCTCTTATGCGGCATTTCTTCTCTATACGCTGACACGAAACTAACAGGCACACCCATCAGTTCGTATGGTTCTTTCGACTATAACAACACGGGCAATCCATCCTTCAGCGTCAATACCGCTCAGATGGCATTCGACGGCAGCATGGACTCCTATTTCGCAGCATGGGATGTGTCCTACGGATGGGTAGGACTGGACCTCGGGTCACCACATATCATCACCATAGTAGGATGGGCACCACGCAAGAACTCCGTAGGACCTAACGGCGTGCTCTTAGGCATTTTTGAGGGCTCTAACCGACCCGACTTTATGGACGCCGTACCGCTACACCTCATAGACAACGAGTCATTGGTGGGACAAATGAACTACACCTCCGTGAAATGTTCACGAGGGTTTAGGTATGTACGCTATGTAGGACCATACAGCATGAGAAGCGGAATAGCCGAATTGGAGTTTTATGGAGAGCAAGGCGAAGGAGATGACTCGCAGTTATGCCAACTGACCAATATACCCGTCGTCACCATACACACCAAAGACAACCAAATACCTTTTGACAAAGAAACAGATATAGAGGGCTATGTATCTATCATCTCGCAAGATGGCAAACATATCTTATCGGATACTATCACCATCCGCGAACGAGGTAACGCTTCACGCCAATTCCCTAAAAAACCATACCGTATTAAGTTTGAACACAAGCAGTCCGTATTGGGTTCACCAGCCAAAGCCAAGAAATGGACGCTCATCAATAACTATGGCGATAAAACACTGCTGCGCAACCCGTTAGCATACGAAATAAGCAAACGACTGAATATGCCTTATACGCCATTCTGCGCACATGTCAATGTGCTGCTCAATGGCGAATACAAAGGGTGCTATCAGTTGTGCGACCAGATTGAAGTGGATAAGAACAGAGTGAATATCAAAGAGATGGAACCCACCGACAACAGCGGCGAAGCACTCACAGGAGGTTACTTCATCGAAGTGGATGGCTACGCCGACACAGAAATAAGCTATTTCTATTCGCAACGAGGTACACCCGTCACCATCAAATCACCAGACGAAGAAGAGATAACTCCAGAGCAAAAGAATTACATCGCTTCGCATTTCAGCCTCATGGAGAATAAGTACGCGCAGTACTTAGATTACAATACCTTCCTACGCCATTTTATCGTGGGTGAGTTATCGGGTAATACCGACACTTATTGGAGCACCTACATGTACAAGCAGCGCGAGAACGACACCCTCTTTGTGGGACCCGTATGGGATTTCGATATCGCATTCGACAACGACTATCGCACCTACCCTGTGAATAACAAGAACGATTATGTATATCGCTCAGGCGGTAGTACCGTGGGATATATGCGCACACTGACCGACAAAGTGATTAACTCCTCGCAAGGAGCAGACCAACTACTCATCACATGGATACAAGCACGATGGACAGGCATTGACACAGGTAGCCTATGCGCCTATATAGACCAACAAGCACAAACACTACAACAATCGCAACGACTCAACTTCCTACGCTGGCCCATCCTCAACTCTAATGTACATATGAACCCTACCTCGCGCGGGTCGTACCAAGCCGAAGTGGACTACCTGAAGAAATACATCGAAAACCGCGTCGTATGGTTCGATAGAAAACTCAAATATGTTCACACAGAAGTGGAGAACATAGACTATACCCCAACGCCCACCAAATACATCCACAACGGACAACTATACATCCAAAAAGGAGAACATACATACACCGTAATGGGCAATAAGGTGCAATAATTTGTTGTACTTCTTATCTCGCTTCGCTCAAACGATTATTGCTAAGCAATCTTCGGCACGCCCATAAAATTTGTTGTACTTCGACCTACTCCCCCTTGTTTTCAACAGGGGCCCCTTCGAAGGTACAGTCGCACTTTGCAGCCCATACACAAGCGAATGGGTGTTTTTTTGCCAGTACTGCGTACTCCGTTTAATATTCGTCTATATGCCGCATTTATGCGAGCATATGCGGCATATAAGCCGCCTATTATACATAGAATTTCATTCTATTTGCAAAAAAACACAAAAAAACTTGCATATGTGAAAAATTTGTTGTACCTTTGCACTCGCTTTCGATAAGAGAGATATATCGCGGAGTAGAGCAGTGGTAGCTCGTCAGGCTCATAACCTGAAGGTCGGTGGTTCGATCCCATCCTCCGCAACCAAGTTTTTCATAACATGGAAAGAATTTAGAAAACAAGAGTCCCAAATGCAGTGATGTATGTGGGACTCTACTTTTTTACCCTAATCATTGCACGGTTTTAGTTTTTTTTACTATATATGAAGAAAACATTTCTCATCACCCTCGCTCTATGCTTCGCACTACTCGCTTTTGCAGTAAAGAAAGTAACACTGGAAGCACTACAAGCCAATTGGAACAAGTACAACAACCAAGTAGTACAACTCACCACCCCACTCGTGGTATGCGGTAATTTCTACGACTCGCTCATCTTAGCACCACAACGCCTCTATTGCCCCGAAGAACTCGCAGTGGGTTTGGCGGATGGCGACAGCACCATGTACTACCAAATCATCGAACAAAACAAACAAAATAGCATATGCGTGCATTGCCGCAACGCCTATTACGATGTGCGCACAGGAGACATTATCAAAAACTTCACCGCACGCGTCACTGGCGAGAGACACCTACTCACAGGTAAATCACTGCGCACCAAGCACACCAAACAAACACCACTGCCCAAGAAAAACAAAAACCACCTACGCGTGGTGGGAGCGAACATAGAGAACTATTTCGCCGACTTGGGCGGCTATGCCACACGCAAAACCACTCCCGCACAGCAACAAGTAAAAACACAAAAAGTGGTAAAAGCACTACGCAAGATGGACGCAGATATCTTCGCTATCTGCGAGATGCAACAAGGCGACAAAGCACCGCTCATGCTCCTTGCCGAACTCAATAAGAGAGGCAAACAGTACGATTATGTCAACCTTGGACTACCCAACCAAGACCAGATAAGCGGGGCATTCATATATAATAAGGAACGCGTGCGCCCGTACGAAGAGTGGATAACGGCTTACTCTGCGGCTACCAGTCATTACCATACGCGACTGATCGCACAGGGATTTGAACTGCTCGACCAAAAAGGACAACCTACAGGCAAAAAACTGATTGTCAATATCAATCACTTCAAATCCAAACGCGCAGGCAGACAAGCATACAGCACACATATGCGCCGATTGGCAAACACGGACTCGCTGCTCATCATGCTACCCAAAGCCATAGAGCGATTCGAAGATAGCGACATACTGCTCCTCGGAGACTATAACTGCTATACCCAAGAGACCCCCATACAAAAAATTGTGCGAGCTGGCTACGCAGATATGCTACAAGCATTCTGCGCACAAGACTATTCATATAATTACAAAGGATTGGTAGGTTTCTTAGACCGTTGCTTCGCGTCACCCAGCATGGCAGAACAAATAGTACGCGTCATGCCCTGGCATGTCAATACCGACTGGTACTACTCACACGGCGCATACAAAATGCGGGATAAATCCCTACACCGCTACGCCGACCACGATCCCATCATCGTTGATATTGAATTGAAGTAAGATTACAGGACGGCGACAAGCGCCTACAGGACGGGCAAAGCCCTACAGGATTGCTAGGGAACTAGGACAAATAAAGCGAGCAGCCGTTTGGCTGCTCGCTCTGTGACCCCGCTGGGGTTCAAACCCAGAACCTTCAGAACCGGAATCTGACACTCTATTCAGTTGAGCTACGGGGCCGTAGTCCTTTGCAGGACACTAAACTATCTTCTGCTTCCTCCTACGAAAATGAGGATGTAATAAATCAATGTCGCGAGCGAAGATAATGCTGCTACCACATAGGTATATGCTGCGCTATGGAGCGCATCACTTGCCATCTCTGTGGTGTGATTATCGGTAATACCTGTATTGCGCAACCATGCCACCGCACGCTGACTGGCATTCACTTCTACCGGCAAAGTGATGAAAGAGAACAAAGTGGTCAGTCCAAAGAGAATAATACCTATAAGCATCAATTGCGGAAAGGTATTTATAACAAGCATTCCAATCAATAACACCCACATTACCCAGTTACTTGCGAACGATACCACAGGTACTAATGCTGAGCGCATACGCAATGGAGCATATGCCGTCGCATGTTGCAAAGCATGTCCACACTCGTGGGCTGCAACCGCTGCCGCAGCCACATTGGCACCATGATAGACTGCCTCAGACAGATTGACAGTCTTGGTTGTGGGATTATAATGGTCCGTCAAATGACCTTTCGTACAAGTGACCTGCACATCGTCAATACCATTCTCGCGCAGCATACGCTCCGCTACCTCACGACCTGTGAGCGGAAGCATTTCTTGCGAATAGCGTTTAAACTTACGCTCCAAAGAAGCGGATACCATCCAACTTAATAAAGCAAATCCAATAAAAATAATCCAATACATAATTCGCTGATTTCTAATTAGTTCTTTCTTTTCAATCTACGGCAGACTTTACACTCACCATACACAAATAAGGAGTAATGCTGCAAGGTAAAATTGGAATATTTGCGCTCTTGAATAAGTCGTGCGATTGCTCTATCTTGTATATCAGATACTCGTCCACATTTCTGGCAAATAATCTGCATACGGTGCTGATTGCCCGTTATCAGTTCATATTCCGTCGCCATTTTTCCTCTCTGCCTTTCTGTAGCATGCAAAATCTGTGCCGAAATAAATAAATTGAGCGAGTTATACACCGTTCCGATAGATATTCGCTGTTCCTTGCACACTTCTACTAACTGCTTTGCCGTAAAAGGTTGTGGCAAATAGCATGCTTGTTCCAGCACGGCATTCCGTACCACCGATGGACGCATTTCATTGGCTTTTAGATAGCCATTTAAGCGTTCGACTGCATTATTGTAGAGTGTTTTTTTCACCAGTAGAAATAATTAAATCTGCTTGATATATGCACGGCGACGCTTGTGCATCTTATGATCAAACTGCGTAAAGTTAGCTATATTCTTTGTATTGGTTTCCAATATAGAAGTTGTCTCCAAGCGTTTAATCTTATATTTATTGATATATGGTATTTGGTCTTGGAAGAAGAGCGCATTGATACCCTTATCCTGATAGTCAGGTCTCACCGCAATGAGCAAGAAATTAAACGCATCCATCTGCTTAGCTTTGAGCGCTTTAAGCACATGGTACCAACCGAATGGGAAGAGGTGACCACCGCACTTACGGAGCGCCTCTGAGA
Organism: Paludibacteraceae bacterium; assembly: GCA_045576595.1. Taxonomy (GTDB): domain Bacteria; phylum Bacteroidota; class Bacteroidia; order Bacteroidales; family Paludibacteraceae; genus Colicola. The sequence goes on along the minus strand of JAZNGV010000031.1, from coordinate 49,509 downwards.
TATCTGGCATACCTACACCCACACCTACTACCTCATCCTTATTATTCACCACGAGGGTAACGAAATCGAAGTTAAGGATAGGGAAATACATATCTTTGTAGTAGTTCTTCTGCTTGATAGTCATAGGTTGGAAGTTATATAACTTCTGATAAGCGATATCAATCACATCCATGTACTCAATGCCGTATTTACGAACCAGTTCACGGGCATTTTTCACCTTATCCACGCGCACATGAGAGCGCTCTTTTACTATCTCTGCGATGCGATTTAAGCGCTCTGGGCAGCATGTAGGAGGATAGACTTGTATCTCTATCCAGTCCGCATCTTTGGTCAGTCCGTACGCATCAAAATGCTTTACATAGTATGGGAAGTTATAGAGCGACGCCATTGGAGCGAGGTAGTCATACCCCTCTAAAAGCAGTCCTTGGTGGTCAAAATCGGTAAAACCTACAGGACCATTGATAGCCGTCATTCCTTTCTCCTTACCCCACGCAGCAACCGTATCCAGGAGCGCTTTGCTCACCTCCAGGTCATCGATGAAGTCGAACCAACCAAAACGGGCATTCTTGCATCCCCATTTCTCATTGGCTTTGTAGTTAACGATACCCGCGATGCGTCCTACGGCTTTGCCGTCGCGGAATGCCATCCACAACTTATAGTCACATACTTCCAATGCAGGATTTTTCTCTTTGTCGAAGCAATTCACTTCATCAAAGAAGAGGGGTGGACAGTAATACTCGCTTTCGCGGTATAATGTGTTTGTAAACTCAATGAATTGTTTCAACTCCTTGCGAGTTGTGATTTCTTTAATTTCTAAAGCCATATTGATTGAATGTTATATCAAGGACGATGTACGATGTACAATGTACAATGTACAATGTACGATGTATCCCTTTGGGGTCCCCGACGAATTTTAATTCGCGAGTGGAGCTAGCGGGAGTCGAACCCGCGTCCAAACAAGGACCGTATATGCTTTCTACACGCTTATCTTGGCCTTCATTTTCGTCCGATAGCAAGACCCAAGCCACCAACTATCGGCTTATCTGCTAAGGTTTCAAATCCGCATCGCAGCCTACGAATTCTATTTCGCGTATTTCCGCGCCGCTTAGTCCTATCAGCCCGCGAACTCGGCTTGGAGCGACGTCCCGTTCAGGCACCTTGTACCCGAATAATGCGATCTACTATACTTCGATCAAGCAGCGAGAGCTACAGTATTGTTGCCAGTTATAGCTTAAGAATGATATTTACGAGCATATCCTCAAAGCTCGGCGTGCTTACATATCCAATCTACCTGCTGTCAAAACCAGATAGCCCCGATCATGGGCACAACAACCCAATTTCGGGTGCAAAAGTAATAAAAATATTGCATATATGCAAGAATTTAAGCAATAAAATAAAAAAGTTCGCGTATAATAAAAAAGAAAATTCTTTTTTTTATAGAAATTTATTGTGATTACTTGCGTATATGCAAAAATTGTAGTACCTTTGTGCGACTTTTTGGGTCTATGAATAATTAACAGAACGCAAACGGCGTTCATAAACGATTTAAACAAATGAATATTGTAAGAAAAGAAATTGCTTTGCCTGATGGTCGTGTTATCACGCTGGAGACAGGCAAATTAGCAAAACAAGCAGACGGAGCCGTGATGGCAACACTTGGTAACACCATGATTTTGGCCACCGTTTGCTCTGCAAAAGACGCTGTTCCTGGTACGGACTTCATGCCTCTTACCGTGGAGTACAAAGAGAAGTTCGCTTCAGCGGGTCGTTTCCCTGGTGGTTTCACTCGCCGCGAAGGAAAAGCATCGGACTATGAGATTCTTATCGCTCGTCTTATCGACCGCGCTCTCCGTCCATTATTCCCATCTAATTATCACGCAGACACTTTTGTGAATGTAACCATGTACTCTGCTGACGGCATTGACATGCCTGAGTCCATCGCTGGTTTGGCAGCTGGTGCAGCTTTGGCTTGCTCCGATATTCCTTTCGAGGGTCCTGTGAGCGAGGTACGCGTAGCTCGTGTGAATGGCGAGATGGTTATCAACCCTACTTTCGAGCAATGCGAGCAAGCTGACCTCGAGTTGATGGTTGCCGCTACCTATGATAACATCATGATGGTTGAGGGTGAGATGAAAGAGGTGCCAGAGAGCGTGATGCTTGAGGCTATCAAGGCAGCTCACGAGGCTATCAAGCCACAATGCTTGGCTATCGATGAGATGATGAAGGCTTATGGCAAGGAGGTTAAGCGCGAGTACTGCCACGAGATTAACGATGACGAACTCAAGCAAGCCGTACACGAATACAGTTATGCTCGCGCTTATGCGCAAGCTACCAGTGCGGACACTGACAAGCACCACCGCGAGGCGATGTTCACACAGATACGCGAGGATTTCAAGGCAGAGAAGGCTGAATACATGGCTGCTCGCGCCGAAGCATTAGGTGTTGATGTGGATGATATCACTGCGCTCGTAGATAAATACTACCACGATGTAGAGAAAGAGGCTATGCGCCGTGCTGTGCTCGATGAGGGTAAGCGTTTGGATGGTCGTACCACTACCGAGATTCGTCCTATCTGGTGCGAAGTGAGCCCACTGCCAGGTCCTCACGGTTCATCTATCTTCACCCGTGGTGAGACTCAATCGCTCTCTACCGTTACACTCGGTACCAAACGCGATGAGAAGATTGTTGACGAGGCACTTATCCAAGGTAATGATAAATTCCTATTGCATTATAACTTCCCTCCATTCTCTACAGGCGAGGCTCGCCCAAGCCGTGGCGTAGGTCGTCGTGAGATAGGTCACGGTAACCTTGCTTGCCGTGCGCTGAAGAATATGGTTCCAGCTGATTTCCCATACACCGTACGCGTGGTGAGCGACATCTTGGAGTCTAACGGTTCTTCTTCTATGGCTACTGTATGCGCAGGAACACTCGCACTCATGGACGCAGGTGTGCCTATGATCAAACCAGTGAGTGGTATCGCGATGGGTCTTATCTCTGAGTGCAAAGGTACTAAATATGCTATCTTATCCGACATCCTCGGTGATGAGGACCACCTCGGTGATATGGACTTCAAGACCACAGGTACTGTGGATGGTTTGACCGCATGTCAGATGGATATCAAGGTGGACGGACTATCATACGAGATCTTAGAGAACGCTTTGGCGCAAGCCCACGAGGCGCGTATGCATATCCTCGGCAAGATGCTCGAGTGCATGCCTGCTCCACGCGCAGACCTCAAGCCACAAGCTCCACGCATCGTTTCCTTCATGATTCCAAAAGACATGATCGGCGCAGTGATTGGTCCTGGTGGTAAGATTATCCAAGGTATCCAAGCAGAGACCGGCGCAGTGATCTCTATCGAAGAGGTAGAAGAGGGCGGTAAGGTAGAAGTAGCTTCTAACAACGGCGATTCAATGGCTGCAGCTGTGGCTAAGATCAAAGCTATCGTGGCATTGCCAGAGGTAGGCGAAGTATATGAGTCAGTGGTTAAATCCATCATGCCTTATGGTTGCTTCGTTGAGTTCATGCCTGGTAAAGAAGGTTTGCTCCACATCAGCGAGATTGACTGGAAGCGCTACGAGACGATGGAAGAGACTGGCATCAAAGAGGGTGATAAGATCACTATCAAACTGATGGAAGTAGATCCTAAGACCGGCAAGTTCCGCCTCAGTGCTAAGGTGCTCAAAGAGAAACCAGCGGATTATGTAGAGCCAGAGCGTCCTGCTCGTGCGCCACGCGGCGATCGCGGTCCTCGTCCAGAGCGTCGTGGTCCACGCCCTGAGAAACATTAAGAAAATGTACAATGTACAAAGTACTATTTAGAATTTAGATTTTATAATTTAGAATTATGGACAAGTATATTTGTGAAGTATGCGGATATGAGTACGATCCAGAAATTGGCGATCCAGATAATGGTATCGCAGCAGGTACTCCTTTTGCCGAACTGCCAGAGGACTGGAAATGCCCAGTTTGCGGTGTAGGAAAAGAACTATTCACACAAGCATAAAAAGAAAACAGAGCCTCGTGTGAGGCTCTGTTTTTTTTTAGTTAGTTTCTGCTCTATTCTTCCTTAGGTGTCTCGCCATCAAAGCAGTAAGTGCACACTTGGCATTTAGGTAGTCCGATGGAAGCGATGAGGTCTTCAATCTTGGTATATTTGAGTGATTTGAGAGCGAATCGGTCTCTGATTGCTCCCATGAGTCGCTGATACTCAGGTGAGTCAGTAACAGCATACGCTTTTATTCGCTCTGGGTCATTAGCCGCGTCTATACCCTCAAACTCCGCAATAAAACGGCGTGTGATGAGTTCAAGGTCGGATTTAGAAGTGGTGAAATTCGTGAACGGACATCCGTACATAATAGGCGGACATGCGATACGCATATGTACCTCCTTGGCGCCCGACTCGAGTAAGCAGCGTGTGTTATCACGCAGTTGTGTGCCACGCACAATGGAGTCGTCACAGAAAAGGACGCGTTTACCTCTCAGCAGAGAGGAGTTGTGGATGAGTTTCATCTTCGCCACTAACTCACGCGTAGCCTGTTGAGAGGGAGTGAAGGAGCGTGGCCATGTAGGCGTATATTTGGTGATAGCGCGCGCATAAGGAACGCCAGAAGTCTGTGCATAGCCGATAGCCATGCCGATACCTGAGTCCGGTATGCCGCACACGCAATCCACCTCCACATCATCGTTTGCTCCCATTGCTCGGCCACATTCATTACGCACATCTTCCACATTACGCCCTTCGTAATCGGAGGTTGGGAAACCATAATAAACCCACAAGAAAGAACAAATTTGCATTTTCTCATTGGGTTTGCGTAACTGCTCCATATGGTTAGCACGAATGCGTACTATCTCACCCGGGCCAAGGAAATACTCCGTTTGAAAACCCAGGTTGTAGAACGATGAGGACTCGCTGGCCACCGCGTAAGCATTATCTTTCTTACCCACCACGATAGGTGTTCGTCCCCATGCATCACGGGCGGCGATAATCCCATCTTCGGTTAGAATGAGTACACTGCAAGAGCCTTTTATCTGGCGGAACATATACTCTATTCCATCCACGAAATCCTTGCCTTGCACGATGAGCAGTCCCACCAACTCAGTAGGGTTGACACGACCGCTACTAAACTCCGTGAGGTGCATATTCTGGGATAGAAGATGATTAACCAGTTCGTCCAGATTATTTATTTTGCCTACCGTACTGATAGCAAAGCGCCCAAGGTGGGAATTGATAAGCAGCGGTTGCGCATCTGTATCTGAGATAATTCCGATACCTGCGTTTCCTGCAAACTCGTCTAATTCATCTTCGAATTTCGTACGGAAATAGGAATTTTGTATATTATGAATACTGCGTTTGAATCCTTTCTCGTGGTCGAAAGTAGCCATACCAGCTCGGCGTGTACCGAGATGGCTATGATAATCGGTGCCATAGAAAACATCCGTTACGCAAGAGGTTGTTGAGACAGTTCCAAAAAAACCAGCCATAATGAGTAGTGGTTATCGGGTTAGATAGTTATTCACATTGTTCTCAATGCGAGCGGTGAGGTCTTGGGAAGAGGCATCAATAACAAGTTTCTCGCCTGTAATACACTCATACAACTCCATATAGCGGTCAGTAATACCTGCTACCACTTCGTCTGTCATCTCAGGCACTTGCTGTCCCTCTTTGCCTTGGAAACCATTCTCTATCAACCATTCGCGTACGAACTCCTTTGATAACTGCTTTTGTGGTAGTCCTGCTTGGAAACGCTCTTCGTACTCATCGGCATAGAAATAGCGGCTTGAGTCAGGGGTATGCACCTCATCCATGAGGATGATTTGTTCTCCATTTTTACCAAACTCATACTTGGTATCAACGAGGATAAGTCCTTGTTTGGCAGCTATCTCTTGTCCTCTTTGGAAGAGTGCGAGTGCGTATTTCTCCAACTGTGCATACTCTGCTTCGGACACGAGTCCTTGGCTGATTATTTGCTCACGAGAGATATCTTCGTCATGCGCGCCAATCTCTGCCTTTGTAGTAGGGGTGATGATAGGTGTAGGGAACTGCTCATTCTCGCGCATTCCTTCAGGAAGCGCTACACCGCATATCTCGCGCACGCCGCTCTTATAGGCACGCCATGCTGAACCGCACAGATAGCCGCGGACAATCATCTCAATAGGATAACCCTCGCAGCGGATACCTATGGTAACCATTGGGTCTGGTGTGGCTTGTTTCCAGTTAGGAACGATATCCGTTGTAGCATCCAGGAACTTAGCGGCAATCTGGTTGAGTATCTGTCCCTTGAAAGGAATACCTTTTGGTAAGATTACATCAAAAGCAGATATACGGTCTGTAGCAACCATAACTAATTGGTCATCACCAATGAAGTACACATCGCGTACCTTGCCATTATATACTTGTTTCTGACCAGGAAAATTGAAGTTTGTTGAAGTTAAAGCGTTCATATAGTATGAGTTTATTTATATTCGTCCCATGATTGAATAGCGAGTTGGTCTATATCTATTGTACAGAAAGCATTGATGAATGCTGATGCGAGGCGTGCATTCGTGAGCAGAGGTACATTGAGGTCAATAGCCGCACGGCGCACATGATAGCACACATCGTGTTGTGGGTCGGTCACAATATCCTTTGGTACACTCACCACGAACTCAATCGTTCCATCACGCATGAGGTCAATAGCTTGTGGTGTACCCTGTTCAGATGGCTGATAAACCACTGTGTTAGGCACATTCGCTTCGTTCAGGAAATTGCTTGTTCCTTGCGTAGCATAGATATTATAGCCCTTAGCGATGAGTTGGCGCGCTGCTTCCAACATCTGTGCTTTCTGTTTGGGCGAACCGATAGAGAAGAGTACATTCTTCTTTGGCACACGCATTCCGACAGAGAGCATTGAGGTAAGAAGGGCAGCATTAGCGTCCTCACCTAAGCATCCTACCTCGCCAGTGGATGTCATATCCACACCGATTACTGGATCAGCCTTCTGCAAACGGTTGAAAGAGAACTGCGAAGCCTTAACACCTACATAGTCAAAGTCAAAGAGCGACTTATTTGGTTTCTCCACTGGTAAACCAAGCATGATACGCGTAGCGATATCGATGAAGTTAATCTTGAGTACTTTCGACACAAATGGGAAGGAACGCGACGCACGGAGGTTGCACTCGATAACCTTGATTTCGTTATCACGGGCCAAGTACTGAATATTGAATGGACCAGATATCTTGAGTTCGCGTGCAATCTGTCCGGAAATTTTCTTAATACGGCGTACTGTCTCCACATATAGTTTCTGCGCAGGGAACTGGATAGTGGCGTCACCTGAGTGTACACCCGCGAACTCCACATGCTCGGAGATAGCATAAGCGATGATTTCTCCATCTTTTGCCACTGCGTCCATCTCCACCTCTTTGGTATTAAGCATAAACTTAGAGATGACCACTGGGTGCTTCTTGCTGACAGTAGAAGCGAGTTTGAGGAAGCGGTCCAGTTCGTCCTGATTGAAGCACACATTCATCGCTGCTCCTGAGAGCACATACGATGGGCGTACGAGTACTGGGAATCCCACTTTGTCTACGAAAGCTTTCACATCTTCCATTGAGGTAAGTGCGCTCCATTCGGGTTGGTCCACACCAATTCGGTCAAGCATAGCAGAGAACTTATCTCGGTCCTCAGCGTTATCGATAGAGCGCGCGGTAGTACCCAAGATAGGCATACGCTGCGCATCAAGTTTGAGGGCAAGGTTATTCGGTATCTGTCCACCTGTAGAAACGATCACTCCGTGTGGATTCTCCAATTCCAAGATATCCATGACGCGCTCGAAAGTGAGTTCGTCAAAATAGAGGCGATCGCACATGTCGTAATCGGTAGAGACCGTTTCTGGGTTATAGTTGATCATGACGGAGCGGTAACCATTCTCGCGGATGGTTTTGAGGGCTTGTACGCCGCACCAGTCGAACTCTACCGAAGAGCCAATACGGTACGCACCCGAACCGAGTACTACTACCGATTTGCGGTCATTGACATATTCTATATCGTGCTCTGTACCCGAATAAGTGAGATAGAGATAATTGGTTTGCGCAGGGAATTCTGCGGCGAGTGTATCTATCTGCTTCACCACTGGATTGATGCCCAATGACTGACGATATTTGCGTGCTACTTGCACAGCCAGGTCCATATCCATCTGTTCGCCCAAACCAATCGCCTTCGCTATTTGGAAGTCAGAGAAACCTTGTATCTTCGCCTTGCGCAAGAGGTCAGCACTGAGGGATTGCATATTGGAAACGGCTTGCAACTCTGCGTCGGTGCGGCATATATTCTGCAGTTTTTCGAGGAACCAACGGTCTATCTTGGTCAGTTCGTGCAGACGGTCAATCGTGTATCCCTCGCGCAATGCTTGTGAGATAAAGAATATACGCTTGTCGGTGGGCGCTGCGAGTGCGTGGTCAAGGTCATCAACATGAAGAGTTTTATTCTCAGTAAATCCATGCATGCCTTGGCCTATCATACGAAGCCCCTTCTGAATAGTATCCTCAAAAGTGCGACCGATAGCCATCACTTCACCTACGGATTTCATAGATGAACCTATCTCTCTATCCACTCCGCGGAACTTACCCAAATCCCAGCGTGGCAGTTTGGCTACAATATAATCGAGTGTAGGTTCGAAGAAAGCTGGCGTATTCTTTGTAACCGAGTTTGTCAGTTCAAACAAACCGTACCCGAGTGCTATCTTGGCAGCCACGAAAGCGAGTGGATAACCTGTTGCTTTGGATGCGAGTGCCGATGAGCGTGACAAGCGTGCATTGACCTCGATGACACGATAGTCCTCTGAATTGGGGTCGAGGGCGTATTGCACATTACACTCACCCACGATGCCCACATGGCGCACTATCTTGATAGCGAGTGCACGCAGTTTGGATGCCTCGGATTTGGTGAGCGTTTGGGTTGGAGCGATGACGATAGACTCTCCTGTGTGAATACCAAGCGGGTCAAAGTTCTCCATATTACATACGGTAATACAGTTGTCATATTTATCGCGCACTACCTCATATTCAATCTCTTTCCATCCTTTGAGTGATTTCTCTACAAGCACTTGTGGTGAGAACGAGAAGGCTTTCTCTGCGAGTTTATTCAGTTCTTCTTCATTATCGCAGAAACCCGAACCGAGTCCACCTAATGCATACGCAGCGCGTAGGATGACAGGATAACCCAGTGCTTTCGCTGCAGCGCGTGCTGCCTCAATAGTCTCGCAGGCTTCGCTTTGGATAGTCTTTACATTTATCTCATCCAGTTTCTCCACGAATAGTTCGCGGTCCTCAGTATCCATGATGGCTTGTACGGGTGTACCCAATACCTGTACATTATATTTCTCTAATACACCTGTCTTGTACAATTCCACACCACAGTTGAGGGCTGTCTGTCCACCAAAAGCGAGGAGGATACCATCGGGGCGCTCCTTCTTAATAACACGCTCCACGAAGAATGGATTGACCGGGAGGAAATAGATCTTGTCTGCTACTCCTTCGCTGGTCTGAACAGTTGCGATATTCGGATTGATGAGTACCGTGTATATACCCTCTTCGCGCAATGCTTTGAGTGCTTGTGAACCCGAATAATCAAACTCACCTGCTTCGCCAATTTTGAGTGCTCCTGAACCGAGCACTAACACTTTCTTAATCTCTTTCTTCTCCATGGTTGTTATTTATTAAGAATTTCGATAAAGTTATTGAATACAAACTCTGTGTCAATGGGTCCGCAATTCATTTCCGGTATGAACTGAACTGCCATCCATGGTTTTTGGTTGTGACGAATACCCTCATTGGTATTGTCATTCATATTAATAAACCACTCCCTCCATTCAGCGGGTAAGGTATCACCCTCTACAACATAACCATGGTTCTGCGCAGTGATGAAACAGCGTTTCTCATTGGCAAGTTGCACAGGTTGGGTAGCACCGTGGTGACCATATTTATGCTTAGACACTTTCGCTCCCACCGCGAGGGCGAGGAGTTGGTTGCCTAAATCCAATCCCAATAATGGTTTATCTTCGCCTTTGGCAAGGAAAGTCCGTATGTTATTGATAGTTGGCTGGCATTCTTCAGGTTTTCCCGGACCATTGGAGATGATAAGTGCGTCAAAGGTGAGTGTATTGAAATCATAATCCCATGGCACGCGTATCACTTCTACGCCACGCCCAATGAGATAGCGAATGATACTTTGCTTCACGCCACAATCGACGAGTACCACTTTCTTCCCTGCACCGCTGTTATAGGTGATGGGTTGGGTACAACTGACTTGCGCCACAAGATGTTCTTCATTCGCTTTTGGAAGCGTGTTATCGTTCTCAAAAAAGAGTGTGGCTTGCATACTCCCCTTTTCGCGCAGATGTTTGGTTAGGGCGCGTGTGTCTATCCCCATAACGGCTGGTATCTGTTCGCGGATGAGCCATTGAGCGAGGCTCTCATTCGCATTCCAGTGCGAGTACTCAGGACTATATTCCGTCATGATGAGTGCCGCAGGGTGAATAGCATTGCTATCCAGATAATCGGATAGACCATTCTCTTGTTCGCTGCATGCAGGCACTCCATAGTTACCAATGAGCGGATAGGTCATCACTACTATTTGTCCTCGCGCGCCTGCATCGGTCAGCACTTCCGGATAACCTATCATTGTGGTATTAAATACCACCTCTCCCGTTACATTTTTCTCATACCCGATAGATACACCTTCGAAGCATGTACCATCAGATAATTTCAAGGTCACTTTTGACATATATTATTGTATTTATGTTTAGCGTTTAGTGATTAGTGATTAGCGATTAGCGATTAGTGATTAGCGATTAGTGGTTAGATACCTACTTGCTGGAAGATATAATCTACATTCTTCATGTAATAATCCAAACTAAAGCATGCGTCAATCTCCTCGTTGCTCAGATGTGCTGTCACACTTTCGGTGAGTTTGAGATTTTCTTGCATCTCGCCACCTTCCATCAGCGTCTTCATTGCCACAGGTTGTACGAGGTCATATGCTTGCTCACGCACAAAACCCTTCTCTATCAGTGCATTCATCACTCGCTGTGCGAAGATAGCTCCGTGGGTGAGACCAATATTGCGAAGCATATTCTCTGGATAAACTACGAGGTTATCGAGGATGCCCTCGAAGCGTGCCAACATATAATCGAGCAGCATGGTTGCGTCAGGCAGCACGATGCGTTCTGTAGAGGAATGGGATATGTCACGCTCGTGCCACAAGGCGATGTTCTCGCTCGCAGTACACATGTATCCGCGCATCACTCGCGCACAACCGCAAATATTCTCCGATGAAATAGGGTTGCGCTTATGTGGCATAGCCGAAGAACCTTTCTGTCCCTTGCGGAAAGCTTCTTCCACTTCACGCACTTCTTGGCGCTGCATATTACGTACCTCCAATGCCATTTGCTCAAGCGTACCGGCGATAACTGCAAGCGTAGCCAAGTAGAAGGCATGGCGGTCGCGACCCAACACTTGTGTGGCTATCGCAGCCGACTCAATGCCAAGGTGCTCGCATACATAGGTTTGGATTGCTGGTGGGATATTCGCGTAGTTACCTACCGCGCCAGACAATTTACCTGCCTCTACACCTTTGGCTGCCATCTCGAAGCGCTCTAAGTTACGGCGCATCTCTTCGTACCATAATGCCCACTTGAGACCAAAACTGCTCACATCGGCGTGCATGCCGTGGGTACGACCGATAACAGGTGTGTATTTGAACTCATTCGCGCGGCGCTTCAACACTTCCAAGAAAGAGTGCAAATCTTTGCGCAACACCTCATTGGCTTGCTTGAGCAAATATCCATTCGCGGTATCCACTATGTCGGTAGAGGTAAGTCCGTAGTGTACCCATTTTTTCTCTTCGCCTAACGACTCGCTCACTGTGCGGGTGAAAGCAACGATATCGTGACGAGTGATTTCTTCTATCTCGTGGATGCGGTCGATATTGAATGTAGCTTTCTCACGCAAGAGTTGTACATCTTCTGCTGGGATAACACCCAAGGTGCTCCACGCCTCAGCAGCCAAGATTTCTACTTCGAGATAAGCATTGAACTTATTCTCTTCTGTCCAAATGTTGCGCATGACTGCGCGGCTGTAACGTTCAATCATATATGTGTTGTTAATTTGTTTACGTTTTTGGTTCGCCCTTGGCTCACGAATGGTGGCTACGCGAAAATGGTTCGCTGCGCTCACGAATGGTGGCTCGGCACCACTATTCGCGGCTTTGCCGCCATTCACACCAACTTTAATTCGCCTGCGACTTTAAGTTGGTCAAAAGCCTCAATAGCTTTCGCTACGGCTTTTTCAGTATTTTCATCGGTGGGCAGACCCAACTCTTCGGCTGCCATACGGCGGATGGCCTCACGGTTCATAGTTAAAAAAGCCGCGTTAGCCGTAGGGATAACGCGGTAACCTTCTTTTTCTAATTCGACGAGAGTAGGGGTAGCAATAGCTTCTACTTCAGGGATAATCAATGATGGTTGTTCTGTTTCAATCACTTGACGAAGCTTAGTACCGTCCAGCATATTGAAAACATGACTACGATGTGCCACTTGCATAGCTGGCGCATTGGCGTACTTATCGCACGCAATAACTTCCACGCCATAACGCTGGAGTTCGAGGGCTACTTCTTTGCCCAATTCGCCACTTCCAAGCAATAACGCCTTAGTAGCCACAGAAGTAAGGGGAGTACCGAAATTCATGAAAATATACTATTATAACTTATTCATTCTATTAATAAAGCACTCAATCGTATTACGCATGAGCATGGTGATGGTCATGGGTCCTACACCGCCTGGCACAGGGGTGATAGCGCCAGCAATAGGCAATACTGCCTCATAATCCACATCGCCCACCAATTTACCTGCCTCGGTGCGGTTGATACCCACATCTATTACCGCTGCACCGGGTTTGACAAACTCTGCCGTCACCATCTTGGCGCGTCCTACGGCAGCCACTAAGATATCTGCTTCACGGCATACAGCAGCGAGGTCCTTGGTGCGGCTATGCGCAATAGTAACCGTAGCATTGCGGTCGAGCAGCAGTTTAGAAACAGGCTTACCCACTATATTACTGCGACCGATGACAACTGCTTTCTTGCCTGCTATCTCCACGCCCGCTTGGTCGAGGAGTTCGATGATACCTTTTGGGGTGCATGGGAGGATGCAGTGTTGGTTGAGCCACAAGCGTGCCACATTCTCCGGGTGAAAACCATCCACATCTTTCTCTGCAGAGATAGCAGCGATGACCTTATCCTCGGAGATATGTTTAGGCAAAGGTAGTTGCACCAATATTCCATCCACTTGATTATCGTTATTGAGTTTATCTATCTCTGCCAGGAGTGTTGCTTCGCTCACATCTTCTGGCAGTTCCACGAGGTGTCCATCAAAACCGCAGTACTCGGTGGCTTTGATCTTACCTGTTACATAGGAACGGCTGGCAGGATTGTTGCCTACAATAATGACCATCAAGCATGGACGGCGACCATACTGCGCTTCCAGTGCTTCTACTTCTATTTTCATCGCATCCTTGAGGGACTGCGAAATTTGTTTTCCGTCGATTATCATATTTTTAGTTCACTTTGTTCACGAATAGTGGCTGCGCGAAAGTGGTTCGCCCTTGGCTCACGAATGGTGGCGTTGCGTCAAAGACCATTTACTTCGTTGTGCGACCACTTTTCGTGCCTACGGCACTTAAAGCGCCCAGTGGGCGATATCTTTGCGGTAGAAGAGGTTTGAGCATTGGATTTTCTCCATTTCGTTATATACTTTCTCGCGTGCGGCACTAATATCTTTGCCTGTAGCAATGCACATCATTACGCGTCCGCCATTGGTTTTCAGCACCCCGTTCTCGTTCTGCGTACCCATATGGAAGATAGGACCATCAAAGACCTCTGTGCCTTCAATCACCGCACCTTTGGTATAATCTCCCGGATAACCTTTGGATGCAAGTACCACGCCTATTGTGGCTTCGTTACGCCATGACAAGCCTCCACCCTGCTCTTTCTTGTAGGGGAGTGTGTTTGTTGCAATGCCGTAGAATACATCGTAGGCATCAGACTCAAGGAGCGGAAGAACGACTTCGGTTTCCGGGTCACCAAAGCGTGCATTGAACTCAATCACTTTGATACCTTGTGCTGTCTTCATCAGTCCACCATAGAGCACACCTGTGAGTGGTAATCCTTCGGCACACATGCCTTTGGCTACTGCCTCAAGGATATACTTCTTTGCAAACGCTTCGTCTTCTTCGGTCACGAAAGGCAGCGGTGTATAGGCGCCCATACCGCCTGTGTTCGGTCCTTCATCGTTGTCGTATGCGCGCTTATGGTCTTGCGAGAGAGGCATTGGATAAACCTTCTCTCCGTTCACAAAACACATGAAAGAGAACTCAGGTCCCTCGAGGTATTCCTCCACCACCACTTTTCCTTTGCCAAATGCTTCATTGCATAGCATATCTTGCAGGGCAGTGTCTGCTTCTTCAAGGGTATTGGCTATCACCACTCCTTTGCCAGCCGCTAGTCCATCGTATTTGAGCACAATAGGCAATCGTCCTGCCTGCACATATGCTAATGCCTCTTCATAATCGCTGAAGGACTGATAGGCAGCAGTAGGCACATGGTATTTCTGCATGATGATTTTCGCAAACTCCTTGCTGGACTCAATCTGTGTAGCTGCTTTGGTGTGCCCGAAGATAGGCATTCCTTCGGCACGGAAAGCGTCCACCACGCCTGCGGCGAGTGCTGCTTCTGGTCCTACAACGGTTAGGTCCACTTCTGTCTCTTTGGCGAAGAGAAGCAACCCCTCCACATCGGTATCTTTGATAGCCACGCACTCTGCGAGTTGTGCTATACCTGCATTACCTGGTGCGCAGTATATTTTCTCCACTTTCACGCTACACGAGAGCGCATGCACGATAGCATGCTCTCGTCCACCGCCACCTACGACTAATACTTTTTTCATAAATTTCAGAAGAGTTCTAAAACCACCATTCTAATTTCGGGTGCAAAGGTAGTGATTTTTTTGCATATATGCAAGTGAAAACTTAGAAAGTTTAGCAAGGAATTTTATTTTGTCAAATCAGTTGCGCAAAAATCCTTGCAGGTGTCCTTTCCGCTCGATTTTCATACTTTGTGGCGTATTTCTGCGGTTATCCGCATTTTTACTCTGCAAAGGTAGTAATTTTTTTGAAAAAAGTTTTCGCATGCCGAAGATTGTGCTAAAAGTGAGTGGTGAATTTCAAAATATTCACTATACACGATAAAACACTACTAAGACTATTGTGAGTATATGAAGAGTTACTATTTAGTTTACATAATTTGATTAGTACTTTTTATTCTATGAGAATTATTAGTAGAAAATTATTTGATTAAAATGATTTTTTTATCTAGCACTTGCTATGTAAAGGAAACTTCTTCAAGCATGGCAATAGTATAATACCAAGAATATGCTAATATAATCGGCAAAACCATTTGTACAACATTTCCAAACGAAATGTACAATTTTTCGTAATTTTCTTGCATTTTCTTTTCAATCTTTGCCCTGTTTTTTAGGGTGTGAAAAATAGTGTTTTTTTTTGCATTTTTTTGCCTAAAAATTTGCATATTTCAAAAAAAAGTAGTACCTTTGTAGTGTGAAAATTACACCCTTTTTCATGCGGTGTGTATAAGAAAAATGCTCGTTATTTCAACGACTGGTTTGTCATATTTATTTGTTCGTGGAGAATCATAAAGCAAGTTTAACCACTATTTGATTGCTGTTTAACCAACATATAAAAACCTCTCAACCGCAAAAAGTTGAGAGGTTTCTTTGTTCTATTAAGCTGCTACTTTAGAGTTCTCTGCATTATTTGCTGGATTCTTGGCTTTTGAAGAACCTACACGCTTTACAGGTTTCTCATAAACAGATAAATCTAATTCTGCAAGCATTTTAACGCAACGCTGTCTGATTGTTTCTTTATCACGCTTCCACTCGCCTGCGACATATCCTTTATCGTATGCGGGATAAGGTTGCTCCTTAAATACAGAACGAAAATGCTTGCATAGCGGATAAATATAACGATATGTTTTGACAATAAGTACATCGAAATCGCCAATCAAATACGCAACATTTGCGCGAATATAAGCAGCCTTTGAGGTTGTATTAGTGCATATCTGTTGATGGATAATTTCGCCTGATCGTTTATTGCGCAGGAAAATGGTATGATGGAAACCAAAATACCGAAAGTTTGAAGCTTTGTAGATTGTTCCGCAACCAAGGCGACCGTCTGCGAAACTTTGCACAGCAACACAATTAGGGTCAAGGCGGCGTAATAACTTAATAGACGCTGCTATTAAAATACTCTCGGCATTGCGTCCAAGTTCATCATCTATCCACATGCGATTAAGTTCACACACCCACGCTTTAGGATTAGGGTGCGTAAAGGTCTTTGCGCGTGGGTTCTTCATGTAACCATAGACAGCCACTCCAAGACAACGGTCGGGTTCATCAGCATGGAATATCCCGAAATTAAACACTCCAAAGCCACCATCGTTCCATTTGTGCGAGTAGTGATTTGCAATGATCATCTCGCGAGCAACGGCTTTGCTTACAGGCTTAATTAGAAGCCTACCAAGTGCAGTAGATTCTTTGAAAATCTGCACAGATTCATTTGTTTTGCTTGACATTCAGCATAAAAACAGATTTTTAAGGGTTGAAAATTTGGTTATTTGAGAAAAAAGCAGTAATTTTGCACCTCTCTTACCTACATAGCCTCGTATAGGCATAAAAAACACGAACAACCGAAGTTATAAGGCTTTCGCCCCACGGCTTCGCGGTTGTTCGCGTTTGTTGTTAGAAATGTAGGTAAGAGGACTTTCTAACGAAGTCGGCGGGGCTTTTTTATACCCTTAACCGACAAAGTGCAGTATTTTAGCAATTTTTCTTCATTTTTTTAGTAAAAAATTTGTATATCTCACAAAAAAGCAGTACCTTTGTGCCATGTAATATCCTGCTAACATGAGGAATTACGATTAGTACATCCTACTCCCTGACAAGTTATGTCCAGTTCGCTGGACTCCATTCGTTGGGATGTGCATTATGATAGTCCACTTCGAATCAACGTTGAACGAGGGATAATGGCACATAGTGTTTCCCTGTATATATAACGTAGTGAATGAGCGCATAATGACCCACGGGCGCAGGGACTTTCAAGAGAGGCAGTTTTTACTACCCCTCTTTTTTTATTCCACAGAGAATGTATGACGTTTTGTATAATTAGCTCCATTCTTTTGGTTCCAAATACGATATTTCATTTGCACCATTTCACCGCCAGCTCCTTTATAAGATTGTCCTGCAGCCGCAAATTGTAGTGCTATTTTTACATAAGCAGCTGATTTGCAATTCTCGGCATTCACAGTACTACCTCGGCGGTTTAATATTCCTAATTGAACGGGATCTACGATACAAATACTTGTTCCCTTAATCTGATATCCCTCATAGCCACCAATAGAAATTGTTTTCAAAAAGCTTCTACATATAGTACCAAGTTCTTTACCAATAAGCGAATTATGTATATCATCATCCACCTGTAAACATTTAGGCACATACCATTTATTAGGTTCTCCCAGCGAAAGTACAATACCTTTATGATGTACATATTGGTTTTTACCTTGGCGACGCGCTTGTCCGCCCTCACTTCCTGATGACCGTCTCCATTTACTACGTTTTTTCTTACGCAACAACACAAGTTGTACACCAACAGGAACCTCTCCATGCCTTACCCAAACTGTATTGCCGTCCACAACCTTGACATCTATATGAAAATTGTCTGTACAGTATGTCCATTTGCTCCATTTTTTGCTATCAGGAGAATACTGCCGTGTAAAGCGGCGCAAATCAGGCAAGATTTGCTCTTGTGTAACGCTTTCAATAACACCATTGCCTGCAGTACTGCCTGTGCGATATACATTTAGACTATATGTTTCTGCGCCATTGAGTTTTACAGAACCCTTACGGCATTGTAATCGAACATTATCGAAAAGGTTATTGATTTGAACGGCAGTAAATATACCCGAACGAATTTCAAGACGATTGGAAACTTCGCCCATTGCTCCCTCTATTTCGTCAATGCGCCTGTTCAGTTCTGCATTTGTCTGAATGACAGCAAACCCATTGACTGGGTATAAACCATCTTCTCCTTTTCTGTAAGCGGTCTGATATCGTGCATATCGTATAATGCGGGCTCCAACATAAGTTTCACCGTCAGCTTGTATATCCTGTGTTTCTTGATACACTTTAATGCCACCGCTTTTGTCAGGAATGGCACCATATAATGGCATAATTTCGTTATCAATAACCACCAATCCATCTCCATCAGTGGGCTGTTTAAGGATGTAGCGTTTTCCGCCGATTCTTGAAAGCTCTTGCAGCAATTCAATTTGCGACTGCACGAAATTAAGTCCCTGTGTGGATAAAGGATAGCGTCCGTTTCCTCCCAGTTCGGGAGCGGTAGATAAATATTGCGCTTTATTCATTGTTTTGTTTTTTTTAGATTGGTGTATAAATTGGAATTTTTGATAGCAAGCGATATTTTTCAACAATAGCTTGTACTTTGTCGAGGCTTGTCGAATAAATTGCAGACGGAACACCTATAACAAAATGGCACTGCACTCTATTGATGATATCCTCACTGTATAAAATAGGCATTGCAGGATCAGCTGTTTCTCCCTCTGGAAGATTAGGATTTAGTCCCTCATCAACAGGATACAAATGATCATTCATGCCCTCATGTTTGGCATATTGCCACTCACCATCAATTTCGACATAATCTTCTATCGTGAAGCCTTTACTCGGTTGCAATCCAAATGCATCGTTAAGTGCTGCACGCAGATAGCATACTTGTCCGTTGTGAGATAGACGATATAAATGATCCTTGCGGGCTAAGATAAAACGAGCATACAAACCGCTTTTCTCTGACTTGATAGGTGCACACATTGCGCGGAGTATGGCAAATATCACATTCTTTCGCAAAAATGACGGCAAGACAGACAAAATCCATTTGTCAAAATCTACTTTATAAATCATTCGGCTGTAATGTAAGGTTTACCCTTAACAACAAGGTTTGTTAATTCATAATAACCACTATAAGGACGGCGATATCCGATGACAGGTGTATATACGCCTGTTGCACTTGCAGCGCAAACTTCTACCTTACATATATCTGCCACCTCTATGCCATTTATAGATTGTATAGCAGCAAGCAAATCGGAGTTCCTATACTCTCCATTAAAAGGCAAGTGGGTAATGACATCACATACAACATTATCCAAAATGTCTGTTTGTACATCATCAATAGGGCTTAAACGGATTAAGTGATACCCTGACGCACGATCGGCATTTGTATAGAATGTGTTCTCGGTAGCGAGATATTCATTCTCTTTATCCGTTAAGAGCTCTGCTTGCAAAACGGTTGGATCATACCGAACATACAACTCAACATTCATCTGATCAGCGTCCTCACTGATTACCCGAAGATTAACACCTGCGTCTTTAATCTGCGAAAGATACCAACTCAAACCATTCAGTTGTTCTGTATTGAGTTTTTTGGGACGACCGTCATTTGAGCCAGCAGCTTTTATCAGAACATGCGTATTACTTTCCGTTGCTACTGCATATTTTACGATACGTTTCTTTTCTATCTCACTCTCGGGCATATCTTTCGTGTCGTAATAGTCAGCGATCACAACTCCATCTTTTGAAACAGGCTTTAGACTTTTTCCGTGCATATACTCAAGCGTCTTGGAAACATACCAACGCAGTGTATGCGGACGCAATGCTTCTATTCTTGTTTCTACCTCTAACTTATGGCGATCAAACAGGCTTTCAACCACCCATATACAAGAAGCAACGACATCGAAAAGAATACTCTCAATACTAACAGGCGAAAACACCTTATCGAAAGTAGCATTATCATCCAAACCATACGCATTACGCACCACTTCTTGGGAGATAAAGGCGGTGGCTATTTCCGCCTTTATCTCATTTAATGAACGTGCCATTGTGTCTGTCGTTTAAGAGGTGTGCAATTTGTTAATAGCTTCGCGGTACGCATTAAGATCAATCGCAGGACGATTATCTTCGGAATAGCGTGCAGTCAAATCCGCCTCAATATCCGCGATCACCTCATCGGCTGTTGGGAGTATTGGATAAGACTTAACAGAGAAAGAAACAAACTTTGATACTGTTTCTTTGTAGTCTTGACCCTCTACTTGTACTTGGTCGGTTTTAGGCACAGGCTTACCCTTGCTCCGTTTCGGTTTGTTTGTAGGTTTAAGAGGAATTTTGTTCTTAACAGGCTCGAAATCCCATCTCACGACACAACCCTTTTTGCGATTGATGTTGAGTTGCTCAACGGCGACGGCTTTATCAACCGTACTAAAATCTCGTGCTGTCATTTGTTTGTTTTGAATTTTGGTTATTGATATTTTATGCCTTTGACGGCGGAGCACATAACGAATGCGCTCTCTATGTTTGAATTTTGGTTTTACGATAAGTTTAGTATAATCAGGATCAACAGTTATAACTTTATGCCACTCACTCCCTATAGCTGCAATGAAATCACGACGCAAACCATACGCGTTACAATGCTTCATCAAACCAAGATAGGAGTTTATACAACTAACAAAATACTCGGCATGTTTTCGCACAAACAGCGGATTATTAGCTGCTAATTCGTTGAACTTATGCAGGCGTTTATACGCATTACCAACAGTGCGATTAGCAAGATATAATCTATCCTTTTTTATTACACAGCCAATAAACTTAACCCCTTTAGTATAATGTTGTAAATAAAATTTATGCGGATGTATAATAGCACCTGCGCTTTCCAAAAGATATTGTCGAACAAGAGGCATAGCAGCCAATAGTTTCTCTTTTTCCGTGTCGGGAGTTGAGGTATCATCTACATAGCGATCTATATCCAAACCTAACACCTCCTTGCAATAGTGATCCGCGTCATTCAGCAAGAAATTTGCTACGAGTTGCGATGTCAGGTTCCCAATTGGCAATCCAAATCCATCAGGCACAGTAAACAAACTTTTATCCGCTGACAAACCAACCCATTCGGACTTTGTTCCCTTAATTTTGCAATTCTTTTCGGGGGCATTAAGTAGTATTTGGCGACATAGAAAAATGAGCGTATCTTTATCATTTCCTTTGTAACGCTCATCAATAAACCGACACAACTTATCTGTGACGCGCTCACGGTTAATTGACATAAAAAAGCCTTTCAAATCGTATTTAAGCACCCAACAATCGCGCGTATAGTTCTCCGACTTTTGTCGAATAGCGTCACGCAAATACAGTATGCCAGCAAGTGTACCTTTCCCCTTGCGACAATTAAAGCTTTCATCTATAAAAACCCGCTCCAATAACGGCTCAATGCGCAAAGCGATCCAATGATGAACGACACGGTCACGAAAATTAGCAGCAAATATCTCGCGCTGCACAGGCTTGTTTACAATAAAGGCAATGGATTCTTGGGGAGTATATGTGCGTGCGTTTATCTCATCACGCAAACGGAGTAGATTAGCCTCATAGAACATCTCATACGCAATAGCATTTGCAGAACCTGATTTATTTCTGCGGCAATCACGATATGCTATTTCGAGGCTATCGTAAGTAATGGCGATATTTCCCTGTATGTTTTCCATTTTCAAATGAAATTCCGACACCGCACGCACATAGTTGTTGTTATTCCTATTGTTGTTGTTCGTGTTTCCGTTGTTGATATTCACGTTCCACGCACACCACGCGCATTTTCTTCTGCGATTAACTTGCTCTTAACTCTAAATGAGAGTACGCAGACCTTTTCATTAAGAAAATTACTCACTCCCAAAAGCCGTAACCGTTGGGACACTCGTTTACACACCTTTTAGTCTCTCAGCCGTGCCTTTGCGCCACGCAGCTAACTGTTGGGAAATATCAGCCATTAGTTCCGATATATTCACAAATTTTTGAGTAGGTATTATGGCATTCTCATTGCTCAATCGCAAATAAGTATTAAGTACTGTAAATTTGGTAAGGCACTTGTCTATGTATGCAAGTTTTGTTTGTAGGCTTTTCTCATCGTAGGCATACACAATAAGCGCAATGAGATCACTCGCTGTATCAAGTGCTTTTTCCCACAACCAACGTCGCCATTTTACAGGTACACTATCCGACAGACTACACATCATTTGTATAATCTGATACATATCCTTATATGCTTTTGCTGTGTTTGCTGCCATAATTCGAGTGCAAAGGTACTGCTTTTTTGTTGGATAATCAAAGATTTTTCAAAAAAAATTTATGCGCTTCGCTCCTAAAAAGCGAAGCGCAAAGGATAAAGGGTTAAGAATCAAAGAGAAAAGCCGACACCGCACGCACATAGTTGCGGTAATCCTACGGCTGCCGCGACTCCGTTGCCGATACTCACGCCCCACGCACACCGCGCGTTACATTCAGTACTTGACCAATGCCAGTTATAATCATCAAGAATCTTACGCAGGTTATATCCATCCTCTATTGCAGGTTCCATCAACGAATCAATCACTGATCCATTAAGGAACATTAGATATAGTTCGCCACATGATGGAAGCCAACGATTAATCCTATAATCGGTCTGACTATTTGCGCACCATGCAGCTGCAGGGGCTTCTGATCCACAGAACGCAAGTAGCTTTGCCGTATTCAAATTGCCATCCATATCCTGTCGAGCTTCCTCTTGAGCTATTTCCCAATCTCTATTTTCATAATCATATGCATGCATGGTTGGGATATTTTTCCCATAGAAGCGATTTGAAGTCCATGTCTTATAGTCTTCTGAATAAGAATCGCTGTCTATCATAAACGATCCTTTTTCTGTAGATATAAGGATAAACCAACCATAATAATCATCGTCCCAAGTTTCTTCATCAGTCAATCCCCATTCGGCATATTCTCTGCGCATATCCCAATCATTAATATATTCCTCTGTTATGTATGGAATGTAGCGATAAACACCATCGCCTGTCTCCTCATTTGTTTCTCTCCAATAACCAGCAGCACCTAAATAGAACACACCTAATGGCAAATTCCATAATGCAATGATACGACTTTCTTGGGAAGCTTGAAATGTAAGTTGGAACGAAGCTCCAAAGCCATCCAACTTTGACACTACAGAATAATGATATCCATGTATAACTTCAAATGACACCTCTCCATTTTCATCCACCTCTAACTCTTGACGAGGCACATTAACAATTGGCGTTCCTGCGGAGAACATGTCTAAATAAACCTTTGCGCCTGTCACATCTGCACGCTGACTGCCATCGTAAGCGTTTACCTTAACCGTTACGCGTTCGCGCTGAAAGTTGCCAAAGGATTCGATTACCTCGCCTTGTGCATTAACTAACGCTAACAATGTGCCACCGACCATTTCGGGGGTAATACTTTTTGCCATTACAGCATTTTGAATCTCCTCCGCTGTATTGCGAAGTTCCTCTGTGTTAAATTCGTTTTTCATTTTTATGCAAATTGAATGTTAAACTGCTTTGTAAATACATTTGTAAATATTGGTGTCTTGGTAGGATCTGCGACACCTTGTATATCTTCCATACCTGTATCTTCTCCTATAACGGTTTTCAATTCCTCTGTAAGCGTATCATGCACCATGCTTGCTGGAATTACGCCATCCACCTTATAAACGCTAACCACCTGCTTGTTTAATACATCTGTAAGATCATAATCTAACACTTGCCCTACAACTAAATCATCCGTAATAGACAAACCATTGCGTTCTGCTATTACTAATGCCGCCTCTAACGATCCACAAACTTGCAAGGCAATATCGGCGATACATTGTCTATCTTGTACAAAAACTTTCATTATTCAACTTTGATATTATTGCCGTTTACACTTACATGCTTTACCTCTACACCTGCGGCTTGACACATCTTCTTTGCACGCGCACACCACAAACGCGAGGTAGAACCATGCTGTAATTTAATAACCTCGGCACCTACCAATGGTTGAGTTCGATATTCTCCGCGATTGGCGCGAACAACATGCTCAATGACTTGCGAAGATATTTCCGAAAGTACAAGGCTACCGTTTTCTACTAACAAATCGCCTGTAGCTGTATCAACTGTAAGTCCAATCATTTTAATTCTCCTTGTATATTGATTGTTTTATTATCTATGGTGGCTGTTGCCGTTACCTCCGCTTCTTGGAATGCTTTCTCAATAGCTGCAACGATTGTTTCTGCAACAATCTTAGTAGCAGGATAATTTGCAGACGCTTCGGACTCAATCCTCGCAAAACCAATTTCAAGAGCTTGTTGTATGTCTTCTTTATTAAATGCCATTAGTGTTTGATATTATCATCTACTATTTGTGTGAAGTTCTCTTTGTTTGCCAAATGAGGAGCAAGACTTGCCACTAATGCACCCTTAAAAGTAGCTCCGCCATCCATAGGGGCTATGGGTGCCGATGAAATAGCATTTATGATTGCGTCTATTCGCCCCGACATCGTTTGTAACTGTGTCTTCAACTCATTGCCGTTAATCATAGTTTCGCTACCATCGTTAAAAGTAACTTTACCATCCTCTAATTTCAACACAGATCCATCGTTGATCTTTATCTCTGCCGTTTGATCCGTTACCTCAATAGCAACTTTTTCTGTTGTTAGTATTACCTTGGTTATTTTGGTAGTGAGTACCACACAAGCGACTGATGGATTAAGAAAGCCGACAACCACATACGAATCTTTAGCAGGAAATAAAACCACACCATCCTCTCCATTTTGATCTGCCTGTAAATTTACACCTGTAAAAGGTGCGCTCTCATCAATAGGTGTACATTCAATAGTACGTGCCTCTTCATCTATCTCATCCACAATGCAAACTTTGAAATACAGTTCCAAGTTCCCACCTAAAACTATCTGCCGTATAATATCTGCTATATTCATTCTGCTACCCTCGCTCCAAGTGTTATGTCTTGACGGAATCCTCCCGCCCCAAATGTGATTGTATTCTTTTGTACTTGATACTTACCTTTGCGCTCACCATTTATCTTTACACCAATAATGTCAAGCCTATCAAGCAACACATGCCCGAAAGTTGTAAATGATCCTGTAAGTCCATCGCGCTTTAATCGTTCCAATTCTTGCTCCCCCCACGCTTTCGCCTCTGATTCATTTTTTCCATAGCAATGTATAGTGCGACGTTCTCCGTCATTATCCCCAACCTCTACCTTAATCTTATTCTTATTGTCAGGTTGTAAACTAACGACTTTTAACTTTATCTTTACATCTTCAGAATTTTGCTCATCAAGACTACTATCCGATATTATATTTACACCTGTTTCAAAAACTTGTCGTATGCCTGTATTATGATCAAACATTACACCGCAATATAATACAGGTTTTTCATCTTCCAAACGAAAGAATGTTTTTATACTATTTTCTTTAAGGTGTGCTAATAGTTCAGCCACATTGTCCACATTTACACGATATTGCCCAACATTTTGCTCCCCAAGCACCTTGAGTGTGTAATTTAGATTTTGATCTTTCAACAGATTTTCAACTGTGACATTCTTATATGTCTTTTTGACAGCAGGTGTTTGCTTCAACACAAACATCTCATCCTCACACTTAATTTCTATAGGTGCCTTAAAGCCCTTTTGTAACACATACCCTTGGAATGCCAATTGCAAATCATCATCATAGCCAAGCCATACCGTTACTTGGTCACCGCGCTTGATAGGGTTAGAACTTTCTCCTTGCCATTGTATTTTACGAGGAAGTACAAGCGTACAAGTCGTAGTCAGTGCGTCCATGTCTCGCACGATTTCACATGAGGTAATCTTTTCAAATACCCATGTCTTACTACCCTTAATTTCTATTTTTGAACACAATTTAAGCACGGCTTAAATAATGATTAAACGGTATTTAATAGTCAGTAGATTGTATAATATAATCGTCATCAGACAAGGCAGAAACCTCTACAACTTGTCTATTGGCGTATGTCATTTGCTTTGCAGAAAAACCAGTCACTACAATTTTGTTAATGCCAAACACATCCAAAAATGTACTACTCGCTTCGAGCGATTGGTTTTCTTCGAGGACTTCGCGCAATGTACTGATAGCACTTTCAGGATATTGGTCAATGATTTGGTTATTCTCATCAACAGACACAATACCAATACTAATTGATAATTGATAGTCGCCATCAGTAATATATTCCTTAATGGTTCCTGCACGCCCCACAATGGCAGTCTTCACAATTTCTTTCTGCTTTGATATATTGATTGTTACATCAGGGATTGTTAGTACTCCCTTTTCAGGAACACGAACAACCAAATCTGTTAGCACATTACGCCCCAGCCAATAATCCTCATTCCCTTGCCATTTTGTTTCTGCAAGCGAAATAGAACGATCTCCTGTAGAAACAGCGGATGATACAACCTGATTGCGCAAATCGCCAAGTTTATAGTCAGTCGCTTCTGATTGATCTAACGGCTTGAATTTATACAGTAATGGACGCACAACCTGCGACGCAACACTTGCAGCTACCAAGGCAGCATTTACTATTTGTAAATTATAGTTTCTCATATCTTACAAAGCAAGGTTTACATCATTAACCGCAGATAACAAGGCTTCGGCAACCATACCCTTTATGCGTTCTGTGCTTTCCTGCATGTTCGTTGTTTGAATTGTAAATGTGTCTATCAATTTATCAATGGTAATGTTTATGTTCTTTATGCGATCAGTTTTATCAGCAGAACCACCTATACCGTTTATTCCTGTTGCAATTGGATCATTTTCTACAAACCCCTCTCCACCTACTGTAGAACTACCTGTCCCTGCGCCTACAGGATTATTCTCGGGGTGATCTTCCCCCCAACTTTCATCAGCTCGTGCTTTACCTGCCGCCTTAATTTCTTCCCAACCGAATACTTTTGCTGCTTTGTTGTATGCCTCAACAATCCAACCAACGACGCTATTAAACTGATCACGAATCCAATTAATCGCCTTTGCAAAAAATCCTTTAATCTTATTTATTGCAGCTTGGCATGTGGTTATCAAAGGTTCGAAAACTGTAGAAAATTTATCGGCAATTGTTTGAGCAATGCCAGATACCCAAGATTTTATGCGCTGACCAAGTTCCTTAAAACGCGCCAAGACGCCTCGCATAGAATTAACTATCAATGTTCCCACATTCCGTAACCATTCGCCAATAGAACCAAAAAAAGCTTTTACTTTTGCAATAGGTTCTTGAATAGCCCCGACAAACCATTGGAAGAAATCCGTCAATTTTGCAGTTGCTTCTTTTACCCCACCTGTGATCCATCCCCACAACTTATTAAACAGCATACCTATCATTCCAAAGATTCGCTTAATAACCTCCCAAGTGGTAAATATGAACACACGAAATCCTTTGCATTTATTCCATAGTGTTTGTATGATTGCAATGATAGCTGCAATAGCTGCTGCAATCCAGCCAAGAATAGGGATATTCATAATCGCAACACTCACGGCACGGCAAGCATTAACAGCAACTGTCTTGAATGCCGTAAAACTGATAGAGGTCAATCCCAATGTCATCCCAAGAGAGTTAAGACTAATTGTAGTCGCTATAATGTGATTGCGTATCTTTTTCCACATACCACCCCAGTCCAATGCACGAACAAACAACATTGCCTTTCCAACACCAATAATCAAAGGAGATAGTTGGGCAAGTGGGGTTAGTGATTTCATCATCACGGACATCCAAATACCAAAATCTCCTGTAACATTGAAAATGGAGATTTTGAAATTATCAAAATTGGATTGTATGCGAGAAAGTCGTTCATTATAAGATTCCATAATGATTTGACTTTGCTCTACAGCAGTATTGGTACCTGTAATGGCTTCTGTCCATTCTTTTACTTGATCAATGCCTTGTATCAACGCCATTGCAGCATTAGTATTCTCACGACCAAATAATTTACTAAATAGAGCTGCGTCATTCATTACAGGCTTTAAGAATATAAGGCGATCTGCAAGGCTCTTGGAGTTGTCCGTCAGTTTGTTAATATCAACGCCTGCAGCATTCAATTCCTCGCGTACATCTTTAGGCAAGAAACGCCCGCGTGCAAGTGTAGTCATAACATTACGCAAGGCAACACCACCCTCACTGCCTTTTTTACCAGCTTTATCAAGTACCTGTATCGCAGCATTAGTTTCGGCAAATGAAACGCCTGCAGCCTTGGCTGCCATACCACATTGCTCAAGTGCAACTTTTATTGTTGGCAGTTCGGCAGAACCCTCACGACCTGCGGCAGCCATGATGTTCATCATTTCCGCCATTTTTCGACTTGCAGCCATTGGATCCGCAAGCGAAACACCATATTGGTTCATCGCAGTAGTCAAGACCTCAGCAGCTGCTGTAGTATCTCCACCCATCGTCTTACTTAATATGGCGATATTCTTACCCATTGCAGCAAGAGCTGCACTATCCTTGGTAAGTTCAGGAGATAATTGGGACAACAAAAGTTTGTACGATTCCACAGATTGTGCTGCAGAACCGCCAAACTCCTTTGCTGTAGAACGAGCGAACCGCTCGATCGTTTCTAACTCTTTACTTGTAGCGTTGGATATTGCTTGTAGATCTGCAAGCGAAGCATTGAGTTCTGCGCCAGGGCGTTGCATATTCTCAAAGCTTTGACCCAACCGATCAAAGTATTCTATAAATTGGTTCAGACCAAGCAATTTTCCCTCGAAAGAATCCCAAAAAGAGGTTGCCTCTGATAGATTCTTTTTGAGGGTATTAACACCCTCTGCCATCTCATTGACTACCGTATTACAGTTGCCCGAGATGTTGAAAGAATAGTTAAAAGAATAATTGCTCATAATGTGGTCATTTACCGTCCTTTGTAGGTAGAATATTTGTTAGTATTTCCATTTGCTTTTTCAGTCGGAATCCCTCCAACCAAACAGCTTGCTGAAAGAACATTGCCCATTCTTCATCCGATAATGATGTTGGATCAATGTGAAAATTAGCCCGAATTAAGGCACACCCCTTTGCAAATGATTGTATATCCTTGTCGGTTTCTTCATTACAAAGGGCGTATGCCTCTACAAGTTTTTTATCTCATGCATGCAAGAGCCTAACAAACTGCCCATTGCAGTCATTGCTTGCATTTTAATAATCGCGTCTGACTGCATAACAGGAGAGCCACCAAGCCAACAATTATCGAACATCACTTCTGCGCCTTTCATTTCGTTTGTTTTGCTCATGGCAGATACTGCTTGCATTGTTTTCATGTCAGGGCGTTTGAAATACCCCACATGACACTCTGATACATCAGGGTCAGTAACACGCACTTCACTAATACGCCCATGCGTATTTTTCCATGTTTGAATGTTATCGGCAGTAACACCACCGTTAATCTCTTTGATCTCTTTTTCCTTGTTATTCATAATTGCTCAAAATTATATCGAGGCGGGCGTTTTACCCGCCCCGATGGTTAAACATTTTTTGTTGATTATTTCGTTTTTCCCCACACAATGTGCGATGGTAAAAGTTCGAGCTCTACCTCTTGTGACATATCGCCCTCTTTCCAATCGCGTTTGTTCTCTTTGAACTGACAATCACGAACTTTATCCGTAACGATTATGCCACTATCTGGCAGATAACTTACGGTAATGTCAAAAGGAGGGATGTCTTGCAAACGCCCTGTTGGGGACTGACTTTGCAACGCAATCACTTCGCTTTGGTAAAGCGTAATCTTGGCACTCGGAGTGATACGTCCCTTGCTTCGCGATACAGGATGACGACCAGCTCCATAATTATTTTGTACATCTTGGCTATCGCCATAAGCGATTGAAGTTATACCAACAGGAGGAACTCCATTTATGGCTACTACAATATCGCCCCAACTGTACTCAACACCGTTAATCAACGGTACTCCATCATTTACACCTGTCATTGTTGTTTCATTTTAATGGTTATACACTTTGTGCAAAGCCAATTTTGATTTTCAACTGACGCATAACTCCGACAGCGACATTCTTAATTACCATTTCCACGGTTGATGTGGCAAGCACATTTTGATCAGGATCAATCTCTACGGAATACCCGCTCAACTCTCCCGCTTTCTCCATTGCTTCAAGAGCACGGTTTGCAGTGAGTTGCAAATCCTCTACAACATAGGTCTCTAATTTACCTGTAGTAGCATCTACTTTGAGAGGGCGACCAAGTTTTGGTAATGTGTAGGTGCGGACACCACGCACAGCTTTGTCCATTGTGCGTACATTCTCAATATACGCATAGTCGCTCGTTGCAGAATCCATCGTGTGTGAATCATTGAAATATGCACCTGCAATGCCGTCATAAGTTACGAAAAACAAATAACGCGCAGTATCAAGCGTTTCAATAATAGCCGAATCTAAATCGCGTAACAATGTACCATCAGCAAAAGCTGGCAATGCTATTTTAGTTGGGAATTTCTCCACCCATGCTATACTCTCATGTACAGAAGCTGCAGAGCAAATACCAATCCACTCACCAATAGCAGTAACAGAAGCTTTACTTGTATTACTTTCATCAGCATAGAGTGTTGCTGCTGTTCCTGCACCATCCTGTCCGATAATCACAGAAACGCCGTTGCGGTTTGATCCTGCAATGTCCTGCGCAAGTTGGGTAACATCGCCCACTTTTGGAGCATAGCAAATTGACAATGGCATGTTTTGCTGCTCAAGAGTTGTACGAATGCTTTGCAAGCTATTAAGATCTGTAGTGGTCATGGCTACAGAACCATTCCATACGCCTATTTGGCGGATTCTACCACCTGCAAAGTTCTGTATCTTCTTAATTTCTGCAAAGGTACTTGTTTCTGAGGCGGGGGAATAAATTCCTACATACAGACTAATCGCAGGATTGAGATTAAAAATCTCGGTCAATTGGTAATGCAACACACGGATTCCCCAATCAGATGAATCTGCTGTGATTCCTAACCCTTCTGCCGTTTCAATACTTGATACAGCTTTAATTCGGTCATTTGTGGTAAATCCATCAGGCAGAGTGTTGTGATAAAACAACAAAGCCGAAATGTGATCCTCTCCCGCAAGTGCACGAGGGACATTACCATTTGTTCTTTGGATAGTTAGTTTTTGCATTGTTGATAGTTTTTTTGTTATTGTACATCCTTGCGTTTGAGGGTGATTACTCCCTTGTTGGACAAGGTGCGAGCATGATTCTTCGCGTCATTGAGCGTATAGAATGCTGTACCATCAGAAGTAACATGCACCTCTTTCATGGCAGGATTTCCCTTGAAAATGCTTTTAGCAATTTTTTGAGCCGCTGCCATTGCAGTTGTTTTAGTAACTGCACCTGTTTTTTCTTCCTGTTTAGATACCTCTTGCTTAGGAGTTTCTTGTTTTGACACCTCTTGCTGTGAAGCTTCTTGTTGAGGTGTTTCTTGCTGCGTTTGTGCAGTCTTTTCTTGTTTCTTTCCCATGATTAAATGTGCATTAAAAGGGTTTTACATAGCGTTTGATGATCTTGATTGCAAACCATACAAGGAGTGCCAGTAGGCAAAATCCGCCGATAGTACACAGTGTTGTTTGCCACCAATTAAGACCTGTTTTTTGTATAGCTTCTGATTGGATCTCCTTTTCACGATCAATATCAGTTTCATTTGTGATACTATCCATTACCGATTGTTGAAGATCAGACTGGAAAGTCGCTTGTTGCGTTGTGTGCGTTTCCTCTTTTTCTGTAGAGGTGGTTTGCGACTTTCTATCATGTTTTTCCGTCTTCCTACTTTTCAATGGTGGCGTTCCTGTGGAACTATCTACAGGTTGTGTTGTGTCAAATTCCTCTGTAATAGTTTCAGACACATCATTTGCCTTACTTTCCATGTGGCGATTTGCTTCCGTCTTCTGTTGATCCATTTGAGACCGTAACAGATTCATCTGCTGCTGCAGGTTGTGAATTTGTTGCTCTTGTTCCTTTACGCTTTCTTGTAGAGATTGTTGATCCTGTACAGTCGTCTGTTGCGGAGTTTTGCAACTCACGAGCAACAATACAATCATCGGAATAAGGGCAATATGGAATTTTGTTAATAGCATTGGTTAGTCGTTTTACGGTGTTTTGCAGTGAGGTCATATCAACACGGAGTGGTTCTACGACCAGTTCCATTAAAATTGCAATAGCCTTTCGGTCATTATCTAACTCCCGCGAACGTACATCGGAGCGCATTTGATCTACCTCTGTTTTGAGTTTCGCAATTTCAGCTTCATGTTTTGATTTTAGCAATTTTGCCATCAACCATGCCGATATGGGAGCTGTAATAATGGCGGATATGAGAGGCAATACGATTTGCCATATTTCCTGCATTCTGCGTTTTGATTTTATTGGTTAATACCGATTTCGTTTAGCCAATCGGAAACATCAAACGAGGGACACGCTTTGTTTACATTGGACAACTCGCAATGCCCTACGATACGAACATTGGGGTGTTCTTCGTGAAAAGCCAACACATAAGCTTTCATTGCTTGATATTGAGCTTCTGTACGAGTATCTTTTGGATTCATTCGTTTATCACAGCCACCTGCATATACAATATGCCTACTAACGCTGTTATAACCTTTTGCTCCATTAGTAATCTCCCATGTATCAACCCACGCGTCCTCGTTATTATTAACAAGTCTTTCGATTGTTCCATCCAAATGAAAAAGGTCTGTATAGCCAACTTGCTTCCACCCTCTACCACCCTTGGAGATAGGAGCGGTATGCCACGCCTGAATATCGGCGGATGATACCTCGCGATTTTGAGGCGTGGCAGTACAATGAATAACAAGATATTTGAGCTCCTTTTTCATTTGTTGATAATTAACTCTTATGCCTTGGCACTTACAATAGCACCTTGTCCCTCTGCTTTGGTAGGCAAGCACAATGTATAAGTGCGCATAGAGAATAGATTCGCTTGGTTTTCAGGATCCTGTGCAGCTTCAGATATATATGCCTTTGTAGAACCATCAGCACGCATAGCGCGATGAAGTGTGAATGCTACAGAAGCTCGTACATCATTATCGGTTGGAACTGCACCAAATGCAACCTTGGTCTGTGTGCTTTGATTAAAGAACGGACACTTTGAGTACTCGTACACATCAAAGCCCAATAAGTTATATACCTTACCTGTTTGAGCATTGTAGAACTGATTAGCGAACTGCTGATCTATTTCCAGCAAATCTGCGACATGGTCAGGACACAAAACCAAGATACGCTCTCCATCAGGAATATCCGCATTATCAAATTTTCTTTTAAGTTCAATAATGTCAGCTCGTACCAATTTCTTACGACCATTAACAGTTGCACCGCTCGTAAGAACTACAGGCGTTTTGTCTGTGTTAGAACTTGGAGCGAGCGAGTGAATTGCACGCGCAAACTTAACCTCGAAGAAAGACTCTTTATGACGATCAATTACACTCTTCATTTTATCATAGGAAATAGCATGCAATTCATCATCTGTAATTCGGGTTGGATTGGATTGGTATTTATCAAGCGTAACAGCTTTATCACCATCAGGCAAATCTTCAACGGTCAGCGGATATGTGTTGTTATTAACAAGAACTGTAGGATCTGCACCAACATCAACGAGGTGGATTACATCATGTTTTACATATGCGTCATAACTACGAATACGGTTATACCATCCTACACTCTCTGCTGCTGTACGGAAAGCTTTGATTAACTCCCCTGTCCAGACTTCGGTATAAACGCCTGCGCGCAATCCTGCAGGCACATCCGAGATAACCGTAGATAGAACACCTACACCATTAGTTACTACAGCACCTACAATAGGTGCTACACCTACTACGGTTGCAACCGTTGCGCCAAAAACGGTATTAAAGGCAACCGCTACAATTACGCCCATAAGGGCACATAAAAGTCGTTTCATCTTTTGAAATGTGTTTTGTTTGATTGATTGTTAGAATTGTGCCTCAACTCCATAGTGCTCTTTATAGAGCTTGCAGTACTCTTGGCGGTTTTCATTACGCAGTTTTTCCAATTGTTCAGGAGTGCAGTTCTCCCACTTGAGTTCAGCGTGTTCAGTTCGTTGGCGAATCACGTCAGTTGGCTTGGTTACGGGTTGGAAACAAGACAAGGTATTGCGTAACTCCTCAATACCGACCTTTTCGCCAAGATTAACGAAATGCGCTTTTTGCGCTTCTGTGATACGATGTTCCGCAATAGCTGCAGCAACCGCGTCATTAATCGCAGCCAGTCGCAACTGTTTGTTTTCGTTCATCAGAGCTTCAATCTGTTGAACTACAGCGTCCTCGGTAGCATTGGTAGGCAAACCGAGCTTAAGCAAAATTTTGTTCATTTGAAAAGTTGTTTTATTGGTTTGTATTTTTTCCGCTTCTCCATCTTCCATAGATACAGCGGTGTTTGTGTTCAGCAATGGCAGGTGTTCATTTTCCTCCCCCATCGCAAGGGTTAGAGGTTTACCGTCTTTATATAATTGTGCAAGTTGTAAAGCGTCATCATTAGCTCCGATATCAACAACCGAAACCTCTTCAAGTTTCCACTTTACAATAGTTGGGCGCGTCTGTCCCTGTACGAGATATTGAGGATCCTCTGACCATTCAAGAATCTCAATACCTGCTGACAGCATTCGCAATGTACCACGCTCCCATTTAGCTGCAATGATCTTCTCCTCCTCTGTATCTGTGTCGAATTTAGGTGTACCATAGATAAAATCTCCCTCTACACGCAAATTCTCAATAATACCAATAGGCATATCATTACGCGATCCGCGCCTGTGCATATACAATAATGTAGGGTTTTTGCGATATTGCTCTAAATCGCCACCCTCTGTCAAGACACGCGTGCCGTAACAATTCAAACGGCTTGATGAAATAATTGCTTCTTTACTCATTGTTTTTGAATTTTGAAAAAATGGCGTGAGGTCTGCCAAATGTTAGCCTGTGTTTTGGCAGCCTCACTGCCTCCCAATCGCAAAAAGGGGTTTGTGGCGGGGGCGGGAATCGAACCCGCGACCTTCAGGGAATGAACCTGCCGAGCTACCGCTGCTCCACCCCGCAGTTTTCGTTTCGCGGTGCAAAATTCGTTAAAATTCGCGGGTATAGCAAATAGAGTGTAAGGTTTGTACACTATATTTTCATATTTGGCAAAAAAGTAGGAATTTTGCACCGCGAAACAACAATTTTAACTTATGAATGGCAGCAAAAACAAACGCAGACATTAAAGAGTTCGCGGAAGCTCTTTTTATGCAGGGAACACCCCAAAACATCATTGCCGAAAAAGTCGGCGTGTCCGCAAACACAGTAAGCCGTTGGGTAAAAGAAAATCATTGGAGCGAAAAACGCGCCGCACAAATTCTTACGAGAAAAGAGGTCGTAAATAATGTGTTGCGTTCGATTAACCGACTTGCCGAAAAACTTGGAGAGGTTGAGGATGTTTCAATGGTATGTGGTATTGCCGATCAACTATCTAAATTATCGGCAACTATCAACAAATTAGACAAAGAGGCTTCTGTGGTTGATTTCATAGAGTGCTTTATGGCATTTGGGAAATGGCTCGAATATCAATCCACCACCGATCCCGATATTTCTTCGGAGTTCCGTAAAATGGTAAACAAGTATCAGAACAAGTACATCATGGAACTACTCGGTGCAAAAATCTAATTAGTTATGAGCAAACTGTCTGAAAAAGAATCATATCGGGAATGGCAAAAATGGTGTGAAACAGTACAATCTAATACGGTTGTAAACAATAAAGAAACAACCAGCGAGAAGCGCAAGCGTATCAAACGCCTGTTGGAGAACTATTCGGATTTTGTGGATTATTACTTTCCACACTATACGGATGACGCAGCTACAGGCAAACATACCGCATGCGCTCCATTTCATATTAAAGCAGCTAACTATATACGCTCACACCGCAATTTACAATATGCAGCCAAATGGGCGCGTGGTCACGCCAAGAGTACCCACTTTGACATATTCATACCTTTATGGCTCAAAGCACAGCAAGAAATGTGGCTAATGGTGCTTGTTGGAAAAAGCGAAACCAATGCTATGACACTACTTGGCGATGTTCAGGCAGAGTTAGAATTTAATCAACGCTATATTGCAGACTTTGGCAAACAAAAAGTCGAGGGAACATGGGCTGATGGCGAATTTGTAACTACGGATGGTGTGGCATTTTTTGCTCGTGGTCGCGGGCAATCTCCTCGTGGCTTACGTTATCGCAGCCATCGTCCTGATTATGTCGTTATTGACGACTTGGATGATGATGAGTTAGTTAATAACCCCGAGCGTGTTGCACGCCTTACAAAATGGGTCAAGGAGGCATTATTTGGTACATTGGATGGTGGACGCGGTCGTTTCATTATGGTCGGAAACCTTATCGGTAAAAATAGTGTACTCGCCAACTTTATTGCCTCAGATGGTGTAGTGGTGTCAGAGGTTAATGTTTTAGATAAAAATGGTCAGCCGTCTTGGGCTTCCAAATGGTCGTTAGAAGAAATCAAGGCACAAGAGCGTTTTATGGGTTACACTTCATTTCAACGCGAAATGATGAATAACCCTATTACGGAGGGTTCTGTATTCAAACATGATTGGATCAAGTGGACAAGACCATTACCTTACTCTAAATATGACTATCTCGTTTGTTATTGTGACCCCTCTTTCAAAGGATCAAGCAAAAACGACTACAAAGCCATCAAACTATGGGGCAAAAAAGGCACAGATCTACACCATTTAGCAGCATTTGTTCGACAATGTTCTGTAGCAGAAATGGTACGCTGGTTCTATGATCTATATGAACGCATACAGGAAAGCAATGCGATATGCGAATTTTATATAGAAGCTAACTTCTTACAAGATATATTGCTTGATGAATTTACTCGCGAGGGTAAAGTAAGAGGATATCAATTACCTATTCGAGCGGATAAACGCAAGAAGCCCGATAAGTTTCAGCGAATAGAAGCTATATCTCCACTTTGGGAACGAGGTTTTGTATTCTACAATCAAATTTTACGAAACGATCCTGATATGATGGCAGGATTAGAGCAAACACTTGCCTTTGAAAAAGGTATGAGTGGACACGATGACGCGCCAGACGCTGATGAGGGCGCAATATACATATTACAACAGCGCACGCGAGTAAGAACTTTTAAGCCCTCTTACGGACGACGCAAAACACCAACAAACTCATGGTAACATTACAACAATTTTTTCTCCGAGTGCAACTCGGATTCTCCCGCATGTGGATTGTGCGTTGGAGTAAAGCACTTGTGTTTCAGATCAGACTAAATCAAGAGAAACGCGAAGCCGACTATCGACACGGAATGACAGGACAGAAAATGCTTGTGTTATGCGTTGCGGGTCGTCCATTATGTGTCAGTAAAAAGCGAGTGAAAGAACTTATCAAAGAGGGCTTTTATAAGCACGGCACAAAAGCCGAGGATATAGAAAAATTAGCACTTTATAAAACCGCATAGCCGAATGTTCCTACAAACAAATGATTATAAGGTGGTATGTACACCTACGGATCTTGATATAATCAGCCAAAGTAGCGAAGACATACGCCAACAGGCGGAACAAACAGCTATAGAGGAAGTGTCAGGTTATGTGCGGTCGCGCTATGACATCGCCAAAGCATATAAAGCAGAGGGGGCAAATCGCAATCCTCTGCTTGTACAACTCACAGTAAGCATAGCGTTATATTACCTTGGCATGTGGCTGCCCTCATTTATGGGAAACGATACACGCGAGGCTCTTTATAACAATGCCGTTGCGCGCTTAAGAGATATTCAAAAAGGTGCTTTTACGCCAGATTTCCCTCGCTATGTAGATGAGGGTGCAGGTGGAGATAAACAGGGAAATTCAATCCGCTATGGTTCTATTCCTCCAAGTAGATATGATTATTAAACACTTTTCAAAAACTAATTAAATGGGATTTCTTGATTTATTCAAACAAAAAAAGAATGCGGTACCACAAACCGTAACGCTTGAATCCTTGCGTTTGGCTGCCCGAGCAAATAACTCGGCGGGCGGAAATAATGCCAAGCGCAAAAATCTTATTATGCTGTTAGAGCAACACACGCAGAGCCTTACGAAACAAGATGTCGGCAAATGGCGTACTGCTTGGCAAATGGCAATAAATATAGAGAATCCAAGACGTGCTAATCTATACGACATATACACCGACACAATGATAGATTTACACCTTACAGGATGTATTTCGCAACGCAAGGGAAAAACATTGCTTAAGTCGTTTGTAATAAAAAATAGTGACGGTACAGAAGATGATGAGGCTGTCAAGATCTTCGAGAGCGAATGGTTTTATAATTTTGTATCGTTGGCTCTTGATAGTCGTTTTTGGGGACATTCGCTTATACAATTAGGCGACATTATTACTGATGAAAAAGGATTGCGTAAATTCGCCAATGTGGAACTGGTACCGCGTAAGCATGTGATACCTGAATATGGCGTATTTGTGCGCGAGCAAGGCGATAGCTGGGAACAAGGCATTGACTATAGGCAAGGCAGTATTTCGGATTGGTGTGTAGAGGTAGGAGAATCACACGATTTGGGTTTACTGTTAAAATGTGCACCACATTCTCTGTCTAAAAAGAATATGACCACTTATTGGGATGTATTTGGTGAGATATTTGGCATGCCTATGCGTATCGGAAAAACAAACTCGCAAGATCCAAGCGATAGACAACTTTTAGAGGATGTATTGGCGAACATGGGTGCTGCAGGTTGGGGATTGTTCCCTGATGGAACGGATATCGAAATTAAAGAATCCACACGCGGTGACGCTTACAATGTATATGACAAGCGTATTGATCGTGCAAACTCTGAAATATCCAAGGGAATACTCAATCAAACAATGACAATTGATAGTGGCTCATCACTTTCGCAATCTGAAACGCACCTTGAGGTATTCGAAAATGTATGTGCAGCAGACGCACGATTGATTAAGTATATTGTCAATGATAGACTTATCCCTAAGATGATACGCCACGGTTTCGACCTAAAAGGCAAATCATTTGATTGGGATGAAGCTTCTACATATACCCCTGCGGAACAGCGCGAATTTGAAAGGATGTTGCTACAATACTTTGATATTGATCCACAATATTTTATTGACAAATACAAGATTGACATCGTAGGTATTAAAGAAAGCGCAGGTGGTTTTTTCGAGTAGAGGGCGACGCTAAAAAGCCAAGTACCCAAAAGAAAAAAGACTTATACAAACAGTTTAATCTTGCACTAACATCCTTGTACACAAGCGACACCTTGGCATTAGCAAAGGACAAACCAATCCCTTTTGATCACGAGGTTTTTGCCAAGGCTACAAAACGCCTATTTGAAGAGGGAAAATTCACTGTGGATTTGCTTTCTACGGATGAGGGGCGAGGATTAATCGAAGAAACCTACAATGTCTTGAATGGTGCAATATCATTCTCCATCCAAGAGGAAACGCCGTCAGAACTAACAGCAGCGTTGCGTGATAATGTATTTGTGTTTTCGGGCTTTAAGTCCTATCATCAGTTACGAGAAGCGAGCTCCTTACTTACTCGCGAGGACGGATCGGTACGCTCTTTTAGTGAGTTTGAAAGCGAAGTAAAGCGCGTTGAAGAGAAATATAACACGCAATACCTATACGCAGAATACAATCACGCCGTACACTCTGCACAAATGGCAAGCAAGTGGCATGAATGGGAAAAAGACGGTGACGAATATAATCTGCAATATCGTACTGCAGGCGATGAAAGAGTGCGGGAAGCACATGCAGCTCTTGAAGGTGTAACACTACCACCAAGCGACAAGTTTTGGGAACGATACTTACCGCCTAACGGATGGAATTGTAGGTGTCAAGTCGTACAGGTGCTGCGTGATGACTATCCTATGAGCAATAGCGACCGCGCTACTGAATGGGGCGACAACTGCACAAGCGACAAAAAAGCACAAATATTCCGATACAACGCAGGAAAAGAACTCAAAGTATTTCCACCCAAACACCCATATTTGCCAAAAGGGTGCGGTGATTGTCCGAGAAAAGCAAGTACTTTGCTACTGACAAAATCTGACCGTCCACTACCACAATGTAAAGCATGCGGAGAGATATTTAATCAATGTTTGAAAAGACAATATAAAGAAATTCGTTCTTGGTCAAAGGAAAATATACCAGAAAAAACAGGTTGGCAAATCAAAGGAGAAAACTTAGCAACTGGCTCCATCAAGATTACACGATCTGCAATAAAGGGTGTATTAGGACATACCTTAAACATGGCTGTTAGAAACTCCATGTACGGCATACAAACGGGTGTTTTGAAATACAAATATATCGGTTGGAAAGAAACTGACAAGGGTAAGCATTCAGACGCAGCTTTCTTTACATATTACGAAGTGGAGATAGCAGGGCATAAATACTATGCTAATGTGATTGCAAGTAAAGCATACCAAAGCGAGGTATTATATTGTATCTACGAAAAGTGTGACTTGGATAGTTTGCGCCACGATGAACTGCCAAAAATAGAATGAGAAAAGACGGCTAAAAACGTCGATAGGATCCAATCTCCTAAGCGAATTACATCAGCCGTCTTTAATATGACGGAGCAAAGGTACTACTTTTTTTTGAACTGACCAAATAAATTTGCATTTTTTTTGTTGAATGGCAAACATTTATGATAAAATACTGAAAGACGGCAAGGTTAAACTAACAGAAATGTTTGATCGTAACTTTACCGAACAGGGTTTTTTCGGCAAGAAATGGGTTGCGACCAAAGCAAGCAAAGTAAACAAAGCAGGCAAACAAGGTTCTATACTGATTGTAACAGGACAAATGCGCCGCTCCATACGCTCGTACATTCGTGGCAATGGCATTGTATTCACGAGCAACTTGCCATACACAGCGTTACATAACGAGGGTGGTACCTTTGCAGTAACAGTGCGCGCACACAAACGGATATCCAAAAATGGAAAGACCTATAATGTGCGGAGCCATACGCGGAACACAACCATGCCACAGCGTCAGTTCATCGGCGAACATGCACGAGTACAAGAAGCACTGAGCGA
Organism: Paludibacteraceae bacterium; assembly: GCA_045576595.1. Lineage (GTDB taxonomy): Bacteria > Bacteroidota > Bacteroidia > Bacteroidales > Paludibacteraceae > Colicola. The sequence goes on along the minus strand of JAZNGV010000031.1, from coordinate 8,389 downwards.
CATAGTAAACAAAAACCTGCAACAAATGAGCGAACAACTCGCCAAACAATTTAATCAGAAATGAGAATAAGATTATACAACGACATTACGGCGCGTTTGACGCGCGTTCGTATGGTGGATGGTATTCCTGCCTATGTAAGTACAGAACGAGCCACAGAAGCCACCGAAACGCCCGACATGCAAGTTATTAAGAGTTTCGACCTATGGAATGAGAATGTGGTACACCTCACCCAACAACGCCCATTCCAAACACCTGCTGTATTTATAGAGTTTTTGCCTATAGTATGGCAGCAAATAGGGAGAAAAGCAAAAAGGGCAACTGTAGGTGTACGCCTGCATGTTGTAACCGCTACACTTGCAACCATGCATTCGCCATATAAAGAGGATGTATTATTTCCGTTGTATCTTGTTCGAGCAATAGATACTGCTATGCGTGGTATGGCAGGTGCCGCAGATGAACGAGGATTAAGCTATAGTACCTTTGTACATGCCGAATCTGTAACCGATCATAATCACGAGCAAGTAAGTGAACATATAGAAACATGGCAGACAAAGTGCCATGATTGTTCTTCGGTGCTACAAGATGATCATATTCAGACACCGAATGATGTAACGCTGGATGATGGGCGTATTTTTAATCCTTGTTATAATGAGAAATTTGCATAGGTAGATTATCGCAAAAAATAGAGAAACGCCACGCGGTTTGTTCCGTGTGGCGTTTTCTATTAAAACAATTCAAGTTGTCGTGGGTCGGGCGGTTCTCGTAGATCACCAAGAGGCGTTTGTATGTATTTGAGGTATGTACGGTAACACATAGGGTAAACAGGATAGACATGGTTACGCCATACTGCTTTATAGCATTTGGCAGCATTTCCAACCTCATAATGCTGTTGGGTAATCGCACATACATGTTGTATGCGAAGCAAAGTGTTCTTATGATGTTTTACAGGTGCTGCCATGTTGATGAATAAATGAAATTTGCTTTGTTAATCTCCGAGTTAGTCTTCTTTATAAGGCGTTACGGAAAGTGTTCCGACTGAATGGCGAATAACTCGCCCGCTACCTTGGCATGTGGAACATGTGCAACGCTTCCCATCATCGTTTAAGCTATAGCCCCTGCCGTGGCAATGACGGCAGAGGACTACATTGGTTGTGTCAAAAGTAGTAGTAGTCATTATGCTTCCTCTGTTTTAGGCTCCACATAAAACGACTCGTCTTGCACGACAGTGATACCACACTTTGCCATTTGCTCTCGCATGGCTACTTGTTTTTTCTCAATGAGAGCCACATCTGCGAGTTCTAACATTGCGTCGCGGTCTGCAAGGAGTTTATCCTTGGCTATCTCATCCGTGGTACGGATATATGTAGGCAAGAACTCTTTAACAAGGTTCAGCGCGCTTGCCCAAGTGAAACCTTTAAGGGTTTTAAGCTTGGGTGTACCTGTACGGAAACCAATGGTACCGTTAGCCAAATCAAGGCTTTTCTTCTTTGCGAAAAGTGCCTCTTGATTTTCGGACGCGTATGTTTGCAATGTTTCAAATGCAAGTTCGCGTTCATTCTCTAATTCGGTAAGTTCGTTAGCATACTTTTCACGGATCTGTGCAAATTGCAAATCCATTTCAGCGTTAATCTTGGCAGTTCGTGCAGCTGCTTTTGCATACGCTGCCATAGCCTCGTTAGCACCATCGGCGGTAACGCCAGTAATGATAGTTTTCTTTTTACGGTTTGTTGCCATAGTTTTGAAAATTAAAAGTTAGTAAATGAGTATTATGCTTCTGCCGTAGCCATAGGTACGGCATTGTGGATTGCGAGTAGATTATTAACCATTTCGTCCTCACGAAGAATTTGCTCAATGGCTTGTTTGTCCTTTTGTTTGTTGGTAAAGGTGCAATAGAGATTGCGCAAGCGTTCTGTAGGTATCGCATTAAAATCTTCGTACTTGGTCGCCCGACATGCAATAGACTTGATGTATTCGAGATTGTCGGTAGTGTTTGATTTTTCTTTTCCTGCCAATCGCAGCCAGCCACCAATAGCAGCAATGACGCGTTTGCGCTCCTTGCTCTGCTTGGCGATGTCGGGTCGTGCGTGCTTCTCCAAGGAAGCGCACAGGTCAATGAGTTGGTGGTTATCAAGATCTGCACTACTGATAACCTGATAATTTTGCCACAACATCACGCGGCGTTGCTCATCAGACATGCGCAATTGATTGCACAAAGCGTGGTACTTGACCAATAGGCGTTTGCGTTCTGTTTCGATAAATGATTTTGGCATAATAGCTGGGTGTTATTTAGTTAGATTATTCTTGCGTCGTATTCGTCGGCTCCTTGTTGCCAAATAGTAAAAGGTTCTCCACCGTGTCCATCGCGCGTTTGAAAGCGCGTAGTGATATACGCTCGAAATCCCTCGACATGGCATTTGACTTCGGATAGTTTGCGCACATGCTGTGCGATGGCGGGATATGGTTTGTGGTTTTCTTCGTGTGCAATGAAGATAAATAGCTTGTCGGGGAACTCGTCCATCAGATCCGCAAATGTGCGCCGTGTGAAGCCTGTTAGTGCTGTGATACTATCAATGACTACAATTTGTGGCGAACGCTTTTTGCGCAAGTGTATTTTAAGCTGTGGAATTTGCTCTTTATTGAAGATAACCACCTTATTGCCAAGTGTCTGCATATCTGCGTTGCACCATGCGTTTTGAAACGACAGGGATTTTCCTTGCTCAATGGTGTCATACGCTGCACGCGGTACAAACTCGGTAAGATATTTGAGCAACTGTAGCGCAAAATGGGTTTTGCCTGTTCCTGATTCTCCATAGATGAGCCATGCCCCGCGCAGTTCGGGTTTGCCGAATGATTCGAGCCACTCGCCTGTAAACTCCGCCACTTGAAAATTGGCGTTGCATAGGTTCTTGTTACTGATTGCGCGTGCCATGTGATAGGATATTATTGGTTATTGGCAGCTTGTTTGGCAGCATGTACAAGTCGTTTTACACGGCGTAGATCACACTCGCTATCATCAATAATGCGTGCAATAGTACGGTGATCTGTAATGCCATTTGCAGCACACACATCCGCAATAGTACTGTCATTGACAACAGGCATAGGGATGAACTTACGACCTATACGGCTGTATATCTCACGATAACCTTTTCTGTTGTTTTGTACACCGCGCTTAATACGCTTTTCGAGGTATGGCGTAGCGCAAAGCAGTATGCCACATTGATCTTCGAGTTGATTATAAATGGTAATGAAAAAGTGTAGTACTTGGTCATTGAGTTTGTCCGCTTCATCTAATACGAGTACTACATTATCAAGGCGTTTAAGTCGTATCATAGCCTCTGCCACCATTTCGCCAACCGTATTGCCGATATAGTCGGTTCTGCCCAATGCGCGGAGCAACTCGTTGAGGAAGAGTTTACGATTCCAATACTCCGAGCAAGAGAGTACAATCACATTTTGGTTTTCAGCAGCATATTGCTTGATGGCTTGCGACTTGCCACATCCAGCGTCGCCTGTTACGGCGAGTACGATTGCGTTTTGTTGAGCGTCACGCAGTAAATGATACATGCGTGTATAGCCCTCTGTAGGAATAACCTGCCAACCATTAGCGTCATGCCCGATTTGGTTGGCAATAGTACGCCACATTTCATCAGAGATCAACTCCCAATTTCCATTGAGTACTTGGCTAATGGTGGCTCCACTGACTTGTCGTAGTGTGCGAGCTGCTTGATTCTGACTGCCTTTGGTTGCAGCATAGGCGCGCAATTTGTCGGCAATGGCTTGTTTTTCGTTGTTAGTAATCATAAGTTTGTAGTTTTAATAGATTGTAATTTAGTATAGTTCCCATGTAGATTCTTCTTGTACAACTTGCGCCTCTTCTATGGCAAGTGGTTGAGCTTGTTGCAATCTGCGTTCGCTGCAACGATCTTTGTGTTGTCCACGGCTATCTGTAATGAGCGCGCGGGTGAGTACATTGTCAAGCTGTGGATTGCTTCGGAATAATACCTCAACCTTTTGTTGGGCTTCGGCAAGGGTATTAGATACATGCGCCTCCAGCTGTTTGTTCGTTGCTGCTATCAGTGCAAGTTGCTCCGCGTCGCCCTCTTGGCGATCTGCGAGTGCCATCGGCTGCACATACTTTTCTTTGAGCATAAAACGCAGGCTCCCATCCTCATTTACAGCCAAGACATTATCCAAATTATCAGGATCATACTTAACATTCCAACGAATGTGCGAATACTTGCGGAAAGCGATGTCGGTTGTGTCGTACTGACGGCGTTGTCCAAGTATGCGGATATTCAAACCGCTACCCTCCAAGGCATTCTTGTAGCCTGTTTCGCTACCAAATGTAAGGAGATATTGTTCATCAGACAGAGGGCGACGGAGATCTTCGCGCACCTTTTCCCATGCCTTGAGATAGTCGGCTATTTTCTTCTTGCGTTCAGCAGCTATGATTGCGTCAATCTGTTGGCGACATCCCGCTTCATCAGGGAATGAATGGCGGTGTTTATTAAGAGCGTCAGCGTTAGGTTGTTTGTGTTTGTCAGATGTAATGCCAAAGCCCGACCAGTTAGGCATTAGTTGGCAATATGTTTGGTTTATAGTTTTGAAATAGCGTTCAATCGGCTTCGCCTTGGCATTGCCTACGCGGGCTGGAATATATTTATCAGCACAAACTGAATAAATAGGGGTCATGGTTTTAATTGAGTATTGGTCACTCTGCAACTCATCCACTTTCATACGGCAACCGAATAACTGCGCTGTGTGGTTCATGGCATTGCGCATGGCTTCTATGATGAGCGCAGAACACTCTTTTTCGCCTATGGCATATCCTATTGGGTATTTATTAAACGCGTCTAACACAACTACTACAGTGAGGCGGTTGCTATAGGTAATAACTCCGTTGGGATTGCGTTTTTGGAAATAAAGCTCTGCCGTCCATCCATCTACAGACCACAGTAACATTGGTGTACTTGGTGCGCGTCGTGTAACCTGCAATGTGCGTACATTGTTAAACTCGCTTTTACCGAGGCGCGCAGAGGCAGTTTCAAGATCACAACGCTCACGCCAAGCAGCTACAATCTTCGCTGTGATAGGTTTCCACTTATCAAGCTTTTCGGCTACGGTGTTATACAGGCGTGCCACTTGTTCGTTGTCAAGATTTCGGTAGTCGGAGATAAGGCGTACCACAAGTGCTCTTTGTTCCTCTGTTTGAATGGCACTTGCGTTGGCGTTCTGATACTTGCCTGATATAAACACCTCATAATGACGACCGCCATCGCGGAAGAACTCGTTGTATTTTTGTTGCAATCGGCGCGCATTAAGTGGTAGATTGTGATTATATGTATCTGCAATGCGTGGTAAAGCCTTGGCTGCACGCGCCCAAAATTCTCCTCGGTTTACATGTGGGCGACTAACTTTGCTCCGTGCGCTATCGCCACGCTCCAACACAATACGAAAGGCTTCCATGATAGCAGCATTGTTGGTGTATAGTGTCTGCTTTTCTGTATCAAGACCGCGAATGCCATCTATCTTATACTCCGCATAGAATGTAGTCGCCTCTCCGCTAATGGAGATTGTTTCTACAAACACACGGCTTTCCGCCTCCGCCTGCAAATCAGGAAAACGGCGTTGAACCTCAATGCGATATTTTGTTGGTAAACTATCAATAGAGTAGAGAGCTGTTGAGCCGTTACCACCTCGGCGAACTTGCTTGATCTTATTCTCGTGTTTGTACCAATCTAAAAGAGATTTGCTCATTATGCCGTCTGTCAATTCAGCGTGTGTAATGCAATATGTTCCGTTGTATATCTCCATTGTTATTGTGTAATAAGTTGTTCCCACGGCGGGAATCGAACCCGCACCCCTCTTTCATGTTAATGGTGCACCGAGTGGATTAACCAATTTTCCTACGTGGGTTGGTTACTCATAGCGCGTTCAACTGCCATTTTCGCCAAAAATCAAAATGTCAAAGTATTAAGCTAATTGTCGAAAAGCCGACACCGCACGCACATAGAGGTAGCTAAACCTATCGTCGAGGTTCGCGTATCCGCCGTAGATAAACACGTTGCACGCACACCGCGCGCGATCCTCACAGGCAATACTTGACCAATACCAACCTAACGGCATTGTTGGGCAACTCATTGTTCGGAAACACTCGTTAATCTCGCGTATGTGCTTGGCAATTGCCTTTAACTGTTTTTCTGTTGGTACTGCCCATTCCCCAGCTCCAATCTTACCGTGTGAGTAACCCAAGCAAAAATCTGCCGCAGGTGAGCCGTCAAATTCATACTCTGTCTCATTATCGGGATCGTCATGGTGCATACCTGCGTATGCTTCAGCAATACGCTTGGTGGCTGTAAGAGCGTCCCAACTCTCGCGATCTGTAATAAGTCCATAAACCTCTTTGCGGGGGCTTAACTGTGCAGCAATGGTGTTGTGAGGAGCCACAATAAAGGCGTATTCGCTACCCTCGTCAGGTACAACTACGACACCCTGTGGCATTTGGTTCTTGTCCCACTCATTTGCTTTGTACAACACGCCTGACTGACTAAAGCAGTACACTCCTTTTTGCAATTTAGTTTCCATAATTCAAATAGTTTTTAATGATTGATTAAACATTGTTTTATTTCTGATTATGCTCTTGCTGATACTCTTTGATTGTTTTGTCGGCAGCAAACCAAAGACCGCCCAAACAAGATCCATACATGCCAATGGCTAATGCCAAACTCTTCCATCCGCAGCCGTTAGCGTGCCATTCTATACACACATATACAATCAATGTCACGGCTATTGTAGCCCAAATGATTCCGTTGATAATTCTTGCTTTCATATTGTTAAAAAATTATAGGTTACTTATGTACAATTTTAGTTCATCCTTAAACATCACTCCCTCATGTTCTTCACGCGCCATCAGCTCCTCGTATAGACTTTTATCAAAAATATCATCTATAGCATTTTGCAATAATTGCATTAACTTTTCGGGCTTTACAGCGTCTAATTCTACTTGACCTAATCCATCCCAATGCGCAGAACGGCTATCTGTATCTTTTGTTGGCGCAGGTGGCAATCCCCATGCAATCACTTGATCCTTGTTAAGGCAAATCCGACGCACCTCTAAATCCTCGCTACAACCTAATAAAATCAGGTTCTCGCGTAATGCACGAGGAATATCCTCCCCGCTTGGATCGTAGTCGCCAAAATACAAGATGATAGGTTGTTTGCCTCTATCTGTAGCGTCTATGATACGCAAACTTAAATCATGCAAGAATGTCAAAGATGGGTACCCCTTGCAGGCTCCCAAGGCAATACTGTTACGCTGGCAGGTTTTATGAAATACACCCTCCAAGGCTTTTTTCTCTATAAGAACCTCGGGGTAATAGGGTTGATTTTCCCAGCGATTCAAATAATAACTTGAAGCCCAAAGACGGATCTGTGTTTTAGCTTCTGAAACCTTATCGTCATAAATGGTCTTATCGGCTTTGGTCATACAAGCCATAGAACGCTCGCGATCGCTGAAAGCGTCAAAGCTAATAATACCATCCCATCGTGCCTGACCTGTAGCTGCTACAACGCGTTTGTAATGCTGCACATCATTGGTCATTCCGCGACTTACAAGCTGATAGTGTAATCCACGAATGGTTAGAACCCCAGCCTCGTATTGGCTCAATACATCTACTGCATTTTCAATGATCCACGATTTCGTGAACATATCTTTTACTCTCTTTGCCATATTCTGTTTGTTTTAATTCATGTAACTACCAAAACGAGATTCATCCTCTTTGGTTTCATCCAAATATATGCGCATATCTTTAATTTTTTGTTCCATACGCGCAATATGTTCTTCATATTGCTTTCGCAAAGTAAGACGCTTAGATATTTCAGCAGCTTGTGCATGTAGAGAATCAACTTCCTCTTGGCAATGCAAGCAGGCGCGCATTAAGAGTTCTGCATTCTCATGAGTTTGCACATCAATAAGAAGCCCTAATTGGAAATCCAAAGATTGATGATTGAAGCAATCTTGAATATCTGCAATATCCTCATTGCTGGTTGGAATAAATCCGCTCATCACAAAAGCGCGGCATTGTTCTTCGGTCATTGTTTTCATTTTTGCGATTGGTTTTATAGTTATTAATTCATGTATTTTGCTCTGTATATCTCGCGAACCTTATCCGCCTTGGCTCCTGTAGCGTTGTGATGAATTGCTGTACTCACCGTTTTTCTATCACAACGAGCCAATTTTGCTATCTCGTTGTATATTCAAATTATTATTTGTATCTTTGCACATGATTTGCGTCTAAGGGACGGATTAAGGCCGATATCTCTGTAGTGCTATAGACTGTTATAAACGTTCTGTCACCATCCCTTATACATCTAAAAACTGGATAGTTC
>JAZNGV010000030.1:0-41775 GCA_045576595.1 Paludibacteraceae bacterium | reverse complement strand
TTTGAGCCACTGGCCGGACTCGAGAATTGCCAAAGCAATAATCGACAGAGCGTAGCGGCGGAGAACCATAGGTGAGAGTACGGCTTTATAAAAAAAGAGAACCGGAGTTCTCTTTTGAGCCACTGGCCGGACTCGAACCGGCGACCCACGCATTACGAATGCGTTGCTCTACCAACTGAGCCACAATGGCGAAAACGCGGCGGAATTACCAAACGCGACTGCAAAAGTACTGCTTTTTTTTGAATTACACAAGTAAATGACGATTTTTTTTGCAAGAATGGTATAAATTTTGTACCTTTGCACGCAAAACGGATAGAATTAAACGGTATATGCACGCAGTTATACGAAAAATAGGGTTGTTATCTGCACTCCTTTTGAGTGTATTGTATGTATGTGCGCAAGTGCAAGTAAGCACGCATGATTCTAATATACGCACGCTGCGTGTAGTGTATTTATCGGCTATGGGAGATGAAGGACAATCATCGGTGGCACGCCCTATATTGGTTCTAAAAGATGGTATGAATGATGGTTCGGAGGCTGATAATACGCTGCATATCAGTTTTGATGAGATGAGTCACGATGTGCATTTCTATACCTATACTGTTGTGCATATGGATGCCGAGTGGAGTAGTGAGAGTGCTATCTTATCTAATGAGTATCTTAATGGTTATACTACGCAGGATATAACTGATTATGAGCATTCTATGAATACTTCACGCGAATATACGCACTATGAGTTCATCTTTCCTAATGCAGATATGACGCTCACAAAGAGTGGCAATTATCAATTGCGTATATATGAGGATGGTGACCCTACGAAACGAGTGGCAGAAGTTAATTTTTGTGTAGTTGAACCACTCGTAGCGATTGACGCGCGAGTGCGTAATAACACGGATGTAGAATTGAGTGGGCGTTACCAGCAATTAGACTTCGATGTAGTCACTTCTGCGCTACAGATAAAAGACCCCAATGAGGTCAAAGTGCTTGTGCGTCAGAATAACCGGACCGATAATCAGGTATGGCTTTCTCGTCCCACCTTCATGGAGCACAACCGTCTGCGATATATCAATAAGCGTGAGTTGATTTTTGAGGGGGGAAACGAGTACCATCATTTCGATGCTTTCTCCACTTATTATGCAGGAACGGGTATTGACCGCGTGTATCACGAGCGTGGCGATTACCATGTGTTGCTTTTTCCGCAGCAAGTAAATCAAACGGTTTATATCCATGAGTTTGATGTGAATGGTCAGTATATAGTGAATGCCGAACGCACATTCGACCCAGATACGGAGGGAGAGTACATGTGGGTGTATTGGCAGTTAGAGGCAGATAAACCATGGATGGATGGAGTGATGTATATTGGTGGTGATTTATTTGGTAATGCGATGGATTTGCGCAATAGAATGCAGTATGACGAAACGAATAAGTGCTATTGGTTGACATCGCTCGTTAAACAAGGCGGATATGATTATCAGTACTGGTTTGCTGGCAAGGGTAATCAGTTGTCGAAATTGGTCAATAAAGGGGCAGTGAGTACAGAACGCACAGAAGGCAGTTTTTGGCAGACAGAAAATGAATACGGCGTGTATGTCTATTGGCGACCATTTGGCGCAAGATACGACCAATTAGTGGGAACAACAGTAAAAGTAAGTACCAAGTGATACAAAAAAAATCGACCCGTGCGGGCCGATTTTTTTGTATTGCTTGTGCTATGAGAACTTAGTCGTCCATATGCTTGAAAGCATTGTTGCGATCGAATACTAAATCAATCTCGTTGTTCAATTCCACATCTTGTTCCCATTTGTCATACGAGTACTCTGTGATAATCGCTTTAGGGAAATTAGCTTTTACATAAGCTACAATCTGTGGGTTGATTAATTTCTCTGGTAAACCATTTCTACTTTCTGCTTTGAGCAGTTTTGCATTCTCATCGTATTCTAATTGTACGCCGTTGGTAAGTACAAACTCATACTCGTTGTGTGAGAATTCTTTCTCGATAGTAATGAACTGTACTTGATCTTGCGTAAAGCATTTCAAAACCTCTTTTTGTACGCCAGTTGGCAGGTTTTCGAATGCGATAGGTTGTTTACCGCGTGCGCAAGCACTGAATGTGAGTGCGCACAGTAGTGTAACTACTAATGTGACTCTTTTCATACTGATTTGTTTTGTTGGTTAATAATTATTTATTCAGCCTTTCTTTGATGGCTTTTGATTCTTTCTCGTAACCAGGTTTGTCGAGCAATGCGAACATATTTTTCTTATATGCCTCTACACCCGGTTGGTTGAATGGATTAACACCTAATACATAGCCAGAGATACCACATGCGCGTTCGAAGAAATAGATGAACTGACCGATGTTGTACTCGTCAATCTTCTCAAATGAGATATGTATATTAGGTACTCCACCGTCTATGTGTGCTAATTGTGTACCGAGTTCAGCCATTTTGTTTACTTCGTCCACGCGTTTGCCGGCGAGGAAGTTCAGTCCGTCAAGGTTCTCTTCATCCATAGGAACGAGTACTTGCTTGTTAGCCTTCTCGATAGAGATAACTGTCTCAAAGATAGTGCGTTCTCCTTCTTGAATCCATTGTCCCATAGAGTGTAGGTCTGTTGTGAAATCCACGGCTGCAGGGAAAATACCTTTGTTGTTCTTTCCTTCTGACTCACCGTATAATTGTTTCCACCACTCAGAAAAATAGTGCAGTTTAGGGTTGAAGTTCACGAGGATTTCTATTTTCTTGCCGCTTTGGTAGAGTGCATTACGGATAGCAGCGTATTGGCATGCTGGGTTTTGTGCGTATGCTATTTCTGCGGCGGTTGCTTTCTCCATGTCTTGCGCGCCCTTAACGAGTGCGTAGATGTCTCCTCCGGCAACGGCGATAGGAAGTAATCCTACTGGAGTGAGTACGGAGAATCGTCCACCTACATTATCTGGAATGACGAATGTCTTGTAGCCCTCTTTGGTAGCGAGTGAGCGGAGTGCGCCCTTGGCTTGGTCGGTGATTGCTACGATGCGGTTGCGTGCCTCTTCTTTGCCTACTTTCTGCTCAAGAACGGTCTTGAGTAAACGGAAAGCGAGAGCGGTCTCAGTGGTAGTACCTGACTTTGAGATATTGATGATACCGAATTGCTTGTCGTCGATAAACTCCATCAGTTCTGCGAGGTAGTCCTCACCGATGTTGTTTCCTGCGTAAACGACATATGGGTTTTTGCGGTCTTTGGCTTGGTATGCGTCGAAAGCCGATGCGAGTGCATCGTTCACCGCGCGTGCGCCGAGGTATGAACCGCCGATACCTGCTACGATAACCACTTCGCATTTCTCGCGAAGTAAGTTAGCGGTGTTTTGGATATCGTCAAGTTGTTCCTTGGTGATAGAAGAGGGAAGAGTTACCCATCCGATGTAGTCGTTACCTGCTCCTTGTCCGTTTTCCAGAAGGGCATTAGCGGCAACGGTTTGTTTCTCTAATAATTCGAGAGTTTCTGCTTGTAAAAAGTTAGCAGCGTTAGTGAGTGTAAGTTTCATATAGTGTTATTGTAGTTTATTTGTTAATGCTTTGATTATGGGTTTGGCTTTTTGTCTATTAAATAGTATTTCGTACATGGCGTCCACGATGGGGATGGCTACTTGTACGCGTTCGTTGGCTTGGTGTATGGCTTTGGTGCCGTAATAGCCTTCTGCCACCATTTCCATTTCCATCTGTGCTGCTTTGACGGAGTAGCCGAGACCGAGCATTTGTCCGAATTGTCTATTGCGTGAGAACTGCGAGTATCCTGTCACCAGTACATCTCCGAGGTAGCCAGAGGAGGTTATATCTCGTGGTACATTGCTAATAGCAGCGAGGAAGCGTTGTATCTCTTGTGTTGCATTGCTGAGCAGTACTGCTTGGAAATTATCTCCGTAGTGCAGTGCTTGGCACATTCCGGCAGCGATGGCGTAGATATTTTTCATAACCGAACTATACTCTAATCCGATGACATCACACGATGTAGTAGTATGCACATAATCGGTTTCGAATAGTTTAGCCCATAGTTCAGCGTTTTGTCTATCCTCTGCACCGATAGTTAGGAAACTAAGTCGCTCCAATGCAATTTCTTCCGCATGGCATGGACCTGTTATACATCCTAATTGCTCCATAGGGATACCGAAGCGTTGGTGTAAGTAATCCGTTACAATCATATTCTCATCGGGTATCATTCCTTTGACGGCATTGATAACCACTTTGTGTGTCATATCTCGCCTTATCTTATTGAGTGTTTTTTTGATGTATAGCGAAGGGATAGCGAGTATGAGTACATCGGATTGCGCTACGGTTTGGTTGATGTCAGAGGAGAAGTGTATTCGTCCTACATCGAAGCTTGCCGCACCTAAATAGGAAGGGTTTTTGCCTGTTTCGATAAATTCGTCAATCACCTCTTGGCGTCTGATAAACCAATTTATTTCAGGTTGGTTATACATCACCATTTTAGCGAGTGCTGTAGCCCAAGAACCCGAACCTAATATAGCAACTTTTTTATACATGTTGTTTCAATCTATTTGTGACAAAAATTATGCCAAATATGTGTTTGTTATTACGCTTCTGGCTTCATGGTAGGGAAGAGCAGCACTTCTTGGATAGTTGGCTGTCCTGTCATGAGTATAGCGAGTCGGTCGATACCGATACCGATACCAGAGGTAGGAGGCATACCGTATTCGAGTGCGCGCATGAAGTCGTGGTCAATCACCATTGCTTCGTCATCGCCCTTATCGGCAAGCTTCATTTGCTCCACGAAGCGGTTGTATTGGTCAATTGGGTCATTGAGCTCGCTGTATGCGTTAGCCAACTCTTTGCCGTTGACCATGAGTTCGAAGCGCTCGGTGAGTCCTGGTTTAGAGCGGTGCATCTTGGTGAGTGGTGACATCTCTACTGGGTAATCGGTGATGAAAGTAGGCTGAATGAATGTACCTTCGCAAGTCTCGCCGAAAATCTCATCAATGAGTTTACCTTTGCCCATGTGTTCAGTATCTTCTACACCTAATTTCTTTGCCTCTACGCGTATCTCTTCTTCGCTCATAGTAGAGAGGTCTAAACCTGTTTTCTCTTGGATAGCTTCGAGAATAGGTAAGCGGCGGTATGGTGCTTTGAAGTCAATCTCTTTGTCTCCTATTTGCACTTTGGTGGTACCGTTCACAGCGATGGCAATCTTCTCAAGTAATTGCTCGGTGAAGCTCATCATCCAGTTGTAGTCTTTGTATTGTACATAGAGCTCCATGCAGGTAAACTCTGGGTTGTGGCTGCGGTCCATTCCTTCGTTGCGGAAGTTGCGTCCGATCTCATACACGCCTTCAAATCCACCTACGATGAGTCGTTTGAGATATAACTCTGTAGCGATACGGAGGTACATATCCACATCGAGTGTGTTGTGGTGTGTGATGAATGGTCTTGCGCTTGCTCCGCCGGCTATTTGTTGCAGAATAGGTGTTTCTACTTCTGTATAACCCGCTTCGTCAAACACTTGGCGCATAGTGCGTAGGATTGTAGCGCGCTTAAGGAAAGTGTCTTTTACACCTTCGTTCACTACGAGATCTACATAACGCTGGCGGTAACGCTGCTCTGGGTCGTGGAAGCCGTCGTATGCTACGCCGTCTTTGTATTTAACGATAGGTAGTGGTTTGAGTGATTTAGCGAGCACGGTCAGTTGCTTTGCGTGTACGCTTATTTCGCCCATTTGTGTGCGGAAGACAAATCCCTCAATACCGATGAAGTCACCGATGTCAAGCAGTTTTTTGAATACAACATTGTACATCTGTTGCTCTACGGTGGTAGGTTGTTCTCCTTCTGGTGTAGGTGTTTGGATGTCGTCACGGCTGACATATACTTGTATGCGTCCTTTGGAGTCTTGTATCTCGATGAAGGATGCCTTACCCATGATACGGCGTGACATGAGTCGTCCGGCGATACGGATTGGTTCACCGCTGTGCCATTCGCCTGCTATTTTCTCGCTTCCCTCTGGCAGTGGTTCATCTACGAACTGTGCTTTGACATCCGTGGAATAACCGGTAACTACATACTCATCTGCTGGGTATGGGTTGATACCAAGGTCTCGCATTGTTTGCAGACTTTGTCTGCGTACTAATTCTTGTTCTGAAAGTTCCATTATATTGTATTTTTATTGTGTACTATGTATGGTGTATTTGTATAAATACAAAATCGGGTGCAAATTTACAACTTTTTTTTGACATACGCAAGCGCGTGGGTGTTTTTTGTATATGAGGTAATCAATCAGCCACTCTCGCGCCACTCTCGCGCCACTGCTACTTGAGGTTTCTTTACCTCATCTTATAGTCATCTTATTACATGGTCCCGTTATGCTATCGTAGTGCTACCGTGAATGGACTGAAAAACCCTGCATGTATTCTGCATGCACCCTATTGTGATGTTCAGGATGCGAATGAGATGCGAACGGTGGAGCATGCTAAGCGGAATGAGACATACGAGAGACATACGGCACACATACGGGACGATAGCGACATCAAAAAACCACCGCCACTCATGATGGGTGGCGGTGGGGATTAAAACGACTAAACGGTTAGACAGAGTGCGCGGTTATTTCACTTCTTGTCCTTGCATGGTGTAGGTCTTACCATTGCGGAGGATGAGAACCTGACCGTCACGAATAAATTTAGTAGTATGTACTTCGCTACTTAATACATCTGCGATTCCTTCGGTTGAAGTAAATTTAGCTTCAAGAGTAACATCAGACTTTACTATAAATGTATATGGATTATCAGTTACCCCATTACTCCATTTATGGAATTTGTATCCATCATTAGCAGTAGCAGTAAGTGTTACTTCTTCATCTTCTTTATATGTACCTTGACCATTCACAGTTCCATGGTCTGTATTATAGATAACCTCCACTACATATGATGGTATTTCTGCAAACTCTGCAATCAATACCGTATCTTGCGTTAGTACAATACTGCGTGGGTTGTTCACTACACCATCGCTCCATTGTACAAAATGATAACCAATGTTTGGTTTAGCTGATATTTGAGTACCACAAGCATTATTTATATCCACTTTGGCAGTACCCATTTGGGTAGCATTCACACCTACCGTTATCGAATATTCTGCCAATGGTCCTTGAATGTTGGTAAAATCTTTCCAACCATATGCAGCTTTGTACGCCTCTACACATCCACATGGCACATGTACAGGAATTGATTTTGAGACGCGAAAAAAAGCATATTGACCAACAGCAGGAGGAGTCGTTGCCTTGCATGTGATAGAGATCAAAGAAGAGCAATCATAGAAAGCCTCATATCCAATACTTGTCACGCTCTTACCAATAGTCACAGAAGTTAAAGAAGAGCAGTATTGGAAAGCAAAATATCCAATACTTGTCACACTATTAGGGATAGTGACAGAGGTTAAAGATGTGCACCAGTAGAAAGCCTCTTCTCCAATACTTGTCACGCTATTACCGATAGTGACAGAGGTTAAAGAAATGCAATTAGAGAAAGCCTTATCTCCAATACTTGTTACGCTATTAGGAATGGTGATAGAGGTTAAAGAATAGCAACCTGAGAAAGTATACTCTCCAATGCTTGTCACGCTATTAGGGATAGTCACAGAGGTCATACCGCTGCAACCAGCGAAAGCACTACCTCCAATGCTGGTGACGCTGTTGGGAATCGTCACAGAGGTTAAAGAATCGCAACCTAAGAAAGTATAATCTCCAATACTTGTCACGCTATTAGGAATAGTGACAGATGTTAAAAAAGAGCAACCATAGAAAGCATAACCTCCAATACTGGTCACGCTATTAGGGATAACTAAATCTTTCACTAATTCACCATTTAGATATAGATTATGGGCGTAACATAGAGGATTAGCATTAGCACTACCGAAACTGATTTTACACCAAGCAGCAAGATCTGTTGTGTGTACAGAGGTTAAAGAATCGCAACCTAAGAAAGTATAATCTCCAATACTTGTCACGCTGTTAGGGATAGTTACAGAGGTTAAAGATTGGCAGTCATAGAAAGCATAATCTCCAATGCCTTTTACATTATCGCCAATAATATATTTAGTTACTTGTGAGCCAAATATATTGGATAGATTAGAAGAATCAGTATATTCTTTGTTTACGATAGCGTCTGAATTGATAGTCACAGATGTTAAAGAAGAGCATTCACAGAAAGCCTCCTTTCCAATCCATGTCACGCTATTAGGAATAGTGACAGATGTTAAAGAAGAGCAATCATAGAAAGCATAATCTCCAATACTTTTCACGCCATCACCAATAGTCACAGAGGTTACAGAAGAGCAATCATAGAAAGCATAGTCTCCAATACTTTTCACGCTGTAAGGGATAGTGACAGAGGTTAAAGATTTGCAACCAGAGAAAGCACTACCAGCGATTTGCTTAATACCTTTAGGTATTGTATATGCGCCGGAATAAGAAGAAGGCATATAAGCAAAACAATGTGCATTATATACAGGAGAGGTCAAAGAAGAGCATCCTTTGAAAGCATAATTTCCAATGCTTGTCACGCCATCACCAATAGTCACAGAGGTTAATTTAGAGCAACCATAGAAAGCATATTCTCCAATGCCTTTTACATTATCGCCAATAATATATTTAGTTACTTGTGAGCCAAATATATCGGATAGATTATCAGAAGAAGTATATGCTTTGTTTACGATTGCGTCTGAATTGATAGTGACAGAGGTCAAAGAAGAGCAATCAGAGAAAGCATAATCTCCAATACTTGTCACGCTATTAGGGATAGTGATAGAGGTTAAAGAATAGCAACCTTCGAAAGCATACCATCCAATACTTGTCACGCGATAGGTAGTTCCATTATAGGTAACTGAAGAAGGAATGACTACAGACCCAGAATACGCATGATAACTGTCATAATAACTTCCACGGTAAGTGACGGTAGCGGTATGGTCGTACCCGCTAAAATCATACCAAATGCCGTCTACTTGCTTGTCAGAGGCGTAACTTGCACTCACGCTGGCTACCAGCGCAAGGAAGGCAGTAAAAATTTTCTTTTTCATAATTTTATATTTAGTTAATAACAATATTTTAACGCGGGGTAAGAAGAACGATTCAAACGAACTAAAACAAATTTTAAATTTGGGAATGTTTTGTTGATAAACTTATTTAACGGGCATAAATTATATGCTGATATAAATAAAATTGAATTCTTTAACACAGGCTCCATTGCAGATAAATAACCATATTTTACTAATTCAGCAATAATATCGTTAATTTTACAAGTTCGTCCATCTGGAGTATTAAAGGACAGCATATAACACTTTCCTTTAGTCTCTATTGCTAATTGCAAAATAGTTGTTATTGATTGCACTTTCTTCTCAACACAAGATAACTGCCCTTTTTGTTTTATTTTTTTCGTAGTGACTAACTGCTTCTTTTGTTTAATACGAATTTTTTTTGTTTCCATTTTATAATGAATTTAGATAGATGCCTACTCTCTTGTGGATTTTCGGCTTTCTCCTTATTAATATATAAATAGTGTTATTCAATTTTTCGCTGCAAAGGTAGTGTATTTTTCTGATATATGTATGGTTCTTGTTGGTCCTTTTGTATATTCTTATGGAGCATGCCTTGGGTCCCTGAGAAAACCATATGTAAATACCATCCATAAGAATACACAAAAACATATACAAAAAACGCGGATTTCTTTCTATTGCTTATCCGCTCATTGAGGTCCTGAGAAAACCTTTAGTCTCGAATAAGCAATGCAGAAACCCACGCTGTGTATATATGTGCACATACATGTTCGTTCAGAACATGCAAGTGTATAATACACCCCATGGGCATCTACTACTTACTTGTTTTCGAAGACTATAATTTGAAATTTCTCAGGTTCCAATGAGTCAAAAACAAGCGTTAGTAAACGCCAATCAATATGTCTGCTCCCTCACCCTGATTTGTCCACGCAGACATCCCAGCGTGAGTTTGCGCTGCAAAGGTACAACAAATTAATCAATTGTGCAAGATTTTTAGCAAAAAAATGCCATTTATGCGAATTTGGCACAAATGGCATTTGTTTTAGGAAATTACATTAGTATTTTAAACTATTAATCGCATGTATAAATCTTGTCCGCCCACAAGTCTTGTAAAAACTCTACGGCAGGAATAACCTCAACATCTCCTAATACACGACGCTTCTCATCCAACGATACTACTATCAAGCGTGTATTTGTATGTTCATCTTTGAATGCCTTCAAACCAGAGAGATGCCGTTTTTGTACTTCAGTAGTGGACTTAAACTCAATCGCAACTTTAGCATCACCTAATATAGCATCCACTTCTTGATCTTGATATGTGTGCCAATAGCTCAGTTGGTTCTCATATTGATGATAACCCATATAAGCAATTAATTCCTGCATAAGCAAGTGCTCGAAGGCATGCCCATAATCCGCAGAACCTTGTTGTAAGTTGTGGCGTGAAAGAAGATAATTAGGAATAGCTACATCAAAATAATAAAATCGTGGTGACTGACGCAACTTGCGTTTTACCACTTTCTGATACGCAGGAACCATATAACCTATATGAGTTTCTTCTAATATCGCAAAATATTCTTTCACTGTCTTACTATCTATACCACAATCATTTGCGATATTCGAGTAATTAACCATCTCACCATTAGTCAAAGCTGCCACTTCCAAGAAACGATTGAATGTTTGCAGGCTACGCACCATAGACTCTGCCTTGATTTCTTCTTTTAAATATACCGATATGTATGCTTTTAGACGCTCGCGTGCAATAGCGGGCTTTGCCATATAATGACGAGGTAAGAGTCCTTGATTAATAGCTCTATCTAACTCAAAATCAGGAATCTCAGCGCTCACCAAAGGATATAATGTCCGTACCATAGCACGCCCGCCTAGTGTATTTACACCTTGGCGTTTGAGTTTGCGTGCACTACTACCAGTGAGAATAAAACGCATATTCTTGCGTACAATCAACCGATGGACTTGATCCAACAATATAGGCATTAATGGTAATTCATCGATGATTACCAATGTGTCGTTGGATAATACTGATAATTCTTGCTCCAACAATGCTGGGTTACGCTGCAGACGCTCAAATGTGTTACGCTCTAACAAATCATAGTAGATAGCATCAGGATAACGCATTTGCAGTAGTGTCGATTTACCTGTTTGGCGAGCACCGAACAGAAAAACACTGTCCTCTTCTAAGTTCTCAAATGAAATAAGGCGATTATACATGATTTTCAAAGAGTTAAATGTTATATCTTAGTTTCTTTATATCTTAAAAAGTGTGTAATTTCTGGAGTTGTACTCCAAATATTACTGTTTTTTTTTGGAATAGCGCTGCAAAGGTACAACAAAAATTGCACATACGCAAGTAAATAACGAAAAATATCGTCTAAAAAGAATGGATTCTTTATTTTTGTGATGATTAATCTATCCTTTGCGCATTGTGTAGGGGGAGAGAATGTGGGTCTTTGATAATACTGATACGCAAGGCGGTAGAGGACGGAAAGCGACCGAAGAATGGGTCGGAACTCTTATACCACTCGATAGATTGAATGACATTCTCTGCGGGCATAAAGCGCGCAGTAAAACGATACAAAGCCAACTTATTCCATCGCGCGATATGTGCTTGCGGAACGACCTTGATACCCAGCTTGCCATCCGTAAAAGTGATGAGCGCGAAATAGCGTTCTTTTTGAACGACAGATTGTAGTTTTTCTTGTTCAGTTAGGCGATGCGTAATGGATATGTGCCGATTGCCGGCTTGGTTGATACGCGCCATTTCTTGGCGGAAGAGTTGACCATGCGCACTCGTGTCTTTCCACTGATTGACAGCGATATAATAGTGAATCATCTCGTGCAAAATAGTGTCTTCAATCACTTCTTCTGGCAGGTCAATTCGCACATTGATACGAAGGGTGAAGTTGGCGTTTAGGTATTTCTTTTTATTGGTCCCGAAAAGCCAATTGGATAGGGAAGAGGTAGGTTTGCGTGTGTAGGTTAGTTTACCCAAGAAACCTTTGGCATGGCTCAGGCGGATAGGGACAGGTGGTAACTGACCGCCAAAATAGCGGTCGTTATACTGATCAAATCGCTCTTGTATGTATGCAATAGTGGGCTTCATTTGATTTTGTGTGCTCTCATAAATCCAGCCGGTTCGTCATCTCCTCGTTCCATGGTTCCATCGCCTGTGGTGTCTCTCCGCCCTTGAATGGCAAAATGAATCTGGTTAGCACCGAACTTACGATTGATGTCATCAATAGCAGCCATGAGGCGTTTCTTCTTAGTTAAGTCATCGGCGGTGAAAAGGTCCATCTGAATGGAATCGTTATTGACTAATTGCTCCAAGATAACTCCTGCTTGCTTGTACTGATACCCCTTTTTGTAGGTCTCTTTCAGTGCTTTAATGGCTGTGCGTATTAATAAAGAAGTATCGTCTGTCGGGTGTGTAAGGCGTATAGTAGCGTCGTTCCGGTACTGCGGTAAGTCTTCGCGGTGCCTATTGGTAGCGAGAAAAATATGTACCGATTGACACAACTGTTTTTGTGCCCGCAGTTTGGTAGCGGCAGACATAACGAAATTGCTTATCTCCCGCTCTAAGTCCACTCGTTCGGATAGCATATGCACGAAGGTACGGCTGTGCATGATACTTTTCTGCTTTTCGTGTCCTTCTAAGACGATAGCAGGCGTACCATTGAGTTCCATCCAGGTGCGCACACCTCGTACACCAAAGAGGCGTTGGATGGTCTCTTTGTCTTGCTGCGCGAACTGCCACGCAGTGGAGATATGTAACTGCTCCAAAAGCGGTTTGCTGCGCCTACCTAATCCCCATACATCATTGGCAGCAAGCAGTTCTAAAGCCCTTTGGCGCTTCTCCATCGGCATGATACAAATACCATCGTAACCGCTATAGCGTTTGGCAAAATGGGTAGCTGTCTTGGCTAAAGTATAGGACTGACCTGCGCCGCAACTGACAGGAATAGATGTCTCGCGCATAATGAGGTCTTTCACTTGCTGCAAATAAGCACGCAGGCGCTCTGGATTATCGTCAGGCATGGTACCAAAAAACTCATCCACACTATACTGCACAAAGTCCAAAACCATCTCGCTTCGGTGAACAACCTCCATAATTTGGTTGGAAATCTGATGATATAGAGAGTGGTGAACATTGATAATCGTAACATGCTGCTTATCAATGATTTCTCGTACTTGAAAGAGTGGGTTACCACGCTTCAATCCGATTGCTTTTGCTTCCTTGTTGAGCGCAAGAATAATACCGCCGCCCGCCTCGTTGTCATTGGCTACCACAACAGGCGTGCCTTGCAAATCGGGTCGGGAAACCAATTCGCAACTAACAAAGAAATTATTACAATCGATATGAATGAACATAGTTCGTTCTGCAGGCTTAGAACAACCTCAAACGCCTAATGAGGCGGAGTAGGCAGGTAGGGATAAAAAGGATGATGGTTGTTAATAACAGCCAGAAGATAGTTGGTATTGTCACTTTGCTGCACCCTAAGAAGAGTGCGCGCAGGCCGCGTCTGACAAGCATGCGCGGTGTAGCGATGATACCCAAGCATTTGCCTATTTGGGTGAGGGCAGGATGAATGTTATACAAGCCTGTATCCACTGCGCCCGGACTTACATTGGTTACATGCACGCCATAGGGCTTTAGCTCGATATGCAGCGAGCGCGTGAAATTATTGAGGAATGCTTTGGTGCTGCCATATGTCCCAAGCCGCTGCACGGCTATTTTATTAGTCACAGAGCATACATTGAGTATGTATCCTTTACGACGCTCGCGCATGTCCTGCCCAAAGAGGTAACAGAGCATAGCTGGAGTGTGCATGTGCAGATTGAGAATGAGCGAAGTGAATGCCTCGCTATCGTCTAAAATGTCGCGGTCGTGATAGACGCCCGCGTTATTGACTAATACTTCTATCTCTATCTCGTGCGCACGCGTATATTCATATAGTTCGCGCGCGGACTCTTGGCGCCCTAAGTCCATCACTAATGGGAGGACTGTAATTGCGGAACAGTTGTCTGTAGTGTGGGGGGATTGATAGGTGTCTTGTATCTCTTTGGCAACACGATGAATAGCTTCCTCATTGCTGACAATGAGTAAGTTATATCCTCGTTGTGCTAACTGCTTGGCGAACTCGAGCCCCATACCCGAGGACGCACCCGTCACTAATGCAAATTGTTTATTCATAAAATATGGTATAAAACAAACAACGCACTCCCGATTGAGAGTGCGTTGTGTTTATTTCTTACTTCTCATCCTCAACGGCTGCTTGAGCAGCGGCGAGGCGAGCGATTGGCACTCGGAATGGAGAACAAGAAGCGTAGTTCATACCTACACGAGCGCAGAACTTAACAGAACTTGGTTCGCCTCCGTGCTCACCGCAGATACCTGTGCGTAATCCTGGACGAACGGCACGGCCTTTCTCTACTGCCATCTTAATGAGCTGACCAACACCATTCTGATCTAATACTTGGAATGGGTCAACGCTTAAGATCTTCTTCTCTAAGTAAGCAGGTAAGAATGAAGCGATGTCGTCACGGCTGTAACCGAAGGTCATCTGTGTCAAGTCGTTGGTACCGAAGCTGAAGTATTGAGCCTCTGTAGCGATGCGATCTGCTGTGAGAGCAGCGCGAGGAATCTCAATCATAGTACCTACTTCGTACTCTACCTCAATGCCATACTCAGCAAACACTTCTTTTGCTACGCTTTGGATGATTTCCTTTTGTTGCTTCAACTCATATAAGATACCGATGAGTGGTACCATGATTTCTGGCATTGGGTTCTTGCCCTCTTGCTTGAGTTCGCATGCTGCGCTGAGGATAGCGCGTGTTTGCATAGCGGTGATCTCTGGGAAGGTGATACCCAAACGGCAACCACGGTGACCCAACATAGGGTTGTTCTCTGCTAATTGAGCTACGCGTGTTTGGATTTCCTTCACGCTTACGCCCATCTCTTTAGCCATAATCTCTTGACCTGCTAAATCATGTGGTACGAACTCGTGCAAAGGTGGGTCAAGGAGACGGATGTTTACTGGGCATCCATCCATTGCCTCAAGAATACCCTTGAAGTCAGCCTTTTGGTATGGTAACAACTTAGCCAATGCTTTCTCGCGTCCTTCTGCTGTCTTAGATAAGATCATCTCGCGCATAGCGATAATCTTCTTATGCTCGAAGAACATGTGCTCTGTACGGGTTAAACCGATACCCTTAGCGCCGAATTGGCGTGCTACGCGTGCATCGTGTGGAGTGTCAGCGTTAGTGCGTACTTGGAGGTGTGTGTATTTATCGCAGAGGTCCATGAGTTCCTTGAAGTCACCGCTGAGTTCAGCAGCCTTAGTTGGGATCTCGCCTGCATATACTTGACCTGTAGAACCATTGAGAGAGATGTAATCACCTTCGTTATAGGTAACGCCCTCGATGGTAACAGTTTTTGCTTTGTAGTCCACTTGGATAGCTCCTGCGCCAGATACGCAGCATTTACCCATACCACGAGCTACAACGGCAGCGTGGCTGGTCATACCACCACGAGCGGTGAGGATACCTTCAGCAGCAGACATACCTGCGAGGTCTTCAGGACTGGTCTCAATACGAACCATGATTACTTTGTGTCCGTTCTCATGCCACTCTTGTGCATCGTCAGCATGGAATACGATTTGTCCGCACGCAGCGCCAGGGCTGGCTGGCAAACCTTGGGTAATCACTTTTGCTTTCTTTAATGCGTCTTTATCGAATACAGGGTGGAGTAGTTCGTCCAATTTCTGTGGCTCGCAGCGCATGATAGCTTCTTGCTCTGTGATAACACCTTCGTGAACGAGGTCCATAGCAATCTTCACCATTGCGGTACCTGTACGCTTACCGTTACGGGTTTGCAAGAACCAAAGTTTGCCTTCTTGTACGGTGAACTCCATATCTTGCATATCGCGGTAGTGGTCTTCAAGTTTCTGCTGAATAGCATTCAACTCAGCATAGAGTGCTGGCATTGCTTCTTCCATAGATGGATATTTGCTTGCGCGCTCCTCTTCACTGATACCTTGCAGTGCTGCCCAACGACGGCTACCTTCGATAGTGATTTGCTGTGGAGTACGGATACCAGCTACCACATCCTCACCTTGTGCATTTACAAGATACTCACCATTGAATAGGTTTTCACCTGTAGCTGCGTCACGGCTGAAGCATACACCGGTAGCAGAAGTCTCGCCCATGTTACCGAATACCATAGACTGAACGGTAACAGCTGTTCCCCATTCATCTGGAATTCCTTCCATCTTACGGTAAAGGATAGCACGCTCGTTCATCCAAGAGCGGAATACAGCGCAGATAGCGCCCCATAACTGCTCAACTGGGTTAGCAGGGAAATCCTTGCCTGTTTGCTCTTTGATAGCAGTTTTGAAGCGTGCAACGAGTAATTTCAACTCATCTACATTCAAGTCTTTATCTAACTTGATACCACGGATTTCTTTTACTTCCTCAATGATAGCCTCGAATGGGTCGATGTCAGTTTTGTTAACTGGCTTCATACCGAGCACAACATCGCCGTACATCTGTACGAAGCGACGATAACTATCATAAACGAAGTGAGGGTTATTGGTTTTAGCAGCCAATCCTTCTGCTACTTCGTCATTCAAACCGAGGTTGAGGATGGTATCCATCATACCTGGCATAGATGCGCGCGCACCTGAGCGAACGGATAACAAGAGTGGGTTCTTTGGATCACCAAACTTATTATTCATAAGGCTCTCAACATGAGCAACTGCAGCAGTTACTTCTTCGTTCAGTGCTTCAACAATCTTCTCTTGTCCTACCTGATAGTACTCTGTACATACATCAGTGGTGATAGTAAATCCTGGAGGTACTGGTACACCCACCAAGTTCATTTCAGCAAGGTTTGCACCCTTACCACCCAATAACTCACGCATTTGGGCATTACCTTCGGCTTTACCGTTACCAAAGGTATAAACTCTTTTTTTCTTTTCCATGTGTAAGTGTTTGTTATTTATAATTAATGATTTGTCTTTTTCGTTCGTATGCAACAGAATGTATAGTGTGCATAATTCGGGCACAAAGGTACACTTTTTTTCTGAATTATGCAAATATCTATTGATATTTTCTATGCCAAATGCTAAAATATATGTTTTGCAACATAAAAGAATATGCAATTCTATTGTGTATATGCTAAAAAATCACTACCTTTGCACACAAAAATATACGGCTATGCAGAAAAATATAGTTAGCGGAGTTTCTCCAAAGAAAGTACTTTTGATCAATGGTAGTCCTCGCAAGGAGGGAAATACCTTTACTGCTCTTACTGAAATTGCTAATTGCTTGAAGCAAGAGGGAGTAGAGTCAGAGATTATATGGATAGGTAATAAGCCTATTCGTGGTTGTATTGCTTGTGGTCAATGCAGTGCAAAGGGCTTATCTCGCTGTGTATATGACGATGATATATGCAATAGTATAGTGGATAAGTTTGCCACTTCGGATGGTTTTGTGTTTGCTTCGCCTGTTTATTATGGTCAGCCTAATGGTTCATTGCTATGCTTAATGCAGCGTGCTTTTTACTGCAATAGTGCGGCGGTGCAATATAAACCTGCGGCGGCTGTCACTGTCTGCCGTAGAGGTGGAGCTACTGCGGCTTTCCAAACGCTTCAAATGCCTATGCAGATGTTAAATATGCCTATCGTTACTTCACAGTATTGGAATATAGCGTATGGTCGTGTTGAAGGGGAAACAGCGCAGGATTGCGAGGGAATGCAGACGATGCGTACTTTAGCCAGAAATATGGCGTGGATGCTAAAAGGACTGAGTACTGTGACGAATGAGAAACCTGTAGCCGAACCAAGACAAGCGCTCGCATTCATTCGATAAAGCATACGAGGTGATTTATAAGCATTTACAAATAAATAAGGCCGGCAATCGCCGACCTTATTTGTATATTTCTATTAATGAATTAATAGTTTTTTGCTAATAATTCGAAATAGCTCTGTGGGTGATTGCAAACTGGGCACTCAAGTGGAGCTTTTTTGCCCACTACGATATGACCGCAGTTAGAGCATTGCCAAATAGCGTCGCCTTCTTTAGAGAAAACAACTTGGTCTTCTACATTCTTCAATAGCTTGCGATAACGCTCTTCGTGGTGCTTTTCAATAGCACCTACCATCTCAAACTTGGCAGCGATTTCGAGGAAACCCTCTTCGCGTGCTTCGGCAGCCATGCGAGCATACATATCTGTCCACTCTTGGTTCTCGCCCTCTGCAGCGGCTAAAAGATTAGCGGCTGTGTCAGAAAGGCTACCTCCGTGGAGGTATTTGAACCAAATCTTAGCGTGCTCTTTCTCGTTGTTAGCTGTCTCTTCAAATATCTTAGCAATCTGTACAAATCCATCTTTTTTTGCTTTAGAAGCAAAATAGGTGTACTTGTTGCGTGCCATTGACTCACCAGCAAAAGCCTCCATGAGGTTTTTCTCGGTCTTTGTTCCTTTCAAATCTTTCATAAGAATATAATTAAAATAGTTAGTAAATTGATTTAACGCTGCAAAGGTAGTGTTTTTTTTGCACATGTGCAAGTAATGCGTCAATAATGATGTGTTTTTTTTGAAAAAATGGCTAAAATAACTTTAATTGCTTTTCTTCGAATACTTTGTAACCCACTTCACAATTTATACATTCGTGGTGTTGGCAATAATGTTGATATAAATGTATGAGCGCTTGGCTATCTGCTGCCGTATTTACTTGTTGCCCCAAAGTGCGCCATTGGCGGATAATAGTATTGTCTTCTGCTTTTATAAGTTCCATGAGTTCAATGGCATGCTGTGCATCGTTTTCCTTATGGCGTCGTAACGCATATGCGTATTTATAAGGAATGAGAGTATTGATGAGCAATATATCAATGCTATTTTGTCCTAATGGATAGGTGGGGGTGGTATTATCCGCTATAGGGCGCAGTTCAATAAGCGAAATGAGTTCGTTTAAGTCTTTTGCGTCTAATATCTTGCTAAGTAGAAACTCCGATTGATAGAGCAGTTGGGCGAACTGCATAATACGCACTTTCGGGCTATTTTGTGGTCGCATGCGAGCGTGTTTCCATATGCTGCTATCTAATGGTGTGAGATTGAATTTAGAGCGGAAAAATTGGTATTCCTTTCGCCATTCGGTCAGCGTCTCGTCTGTGTCGGATTCTAAGAAACCTGCTTGCCCTAATAGGATTGCTGTGAGTTGGAATAAACTATTACGGTGTTTTTGGAGATAGGAGAGTGGGGTATTGATAGCTAATTGCTCAAAGGGTACACTATTGGTGTGGAAACCGAAGTTCCGTGCGAGTGATATGTATAGTGCATGTTCCCAACTGCCGTTTGTTATTTCCAATAATCGCTCAATGGACGCGCGTTTGCAATCTAAGCGCTTGCGTAGCAATGTGCGTCTCCATCCTTCTGTGAGAATGTGTGGGTCTTTGATGAGCTGTTGTGCGCAACCTATACGATTGGAAGCGCTGTCCATCTGTTGGGCTTGTTGGAAGAGTTGGGTGAGGTAATCTTGCTCATTAGGGTATGCTAATTCACACTGTGGAATAAGTTCGCCTTTGGTGTTATAAATCACCTTATCCGCTTTGCGTACTACATGCAAAATAATGTTATCGTATGCTTTGTCAAGGTGATGTTTGTGGCGGTACCAATCGCTCGAAGATGTGTGAATTTCGATATTCCCAACCCATTCGCGCTCTCCGATGCGAATATGAGCATGACTATAATCCGGTCCTGCATGCTGATTATGCTCACCTACATAGAGGATTTCGATGGCTTGACCATCTGTCGTAAATTGTGGATAACCAGCCCATAGGCGGTATTCCCATATATAATGTAATAAAAACTCAGGCATGGTGTATAAATAGTTTCGGAGACCGCATAGGGCCTCCGAAATAATCACTTGTATAGGAATCGTTTGATGGACTTTTTAGGTGTTTTCTCAAACGGCTTATCTTGAACTTCGATATTCGATACTTTACTATAAGATGGAATGAGGTTATTGAGTTTTTCCAAGTTGGCTTTCATTATACGCTCAATATCTTCAAAGGTCATCTTTTTCGTCAGTGTCTCATCTGGGAATACAAGTGCGATGAGTTTTCCTTCGCGTTCTATCACCAAGGACTCGCCAACTGCTTCTTGGTTATTGAGTTGGTCTTCGATTTCCTCTGGATATATATTCTGTCCAGACGCACCTAAAATCATTGTTTTGGAGCGTCCTTTGATGAATATGTTTTGTTTCTTATCCAAGTATCCGAGGTCTCCCGTGCGCATCCAACCATCTTCGGTAAAGGCTGCTTTGGTTGCTTCTTCGTTCTTATAGTACCCTAACATCACATTAGCGCCTTTGACGAGTATCTCACCTATTCCGTCTTCTCTTGGGTTATCTATTTTGACCTGCATATTGGCTACAGGCACACCACACGAGCGTCTTTTGAAGTATTTAGGAGGGTTACCGCCAATGAGTGGACCTGTTTCCGTCATTCCGTATCCGATAGAGAGAGGGAAATGGATGTCCATGAGGCATTTCTCCACTACTGGGTTCATCGCAGCACCGCCGCAGATAAAATAACGCAGTTGTCCACCGAAAGCGCTGGTGAGTGCTGAGCGCACGCGGTTCCTGATAAGATTACCGATGAGAGGCATATGCCAGAAAGTACGAATAGCCCATTTGCTGATGGTTGGGTCAATACTTTTCTTGTATATTTTCTCAATTACCAAAGGTACTGTCACCACCAAGTATGGTTTCACTTCCTTCATTGCTTTTAGCAATATGCTTGGTGTAGGTGATTTGGTGAGAAAATAGACATGTGTTCCTGCGCATAGCGGATAGAGTAGTTCAGCCACTTGTCCAAACATATGTGCGAGCGGCAACATAGATACCAATCGTTGTCCGGGCTCTACGGGTAATACTTTGAATGCTACTTCAATAATATTATTACTGATAGAGCGACCATTGAGCATTACGCCTTTAGGGTTACCTGTTGAACCGCTGGTGTAGTTGATGATAGAAAGTGCTTCTAAATCCGCATTAAAATTCACATCATCTGCTTGTAATCCGTTGGGGTATTGCTTTTTCAGTTCACTCTCAAGCTCATTTTGAGTAGGAACGCTAATTCCTTCTTTGCAGCTTATCGTTGAGAAATCCTCAAGTGAGATGACTGCTTTGAGCCGTTCTGGTAATGTTTGTTCTTTGAGTTCTTTCCAGACATAAGGTCCAACGAATAACATATCCGCGTCAGAGTGGTCCAATAGGTATGCTATGTTCTCTGCTGTGAAATCTTGCAAGATACTTACTACCACTCCTTCGTATGCTGTGATAGCGAGGTAAGCGACTGCCCAGTTAGCACAGTTACGACCGGCAAGTGCTATCTTGTCGCCTTTTTTGATGCCTAATCGCTCGAATAATATATGCAATTTAAGCATCTCGGTGGCGAGTTGCTCAAAGGTATATTCGTGGTTCTCCCCATAATCAGTCAATGCAGCGTCGTTCCATTGGCGCTGCATGACTTCTGTTAGGCATTGTAAATAGTGTTTTGCCATATATGTGTTCTTTTATTTAACTATATAAGAAGCGTTTGATAGATTTCTTTGGAGTCTTCTCAAACTCTTGTGGTACAACCTCTACACTGGCAATTTGGCTGTATTGTGGTAGTTGTTTATTGAGTGTAATACGGTGTTGCTCCATCATAGCTACTACATTGCTATCACTTGGGTTCTCAGGGAAGATGAGTGCTACGAGTTTATGGTCTCTATCTACAACGATAGACTCTACCACACCTGGCATAGAATTGATTTTATCTTCAATTTCCTCTGGGTAGATATTTTGTCCTGAAGGACCGAGGATCATATTCTTTGAGCGTCCGTGGATGTATATATTTCCTTCTTTATCTAAGATACCGAGGTCTCCTGTGCGCATCCATCCGTCTTCTGTAAAGACTGCTTTGGTTGCTTCTTCGTTCTTGTAGTAACCAACCATCACATTGATACCTTTTACTTGTATCTCGCCGTCTTTGCTGTATGGGTCTTCAGAGTCAATGCGTACGCGGCATTGTGGAAGGTCTTTACCGCAGCTATGGAATTTATACTTATACCAGTCTTCATAGCTGATGAGTGGAGCACATTCGGTCATTCCGTAGCCTACGCAATATGGGAATTTAATATCGTGTAACACTTGTTCCACTTCGCCGTTGAGTGCTGCGCCACCGATGATGAGGAAACGGAGTTCGCCACCGAAGGTCTTAAGGAGTGCTGCTTTCACTTTATTGCGAACAACATTCTTGATACCTGGCGTTTTCCATAATATTTTCATCAATGGAGAGCTGATTTTAGGCAATACACCTTTCTTCACTACTTTCTCGATTACCAAAGGTACGGTGAGAATCATGAATGGTTTAACCTGTGCGAATGCTCTCATGAGCACCGTAGGAGTAGGGGCTTGTGTGAGGAAATTCACATGTGCTCCGTCGCATACTTGGTATAAGAATTCGAACATCAAACCGAACATATGTGCCACAGGAAGCATAGAAACAACTCTATCGCCTGTCTTATGAGGAATACGGTTTACTGCAAATTCAATATTTCCGCTCAGGTTTCGATGGGTAATCATTACGCCTTTAGGGTTGCCTGTTGAACCGCTGGTGTAGTTGATGATTGCCAATTCGTCCAAGTTGTTGGTAGGGTATTGTACATCCTCAATAGTAATGCCATTAGGGTATTTCTCATTGAAGATAGCCTCGCATTTGTCGTATTTCTTTTGGGTCTCTTCGTCTGCATAAATGATGGTGTAATCATCCATGAAGATGGTTGCTTTGAGTCCCTTCATTTGTGTAGCGTCAATTTTCCTCATCACATTTGGTCCTACATAGAGCAGGGTAGCCTCCGAGTGATCCACTAAGCTATATATACCATCTGCGGTGAAATCAGGTAGGATACTAACTACTACAGCCTCGTAACTTTCTACGGCGAGGAAAAGTATTCCCCAGTTGGAGCAGTTACGACCGGCAAGTGCTATCTTATCTCCTTTCTTGATACCTAACTCTTTCCAAGTGGTATGCAACTTAGCTATTTCATTTGCTACTTCAGCATAAGTGTATTGACATTTGCCGTCTAAGTCAGTCATTGATAAGTCGTTCCACTTTGCTTTCATTGTCTCTTGTAGGTAAGAGAAGTAATGTTTTGTTTCCATGTTTATATATTTATGTTTACAATTATATGCTATGATTTTGACTTAATCGACCGCAAAGGTACAACTTATTTCTTGAACACTCGTTCAAAAATGAGTGTTTTATTCCTTTTTTATTAAATTATATAGTGCGTAGTATGTTTTTTCGAGTAGTTGGAAGTTCATTTGCGCTCTGCCTAAACCGCTATCGTAACTATTTTTGATATGTGCGAACATGAGTGCTATTTGGTCCACATCAATTCCGCGTTTGATTATTCCTGCTCGTTGGCTATTATAAATAGCTTTTCTCCATAGTTCTACTTCTTTGAGTGCGAGTCGTTGTGCTTTGCGGTGTAGGGCAGGAAATCGTCCGTAGGCTGTGAACATAATGCTATTCACATTACCGGTATTGATTGTTTTGTGTTCAAAGGTCATCAGTGCCTCTTTGAGATGGTTTAGGTATTGCATCATAGCTTGTATCATTTCTTCTACGCAGGTGTCTTCAGTAACGCTATTGAGCACTTTCTGTTTTGGTTCGATGATATATGTTTCTACACAGGTACGGAATAGTTCATCTTGGTCTTTGAAATAATAGTAGAGTGTTCCGCGCCCCATATCGAGTTCATTTTGTAGGTCTGTGATGGTTACATTATGAAATCCCTCGAGGGCGTATAGTTCCATCGCTTTGCGGATGATATATTCTCGTCTATCTTTCATCGTTGTTCGTATTGGTCAAGTGCAAGGTTCATAAGTGTATGTCCTTGTGCAATAATCTCTTCTGCTTTGTCGAAATCAAATGTGGAGTATGCGTATTGTTTCATCACTGCATGCACATCGGGTGGTGTGATTTGCAGTGTGAGTTTCGTATTTTGTTGTATTTGCATATCGTTCATTCGGTCAACGAGATTGAAGAAATTGATGTTCCGTTGCAAATCTTTGGCTTTTTCTTCTCTGAAGGCATTTATTTTACCTTCGATAGCGATTAGGTGGTCTTCTATTCCTTGTGGAATGAGTAGTCCTTTGGCTTCTATTTCAGCTATTCGTTGTTCTAAATTCAGTCGTTCAGGAGTAGGTTCGAGTTGCATACTATCTTGTCCGCTGATGTCCATTGCCACCAGTATGTCGTTTTTTGCTCGTGTGACGATATTAAGTGGTAATGGGTTCAGGACTCCTCCGTCGATGAGCAGTCGTTGCTCCATCTGTACGGGTTGGAAGAATAGTGGTATGCTGATAGAGGCCCGAATGGCTTGGAATAGGCTTCCTGTTCGGAAGATAACTTCCTCGGTATTGATCATGTCCGCAGCCACGATAGCGCAGGGGATATTCAGGTTTTCTATGTTTTGGTCGGGCACTACCTTTTGCAGTTCTTGTATTATTCGCTCTCCTTTCACAAGCGAATTGCCACTAAAGATATTGATGTCCGCCATTCGCCATATCAGCTCCTCATCTACTTGTAAAAACCATTCTTTGGCTTTTTGCAGTTGACCTGCGGCGTACATGCCAGCGATGAGTGAACCCATCGAACAACCGGCTATACTCGTTATTGTATAGCCGCGTTGCTCAAGGGCTTCGATGGCTCCGATATGTGCAAGTCCTCTTGCTCCGCCGGAACCCAACACTAATGCAACATTCTTTGTCATGTTGTTTACACGATTACTGCTGCTTGCAGTTTCTCGCGTATTTTGATGTAAATAGTATTACCTTTCTTTGCGTATGGTGTTTGTACATATCCCATGCCAATACCTTTTTTGGTATTTGGTAGCATGATACCGGAAGTAACATTACCGATGGTTTCGCCTGCTTCGTTGCATATCTCATAGCCATTGCGTGGGATAGCGCGTTCTACACATTCAAAGTGTACGAGTTTGCGTTGTACTCCTTCGGCTTTTTGTTGTTTGAGGAACTCTTTATCGATGAAATCTTTAGCGTCTAATTTGGTAATCCATCCTAATCCTGCTTCGAGTGGTGAAGTGGTATCATCTATGTCGTGCCCGTAGAGGCAGTACCATTTTTCGAGTCGTAGCGAATCGCGTGCGCCCAGACCGATAGGAGCTAATCCAAATGGTTCGCCCACTTCGAAGAGTGCGTTCCAAATCTGCATACCTTTGTCTGCAGGGAAATAAAGTTCAAAACCTCCCGCTCCAGTGTAACCTGTATTGGAGAGTATGACACCTGGTACTCCTGCGAAACTCCACTCGCGGAATGCGTAGTAGTCGATAGACTTGAGGTCTGCGTCGGTGAGCAGTTGCAGCATTTCGGTGGCTTTAGGTCCTTGTACGGCTAATTGTCCGTATTTGTCGCTTGCGTTCTCCAAACTCAAATCGCCCCATTGACCTTCGGAAGCAATCTTATTCACCCATTCCCAGTCTTTGGCTATATTGCCTGCATTTACCACGAGTAGGTATTTGGTGGTGGAGTATTTATATATAATAAGGTCATCGACGATACCACCTTTTCCGTTTGGCATGCAAGTGTATTGTGCCTTTCCTGCGGGAATAGTACTGAGGTCGTTGGTGGTGATGTACTGTAGGAAATCAAGTGCATTCTCACCTTTTACCCAGAACTCACCCATATGGCTCACATCGAAAACGCCGACGCCTTCTCGAACGATCATATGCTCTTGGTTGATACCTGTGGGATACTGAATAGGCATGTTATAGCCTGCGAACTCTGCCATCTTGGCTCCCAATGCGATGTGCAGATCTGTGAATGGAGTTGTTTTTAACATAGTAGTATGTAGTATTGAGTATTTAGTATTGAGTATTGAGTAGTAACCGCTTAACCGCTTAACCGCTTAACCGCCTAACCGCTAAACCGCTAATCGCACGATTTGGAGGATTACCTCCATGGCTTTTTGTAGCGATGGAATAGGCAGGTACTCATAGCGGCTGTGGAAGTTTTCTCCGCCGGCGAAGATGTTCGGGCATGGTAGTCCTTCGAATGATAAGCGTGCGCCGTCTGTACCGCCACGAATAGGTTTGACGCGCGGTGTGACGCCCACGGCGAGCATAGCTTGTTGTGCCAATTCGATGATATGCATGACGGGTTCGATTTTCTCACGCATGTTGTAGTATTGGTCTTTGAGTTCCACCTCTACTGTTCCTTCTCCGTAGGTGGCGTTGAACTGTTGTGCGAGTTGTTGCATGAACTGCTTTCGTTGCTCAAAGAGTGTTCTATCGTGGTCACGGATGATATAAGTGAGTGTTGTCTCTTCTACGGTTCCTTGCATGCCCACGAGGTGGTAAAATCCTTCGTATGCTTGTGTGGTCTCGGGTGTTTCGTTCTTAGGCATGTGTTGCACGAAGTCGGCTGCGATGGTCATGGCGTTTTTCATCTTGTTGTATGCAGCGCCAGGGTGTACATTCATGCCGTGTATATGCACTTTGCATCCGGCGGCGTTGAAGTTCTCATATTCGAGTTCGCCTATCGTACCTCCGTCCATGGTGTATGCCCATTCAGCGCCGAAGGCTTGTACATCGAAATGGTCGGCTCCTTGGCCTATCTCTTCGTCTGGGGTGAAACCTACGCGTACTGCACCATGTTTTATCTCTGGGTGCTCGATAAGGTATTCCATGGCAGAAACGATTTCTGCTATACCGGCTTTGTCGTCAGCACCGAGTAGCGTGGTGTTGTCTGTCACGATGACCTCTTGTCCTGCGTAGCGTGCGTCAATAAAGTCGCGTTCTTCGGCTTTGACGATAGAAGTCTTGACATCTTTTCCGCTTGCGTCGGGTGCTGTATCCATATGGGCGATAAATCCGATGGTCGGTTTACCTTCTGTATTAGCAGGTAGGGTGGCCATTATATAGCCGTTTTGGTCGAGTGTGACATCTTGCATGCCTATCTGCTGTAACTCTTCTGCTATGTATTTAGCGAGGGTCATCTGTCCCGGTGTAGAAGGGGTAGTGCCTGTGTTCTCGTCACTGGTGGTCTCAAAGGAGACATACTTCAAAAATCGATCTACGATATTCATAATACTATATTCATTTTGTTTATTTCGTTGTGGATGAATGCGAGTATGTTATCTGTTACATTCTCGCACATGGCGATGCGTCCTTCCCAAGTGCCAGTACCTGTATGTGGGGAAAGTACGACATTATCGAGTGTGAGCAACTCCGGGTTTATGTGTGGTTCGTGCTCATACACATCGAGTGCCGCGCCGGCGATGATACCTGATTGTAGTGCTTCGATGAGTGCTTTCTCGTCTATGTGTGCGCCTCGTGCGGTGTTGATGAGGTAGGCTGACCGCTTCATCATACCTAATTCGGGTTTGCCTATTATATGGTGGCTCTCTGGGGTGTAGGGTAGGTTGAGTGAGACAAAATCGCTATCTTGTAGTAGTGTTTGAAAATCTACATACTGCGCACTTTCCACTGTAGGGCTCTGCCCGTCCTGTAGGCGCTTGTCGCCGTTCTGTAGCGTAGCGTCCTGTAGGGCTTCGCCCGTCCTATAAGGCTTCCTATTATGATAAATAACCTTCATTCCGCTGGCGAGTGCTCTGCGTGCGAGTGCTAACCCTATGCGTCCCATGCCGATGATACCGAGTGTCTTGCCGTATAGCGAGTGGCTGAGGTTCTGCATAACTCCAAAGCGTAGTGGTTCTGTTTGCGGCCCGATGCCTCTTATTTTTCTATCGAACTCACTCACTCGCCGTGCTATGTCTATCATGAGTGCGAACGCCAGTTCGGCTGTGGGTTCGATGACAGGTTGGGGTGTATTGGTTACGCGTATGCCGCGAGCACGGCATGCGTCAAGGTCTATATTGTTATACCCCACGCCGAAGTTAGCGATGAGCTGTAGGTTCGGCATGTTGTCTATCAGTTCTTTGGAAACGGTGTAGTCGAAGGTAGCGACTAATATCTCTGCGTCGGTGTTGTCAGATTGAATGAAAGAAGGAATGTCTAATAGTTCTTTTTCGGGCATAACGAGCTGCACTCCATGTGTGTTAGCGAGTCGTTGAAATCCCTCATGGGGTAGTGTGGTTGTAAAAACTATTTTCATACTCAATCGTAGTGCCTCCTCAGACGATTTAATTAATTCGGCGCAAAGGTAGTGATTTTTTCTGATATATGCAAGTGTATGGGTATTTTTTATTCTACTGTAACCGATTTAGCTAAATTACGCGGTTGGTCCACATCGCAACCTTTGACGACGGCAATATGATATGCGAGTAATTGCAATGGAATGACGGTCAACAGAGGAGTGAGGCATTCTTCTGTTGTGGGCACTTCAATGATATAATCCGCCAAGCGTCGTACTTGTTCATCGCCTTCGCTTACTACTGCAATCACTTTGCCTTTGCGTGCTTTTATTTCCTGAATATTGCTTATTACCTTTTCGTATGTTCCACTGTGTGGCGCTATTACTACCACGGGCATTTCTTGCGATATGAGCGCAATGGGTCCATGTTTCATTTCTGCTGCAGGATAACCTTCTGCGTGGATATAACTGATTTCTTTGAGTTTGAGAGCACCTTCCATGGCTACAGGATAATTATATCCGCGCCCTAAATAAATGAAATTCTGGGCATAAGTAAATGTCTTGGCAAACTCTGCAATATTCTTATCTTGCTTTAGTACTTGTTCTATTTTAGTGGGAATACAGCCCAATTCGTGAACCAAGTTCAAGTATTGTTCTTGACAAATAGTTCCTTTCTCGCGACCAATACACAGGGCTAACATGGTTAGCGCCATTACTTGACCTGTAAAGGCTTTAGTACTGGCGACGCCTATCTCTGGTCCCACATGTGTGTAGCAGCCACTATCGCTGACGCGAGGAATAGAGGCGCCTACTACATTGCAAATAGAAAAGATAAATGCACCTTTTTCCCTTGCCAATTGGATAGCAGCCAATGTGTCTGCTGTCTCACCCGATTGTGAGATAGCTATTATCACATCATCCTTGTTGATGACAGGTTTGCGGTAACGAAACTCACTCGAGTATTCCACTTCTACGGGTATTTGCGCAAACTCTTCAATGGCGTACATGGCTATCAAACCGGCATGCCAACTTGTGCCGCAAGCGGTAATGATAATGCGCTTGGCATTTAGGAAGCGTTCCTTATTATCGATAAATCCCGACAGGGCAATATTGTCTTGAAGCACATTAACACGCCCTCGCATTGAGTCGGATAAAGTGTGTGGCTGTTCATATATCTCTTTGAGCATGAAATGGGGATAACCGCCTTTTTCTAATTGACTAAGTGATAGTTCTAAACGCTTAATTTCTGGGGTTTTATGTACATTACCGATAGTTGTGATGTCTATCTCTTTGCCTAATTGTAGTTGTACCACTTCTTCGTCTTCAATATAAATAACTTGGTCGGTGTATTCTACGATAGGCGTAGCGTCGGAAGCTATGAAATACTCATCTTTACCGACCCCTACTACTAACGGAGAACCTTTGCGTGCAGCAATCAAGCAATCTGTATGCGATTTGTCCAGTATAGCAATCGCATAAGCCCCAACGACTTGCTGTAAGGCTAACTGAATAGCCGTTTTGAGGCTTACTTGTTTATTCTCCTGCGTGTATTCAATGAGTTGTACTAATACTTCTGTATCGGTATCGGATTTGAATGTGTATCCTGCTTCTTGCAGACCGGCTTTCAGTACGGCATAGTTTTCGATAATGCCATTATGAATGATAGCTAATCGTTCACTTTCAGAGTAATGGGGATGTGCATTTATTGTATTGGGTTCACCATGAGTAGCCCAACGGGTATGGGCAATACCAATGGTGCCGCTTGTATCTTTATCTGCGGCAAATGATTCTAATTCTACTACTTTACCTTTTGCTTTATAAATATTCAATCGTCCTTCTGTGTTGATGAGTGCTACTCCTGCACTGTCATAACCGCGATATTCGAGACGATGAAGACCTTTGATTAATATTGGATATGCGTCATGTTTTCCTATGTATCCTACAATACCACACATATGTTTACTGTATTTTGTTAATTTTAAAATTCGGGCACAAAGATACAACAAAAACTGCACATACGCAAGTGTATGGGTGTTTTTTTTTGCCAAATAGAATGTCATTCTATGTTTTTTTTCTGAGGGCGGTGATAGGCTGCATATGCTCGTATGGATGCGGCATATAGAACTCATTTTTTACAATTTTTGCTAAAAAAAGTATATATACTTTAGTATATATAGTATAAAGCGTGAAAATGCATTTTTTAGTGTGTTATCTTATGGTTATCCTATGGGTACCTTATGGTTATCCTATGGTATTAATGGCCACTTACCTTACAATACCTTATAGTATTCCACGAGCTTGCCACCTGCTTTCAAGCAAATAATTTACCAAAAAATATTCATTTATTTGCGTATGTGCAATTTTTGTTGTAAATTTGCAGCGGATACAAGAATTACACGCTAAAGTATGCAAAAGAAACTCATCAGTGGAGGTTCTCTGATTGATTTACATAAGCCTCTAAATGTGTGCCGCGCATCGGCAGGTACGGGTAAAACATTCACATTAGCAGCCTATTATGTAGGACTGCTCTTGTCGGGTGTGGATTACCGTTCAATCCTCGCTATCACTTTCACCAATAAAGCGACAGCCGAAATGCGTGAGCGTATCATGGGGTATCTATACGCTATATCCCAAGGTGGCGAGCAGGGTTTCTTGGCGCGAGCCAAGGAGTTTATGCCAAGTACGATGTACAATGTACAATGTACGAAGGGCGGAGTAGTGAGTGATGAGGTGTTGCAGCAGAGGGCAGGGGAGTGCTTTAATGCCATGCTGTTGGACTACGATAATGTGCAAGTACAGACGATAGACTCGTTCTTGCAGACTTTATTGAGCGGTTTGGCAAGTATCCTCAAAATGGATGTGGGTTTGCAAACGGAATTAGATATTCAGCATATAGTCACTACCGCCGTAGACCAGTTGATAACCGTAGAAATGACGGACGAAGTGCAGCGATTGATAGAAGACTATCTGATGGCCAAACTGGATAACGACACTCGTTGGGATATGCGCAAGAGTATTCGCGAGATGGCGATGGAGATGTATAACGAGTCGGTGCAGATGTTAGAGGCAGAGGGGCAGATAGAGTTTGAGGCGGAGAAAATAGAACTATGGCGTAATAAAATAGAAGAGTCTTTGGGAACTCATCCGCTCCGAGCAGATATAGAAGCGCAATTAGCTATTTTAGGGAATTACGAAGCAGAATTAGCGACCATTCCTAATGGTAAGGCTGTTTTGCTTGCACAGCAAAACATACGCACAAGTCTTGATACTCCTAAGGAGTTGAAACCTGAAGTTCGCTTCCGTGGTTTGACAGATGGGCAGATAGAAAAGTCAGTCAAATGGACCAAATTACCCCAACCGGCATTAGAAGCCATTCTGCGCGCAACAGAACTGATTAGACAATATGGAATAATATACAATACCGCGCAGTTGACTATCGCTTTCAGCAGAGACATGCAGTTGATGGGTGCGCTGCGTACGCTCATACAGCGTAACCTAACAGAAACGAACTGTGCACTCTTGGCGCAGACCGCGAACACTCTATACAAGGCGCTGAAACAAGGAGACGCAGATTTTATATTGGAGAAAGTAGGAATACGCTATAAGCATGTACTGATTGATGAGTTTCAGGATACGAGTGCGCTGCAATGGCGCGTCATCAGTCAGTTGCTGCGGGATATATTAGCCAATACAGGCAATACGGTTCTTATCGTGGGAGATATAAAGCAGTCTATCTATCGCTGGCGTAATGGCGACTGGCATATCATGGATGCGTTAGGCAAAGACGAAACGCATTTCCAGAGTGCTTATAACCCTGCTTTTCCTCCGCTGCGCCGTAATTTCCGAAGCAGTGAGAATGTGGTGAAGTTCAACCTCGGACTATTCAAATATATCATCGAGCAACCCGAATGGAGTCAGCAAGAGCGTGAACTGATACAAGCTATCTATGGCGAAGATTATACGGAAGAAACGATAGACGCTTTCTATCAGTCAGACAAGAAAAAGGGAGGAATAGTGCGTTTCAGAGCATTCACGCAGAAAGGCGACGAGATGGTATTCGATATGTTCAACACTATTGAGGAACGCTTGGCTGCGGGAGAACGGCAGTCCGATATGATGATTTTGGTGCGTAATAAAAAGGAAGCCCAACAGATAGTAGATATCCATCGCGATATATTATTATCTAATACCGAGCAGTATAATCATGTGCGTGAGGTGTCGTTCGTGTCCGCAGATAGTTTTCAGTTAGAAGCCTCGCAAGCCGTACAACTTATCATCGCTGCGCTTAGGTATATATTGCACTCGAATACGCATGGCGAAGATGAAATAGAGAAACGATTTATAGCAGATATAACAGGGAGGACAACCGAACTGCAGCAGTTATGCGCCCGCGCAAGCGAACAGAAACTGCCACTCTTCCAATTGGTAAATGAAGTGATAACTACACTCTTATGCGATAAAAACGGGCAATACCAAGGCGAAGAAATAGCATATATCAATGCTTTCTTAGATGAAACAAGGAACTATATAGCCACTTACGGCAGTGGTTTAGAAGCTTTTCTCCTCTATTGGGAGGATGTGCTGCATGGCAAATCAATCTCCGTAGCCACTACGAATGCTATTCGTATCATGACAATACATGCCAGTAAGGGACTACAAGCCAAAATACTATTTGTTCCTTTCTGCACATGGACCAAAGAAAAGACCACACATCCGCAGAAAATATGGTGTGAAGCAGCCGAAGAACTCAATACCGAGTTGAAATATGTGCCTATCCCTGATGGCGCAGACATGGAGCGTTCGCACTACAATAAGGAATATGCGTACGAACATCAAAACATGCGGATTGATAACCTCAATATGCTCTATGTGGCACTCACACGCGCAGAAGACGAATTATATATATCGGCTGAGTTCCCAGTTAACGCCAATGGAGGATTTAGTGCCAAGGCTGACCATATAGGCATGTATATACTTCAATATACAGGTTTGGTGAATAATATACTTCGCGGCGAGAATATCATTCCAATTGGCGAGGAAAATGGATATGCGGAGTATGATGTACAATGTACAAAGGACAATGTACAAAGGACAAAGGACGATGTACGAAGGACAAAGGATGAAAATCCATTCTCATTCAACGGAGCGGAGGATAAAAAGGCAGAGATATGGTCGAATAAAAATCAAGTACGCTTTGTACAATCACAAGAAGGTATGCTCTATACGCAGATGGGCGTTGAGGCTTATCGACGCATGGCACGGATGGAAGAAGGTGCACTATGCCATAACATCTTCGCACAGATACAAACCAAAGACCAATTGGAGCATGTGTTAGATACATTCCAACAACGAGGAGAGATTGATAGCCAAGAACAACGACAAACACTTCGACAACTCATCTCCTCTGCATGGGAAGGAAACGCAGAAATGAATAGCTGGTTTACCGACCCATGGATAGTGAAAAGGGAGCACGCTGTGTATAAAGATGGAGAAGAGTTGCGCCCTGACCGCGTGATGATAAACGCACAAACCAATGAAGCTATCGTGCTCGATTATAAGTTCGGAAAAGAAAATAAGAAATATACCGAACAAGTGCATAAATATATGGAAGCTCTACGGCAAATGGGGCACCCTAATGTGCGAGGATACCTATGGTATGCCCGCAAACCCAAAGGACAACAACTCATACAAGTAAGAAAGGAGAAGAACAATGGATAATAGTTTCTTACAACAAACGGCACAACTGATCGTTCAGAAAAACGATTGGAACACATTAGAGCACATCACATTGGTTCTTCCTTCTCACCGCGCAGGTGTAGTGCTCAAAGATGAAATAATGAAACTGCAACAAGCGCAGGGACAGAAGGCTCTATGGGCACCCACCATCACTACACTTACGCAGTTACAAGATACACTTAGTCCACTACATGCCGAAGATGAACTAATAACCATCGTGCGCTTATACAAGCATTACTGTCGTCTGAATAATAACCAAGAGGACCTTATGCCATTGGATATGTTCTATGGATGGGGAAAGCAGATGATAGCCGACTTTACCAATGTAGATGTGTCTATGAAACAAGAAGAAGTGCCAAACTTCTTCGACAATACCATCGCTGCACACGAACTAAGTGAATGGCATTTGGACGACGAACTCAAAGAGCGATTACAAGTACTCATAAGCACCGAAAATACGCGTACTATCGCGGAGCACTCCATACAAGAGCAATATGAGCAGTTATGGAAAAACTTATATGCGCTCTATACCGCTCTGCGCGAAGAAATGTTAGCAGAGCAGAAAGGGTACAACGGTATGCGGCAACGAGCCGTTATAGAACAATGGAAAACAGATGAAATACAAGAGCAAATAAGCAAACAATACTATTTCTTCGTAGGCTTTAACTACCTCCTCCCTGCTGAGTTAGAACTGATGAAACGCTTGAAAGATGCTAACAAGGCATCCTTCTTCTGGGATTTGGTATATGATTTCTCTACCAATAAAAAAGCCTTCTCTTTTGCACAGCAAAATAGCCAGATATTAGGTTCTTGTTCCCCATATAGGCAATGGGGAGCCCCAAAAGAAGTGACGGCTATCACTTGTGCGTCCAAAGAGGCACAGGCACAGTATGTACACCAATGGTTGAAAGAGAACTACACACAGCAAGGACAAAAAATAGGAATAGTCATCTGCGATGAGGCAATGCTCGAACCCATTATCTATGCGCTGCCTGCTATTACATTACCGGGAAAAGATACACCTGAACCAATCAATATAACCAAAGGTTATCCCCTACGCAATACAGATATTTACGCACGGACAATACAATGGTTGTATAATCAACCCAAAGAGATAACCAACCAGTCAGCACAGGCAGAAACGATAGACCAACTCATCGCATTCCTCTTCCAACAATCTATCACAGAGCAAGAAATAGCGGATATAGAAGAGGAGGAGACACTCACTTGGCAAGAACTATTAGTGCTCGAATCCGAGTACCAAGTACGCACTATACTCAATAAAGTGAAGCAAATAGTGAGCGATGGAATAGGCGAATTAAATCTAAGTTTCAAAATGCTGCGGCTACTCATTCGCAGAATGATGGAGAGCGTCTCTATGCCATTCAACGGCGAACCCATCACGGATATACAAGTCATGGGTGTGCTCGAGACGCGTATGCTGGACTTCGATAAACTGCTGTTACTCAATGTGGAAGAAGGAATAGTTCCGCAGCACCAAGCAGACCATAGTTTTATCCCATATTACCTACGCAAAGCATACCATATGCAGACACCAGACGAG
The DNA here is from genome assembly GCA_045576595.1 of Paludibacteraceae bacterium. GTDB lineage: Bacteria > Bacteroidota > Bacteroidia > Bacteroidales > Paludibacteraceae > Colicola. Next base: position 6,271 of record JAZNGV010000030.1, on the reverse strand, counting down.
AGAGCAACGATTTACGCCTATAACTTCTTCCGTCTCTTAAGTCGTGCACAACAAACCACCATGCTCTTTGGTGCCGCGGGGACAGGAGGAGCAGGAAAAGGTATGTCACGATTTATCATGCAAATGCTCGTTTCACCCCAATTCATCGTGAAAAAAGAGCAACTCAACGAACCTAATATGCTGCCAAATACCGAACTCAAACCGATTGAAGAGACGAAATCATTACTGTCCACTTTGCAGGTTGTGGATGGTAAAGTGCTGAGACTCTCGGGCAAACCATACAAACTATCACCCAGCGCACTCAATACATATATCACATGCCCAAAGAGTTTCTACTACCAATATGTATTGGGATTCAAATCGAAAGATATCAAACCAGAGGTTGTTTTTGAAGCCAATACACTCGGTTCGTTCGTACACCATGCAATGGAATACCTATATAAAACATATTTGGGATGTGACGGCACAGCACCTAAAAGAGTGACAGCCGAGCAGATTGAAACATTATACGACGAAATCAAACTTAGCGCAGCACTCTATTATGCCTATGACCAAATGAATAAAGAGTGGGAAAGTGAACACGAAGAATCCAACCACTATGACCCTCATCTCCATAAGGCAGAAAATAAAGTCATCTTCGAATATATATACCATATATTGCGAAAAGACCAAGAAGACGCTTCTAAGAATCCATTATCTATATATGGATTGGAAGCGGATAGAGAAATCTCTTTGCCTATCGAAGGAGTAGGAGATATACGCATTGGAGGAACAATAGACCGATTAGATTTGATAGGAGAAGAAAGCACTCAAAAAATGCGTGTGATAGACTATAAGTCAGGTGTGTACAAGGATGATACGCATAAGAAGAAAATGTCCGCTACATGGGAAAACCTCATGACCGATGAGAACAAAGGATATGTCCGCCAAACAATGATGTATAGTTATGCTGTGGAGCAGTCGTTGAAAGTGGAAAGTCAAGAGTTGAAAGTGGAGCCGCACCTCTATTTCTGCAGCAAAGACTTACTATCCGATAAAATGAATACTTCTATTGAATTAGAAGGAGAAACGATAAGTGATTTCGCGATTTTATCGGATACATTCAAAGAACAATTGACAGCCAAAGCAAAAGAATTGTTAACCACAACAGACTTTCCACAATGCGAAGAAGGAAAGTGTCCTTCATTCTGCGATTTCTTTAAGTTATGTAATAGAAAACCCAACGAGTTCTGATTATGAAGAATACAACACAATATTACCGTATAGCTGATTTTATCATCGCTATCGAAGGCAACGAGCACTTATTTACTCAATTGCCTAACTTCGCGCCATTTCGTATAGATGAAACCGATGAAACTAAGATGTTCATAATTCATGTGAGTGAAGAACCCATTCCTTCTCATGAGCACTTACAATCTGTTTATACAGACCGCTCGGATGATGATATGCCGCGTATAGAGATATACGAGAATGAACAGACAACGGTATTTGCTGTCTCGCAGTACCGAGATAGCGAGATAGTATGTGCTATCCATTGCACTAAAGACATGCACGAGGCTATACTATACACCCGCGCCCCGTATTTCCGCTTTGCAATAGACAACGCCACCATGCTCTTGTATGCCTTCTGCGCAACGCCACATAAAACATTGCTATTCCATTCGTCTGTCACCGTCAAAGACGGATTAGCATATATGTTTTTAGGTTATTCGGGTACGGGCAAGAGCACACACTCGCGTCAGTGGTTAGCCGCTTTCCCGCAAGCTTGGTTGCTCAATGATGATAATCCTATCGTGCGTATTTTACCCGATGAAACCGTACGAGTATATGGTTCTCCTTGGTCGGGCAAGACGCCTTGTTATAAGGCTGAGAGCGCGCCAGTGCAAGCATTGGTACAACTGGCGCAAGCACCACAAAATAGCATAGAAAAGTTACGAATGACGCATGCCTATCCCTATATACTCGCTTCGGTGAGCGGACTCAAAATAATACCCAATGCGATGGATCATCTATACGAATCCATCGCGGAATTATTAGAGGCTGTGCCGGTGTATAAATTAGAATGTTTGCCGAATGAAGATGCGGCACGAGTGTGCTATCAAACCGCTGTTACACAGGAGTAGAATAGGGATTAGAAACGAATGGTGATTTGCTCGAAAGTATTCACTTTTTGCTTGTCATACGGACAGGAAACCTTGATATAATTTTCCGTAAATCCTTCCATCAAATCAGGACCGTCGTCCTGCTTAATGCGTTTGCTTTCCCACAAAACCGTTGCTTTTTGACCGATATGAGCAGTATAGAACTGCTCTGTCTTTTGTGTACTGATAGCATGCAGCACTTTGCTGCGGCGTTCGCGCTCTTTTTGTGGTACGACGAGCAAGTCCATTTCCACCATCCGCGTGTTTGCACGCTCTGAATAAGTGAATACATGCAATTGGGAAACGGGCAAAGCCTCGATGAAATCAACATAATCAGCAAAGAACTCCTCCGTTTCTCCGTGTACGCCTACCATGCAGTCCACGCCGATGAAAGCATGCGGCATAACGGTTTTGATATGTGCTACCCGCTCTGCGAACAACTCACGCGTATAACGGCGCTTCATGATACGAAGCACATCATTGCTTCCTGACTGAAGAGGTATATGGAAATGCGGTGCGAAATGACGGCTATGCGCTACGAAATCGATGATTTCATCGGTCAATAAATTAGGTTCGCAACTTGAGATACGAATGCGGTAGTCAGTAGTCAGTAGTGAGTAGTCAGTAGTGAGTAGTGAGTAGTCAGTAGTGAGCAGTGAGTAGTCTATGGTGTCCAATGCGCGCAATAAGTCAATAAACTGCTCTCCTGTAGAGCGACCAAAATCACCGATATTAACACCTGTCAGCACTAATTCCTTGGCACCTCCGGCAAGTGCTTTCTTCGCTTCGCTCACTACCTCCGCGATGGACGGGTTACGACTCTTACCACGCGCTAAGGGGATAGTGCAGTAGGTACAGAAATAATTACATCCATCTTGCACTTTGATAAAGCAGCGTGTACGGTCATCTTTGCTGTATGCACCATGGAACGCATCTATTTCACGAATAGCAGAAGTATGGATCACCGTTTCTCGCCTGCGGAGGCTCTCCGCCTCTTGACTCTTAACTTTCCACTCTTGACTCTTAACTTTCAACTCTTCGATGAACTGTGGAATATTGAATTTCTCATTCTGCCCCAATACATAATCCACTTCGTTCATATCGGCTATCTCTTCGGGCTTGAGTTGTGCGTAGCAGCCCGTTACAATGATGATAGCATTGGGGTTTTGCCGTCTAATACGATGGATGGCTTGCCTATCTTTGTGGTCTGCCATATTGGTCACCGTGCATGTATTGATGATGCATAGGTCTGCCTCTTCTCCGCGTTGGGCACGCGTGTGCCCGCGCTCCAAAAGCGCTTTACCGATTGAACTGCTCTCTGCAAAATTCAACTTGCAACCTAATGTAGTGAATGCTATTTTCATAATTGCCTGCAAAGGTAGTATATTTTTCTGACATATGCAAAAAAATCGCCCCGAAGAGCGATTTTTTTAGTACTCACTACTCACTACTCAGCACTCATTTCCGAGGTGGGCGTTAGAGATAAGTTAGTGGTTGCTTGGTGGTTTGTTGATAGTTACTATACTTACTCTATACCCTCTCTATACCTTCTCTATACCTTTGAGGGATATCTATGCCACCTATTTGTCCTATTTGACTAATTCCTACTAAAAAACACAAAATCTGCTTTCTAAATTTGGTACTTTCAAAATAATTTACTACCTTTGCAGCCGTAATGACTCACGCTGAGGGTATGAGGGCGGGTATGTTCCGCAATTATCCTCTGTAAAAGTCATTGCAGACATATTAAAAAGCGTTTATTAGCGCTTGTTTTGGCAAGTAGAAATCCTGCAAAATTTCACCCTATCCAAAGCAAGAAAGCAGTAAACGCCCATTTGGATATGATTATCCCACTCACGAGGCATCCTTTGTGGTGTTTTGTTGAATGGTATTCATATTTCAGCGTGGGCGTTACTTGCTTATTCTTATAGGGATTGGGTCTTGCAGGAACCTCTACTTGAAGAATAAGTAAAGTAAAGTTCACGCTTTTTGTATGTCTATCGCCTTCCGGATTATATGGAATTTCCGGAATAGCGAAGCGGTCTGAGATACTAATTAACTATATAACGGAGAATGCCGAAAATCCGATGAAGAGTAGGCAAAACTAAAAATCTAAGTATTATGATTCAATCAGTTGACAAATTAGATTACATGGAGCGTCTTTTTGCTGCGCTTCATGCAAAACGAACAGAATTGTATGTCATAACAGGAATATGGCATCGACTTAATCGTACAGATGTAAAGTTTGTTATTCAACAGCCAATATTTTTTCCATCAGGCAATTATGCTTTGGCAGACTTGTATCTTCCTCAATTAAATATTTGGATAGAAATCAATGAACTGCCTCACAAAGCAAAAAAGGCAGCTGATGATAAGCGAAATATGGATATACAAATAACAACGAAAGGAAAACAATACATCATCTACCAATACGATTCTACTGGAAGTTCTGATTTTGATATTGATGACTTGAATTATCAAATAGATCTGATTGTGGCTCATATTCGACTTACAATAGCTAAGTTAGGAGAGAATTTCATTCCTTGGGATGATAACTATGCTATTAGAAAGAAACATTTATGCAAAAAAGAATATCTGACATTCAAATCTATTGATCAGATTGCAAAGATTTTCAATGCCCCCATATGTAAGAGAGGTTTCCTTAGACCTGGCGGTTTTGCGTTAAATGACGGATATGTAGTTTGGACACCTAATACTAATAATACTACATGGAAAAATATACTTAGCAATACAGAAGATGAAATTATTGAATACAAGATTGATAAAGCTACAGGAGGAGTTGATAGAGCCGCAACACAAGTAGGATTTAACCAAGCGGAAAAAAGAATAGTCTTCTGCAAATACAAAGATTTCCTTGGGAACAAGGACTATAAATTTATCGGTGTTTTTGCGTTTGACGGATTTGATTCTAACGGAGCCCGAAAATGGAAAAAGATAAGAGACTGCATAGATATTACAAACTTAATTTATTAATAACAATGACAACAAAACTTTTTACCCTATTGCTTGCTGTAGTAGCAAGCGTAGGAACGATGTTCGCTTGGGACTATGAGCGAGTTCAAGTTGGAGATTTGTATTACAACCTTGATGCCACCAACCGAACGGCAGAGGTGACATATAAGTCTTATAATAACTACAAGTACAATGAAGGTTGGAATGTTACAACCGCTAATATCCCTGCTTCTGTGACCTACAATTCCGTATCGTATAGCGTGACAAGCATTGGACAGAGTGCTTTTTATAGATGCTACGGTTTGACATCTATAACTATTCCTAATAGCGTGACAAGCATTGGAGGTTGGGCTTTTTATGACTGTAGAGCATTGACCTCCGTTACGGTTAAAGCAGAAACTCCGCCGACATTAGGTAGTTATGTCTTTTATAATGAATATATTAATACAAATTATCCAATCTATGTCCCGTGCGACACTTTAGATACTTATAAAACGGCATGGGCAGATTATGCGTCTAGAATAAAAGATGCTCCATTATCATACAAAATTTCCACACACGCAAAAAATGGAAATGTTGATATCGCAAGTTTAGGGAATTATACTACTTGCGACACGGAACCTTATTATAAACTGACAGCCGTTCCGAACTATGGTTATCATTTTGTTCAATGGAATGACGGTAATACCGACAATCCGCGTACAATTATTTTGACAAGCGATACCTCTTTTACTGCCGAGTTTGCTCATAATCCTATTATTACTTATGTGTATAATTCTCAAATGGGTACTGTGTCTGGCCCGACAATAACCACTACCGGAGTTGCAGTCGAATACATTACCTTTAACGCTACTCCTAATTATGGTTATCATTTTGTTCAATGGAATGACGGTAATACCGACAATCCGCGTATTGCGCAGATTACTCAAGACACAACCTTTACGGCAGAGTTTGCGTATGACCGCGTAGGTACTTGCGGAAAAGACTTGGCACTTGTTTGGTCGTATGACCCGAACTCCAAAGTACTGACTATCGGCAACGCCGGCGAGTTTACAGAAAACATGCAGTTTGGCGTGGAAGCGCCGGGCGAGATGGAAGAACTCGTTATCGGCAATTCCGTCACCGCCATCGGCGAAAACGCTTTTGCCAACATCAGT
>JAZNGV010000029.1:0-61648 GCA_045576595.1 Paludibacteraceae bacterium | reverse complement strand
CAAAGATACTACAAAAAATTGAGATACGCAAAAATATTTTCATTAAACCTATACCTTTAACCTATAAAATTATTTGTTTTCCCTCATACACCTGCGCAGGCGTGCGCATATTGAGGTTAAGATGAGGGCGTAACGTATTATATGTGCGGACAGCGTGGTCGACTAATGGTAACGCTTCAAGCAGATTCTTAGGAGTTTGTAATGGCTCCAGAAACTCATTCTTGATAATACCATTCACACGCTCTGCCATACCATTATCCGTAGGATTGCTGTCCTCGGTCATGCTGATGCGTATATGATGCTCTTTGAGCTGCGAGATATACTCGTCACAGCAGTACTGGACACCACGATCCGAATGGTGGATGGTTCCGCACAGATTGCCGCTTCCGGCATGGCTAATGGCTTGCTGCAAAGCCTCAATGGTGTACTTGGCTTCCAGAGTAGGCGCCAGAACGTAGCCGATCACCATGCGCGAGAAAGCGTCCGTTACAAGATGCAAATAACAAAACTTATCATCTATGGTGTAGATATATGTTATATCGCACACCCACAGTTGATTAACATAAGTAATAACGAGTTCTTTGACAAGATTTGGATACTTAAAGTAGATGTGGTTAGAGTTAGTCGTGTGATGCGATTTGCGCGGAGGGATGATCAGCTTATGCCGGTGTAGCAAGTTTAGAAACTTGTCTCGTCCCATATCCAGCGCGTCGCCAAGCACAGAACGAGTAAGATAGTACAATTTGAGACCACCTATCAGAGGCATCTCTGCCCGGTAGGTTGCCACAATGGATAACACCTCTCGCTCAATTTCTAACTCGCTGAAAGACTTGTGTTTGTGCTTGTAATAGGCCTGCTTAGACTTGCCAAACAGCCCGCAGAGCGTTTCCATAGTTTCGTATGGATACTCTACGGACAGGCGTTCTACTGTTTGGCACCATCTTTTTTTAGCAGGTCGATGCCGTCTTCCTGTTTGACAATCTCAAGAAGACGCTCATAGCCTGCCACGCGGAGTTTGTGATACTCCGCCTCGCGACGGAGACGCTCGTTCTCCACGCGCAGGTTCTCAAGGGCTTGGTCTTTCGCATCCATGTGAATCGAATTGGAGTGCAAAGATACACTTTTTTCTTGAGATGTGCAAGTCCTAAGCCAAGAAGATAGTGTTGTTAGCGGAATATTCCACTTGCGACAGCATCCTGCCTGGCTCATGCCGGACTGAAAATAGTCATCCAAAACTTGTTGTTTGAACGATTGAGAATAATGATTTAGTGTTCGCTGCATAAAACTAAAATCTTAAAATTTGACACTTTTTATTCGTTTTATGAGTAAACCTATTTCAGTACAAGACATCGCCTCTTTTCGCCCTCAAAAGTTTCCGATTATTAAGATTCCTTATAACGCAAGCAGACGGACAATTTGCCCGCCTGCTCCATTTATACCTTGTTCTTGGTCCTTTACTTCATTTCTTGTCCTTGCATGGTGTAGGTCTTACCATTGCGGAGAATGAGAACCTGACCATCTTTTATCACCTTTGTACTTTGTACTTCGTCACTTTGTATATCTTCTATTCCTTCTGGATAATCTGTATGGAAAGGAATAGTGGTTTCCTCAATGATGTTTCCGCTATTATCTTTTGCGGTGAGAGTCAAGTCGTAGCCTGTACCGCTATTCAAACCGGTGATAGTAAAGGAGAAACCTGCGCTTTGTGTCTGTGCAGGTACACCATTGCGAGAAGGAGCATTGAAAGCCATAGAGGTCAACTGACCATTGGCATTGAAGATAAGCGTACAAATGACATTTCCGTCCTTGTCTTTGATAACCAATTTATAAGTAACTGCCTCGTTTACAACAGGCCAAGCTATTTCTACTTCATTTTCAAAAGGAGTGACTACTATCTCATCTGTAATAACATTTTCCGATGAAATACATTGGGTATTAGGGAATTTACTCCAAACCATATCTGCTTGATAGTAGCGTTGTGACTCACAGGGCACATACAAATAAGCATTGTAGTTTTCAAAAGAAGACTCATATGCCATAGGAGGCATCGCAGCATAGCAATAAATACTATACAATTGACGACAACCCTTGAAAGCATTCGCTCCAATGCTTTTCACGCTGTTAGGAATAGTAATAGAATTTAAATGATTCATATCCATACACAAAGAATCAGGAATAACCTCTACTTCATTTCCAAATGTAAAAGATGTGACTTGATTACCAAAGTTATAACTATTGCAATTCTTTGCATTCCATCTTATAGATGTTAAAGAGATACAATCGAGGAAAGCATATTTTCCAATGCTTATGACGCTATTAGGAATAGTAACAGAAGGTAATGCAGCGCACGCCGCGAACGCATGTTTTTCAATATTTGTCACACTATTAGGAATAGTAAGGGAAGTTAAAGAAGTACACGCTATAAAAGCGGCTTGTCCAATACTTGTCACGCTGTTAGGAATAGTCACGGAAGTAAAAGAAGTGCATAAAGAGAAAGCAAAACCTCCAATGCTTGTCACGCTATTACCGATGGTCACAGAGGTTAAAGAAGAACAATCTCCGAAAGCCCAATCCCCAATACTTGTTACGCCATCGCTGATGATTACTGATTTGATAGAGGAACGATAATCGTACCAAGGGATACATGCTGTATATGCAAAATTCTCCATTGCACCAGTACCGCTGATAGTAAGGACGCTATCTGCGAGAGTCCAAGTGAGATTATCTCCGCAAGTACCGCTTTGGGCGTAAATAGCACTCACGCTGGCTACCAGCGCAAGGAATAAAGTAAAAAGTTTTTGTTTCATACGATTAATTTTAAAAGATTAATATTGTTGTTTGTAATAAGGATAATAAAGGTAATATATAGACATACAAAAAGCGTGAACTTTCGTTCGCTCTATTTGATTTTCTGAGGTTCTGGACTACCTTAATCATTCAAATATACGCACGGAAAACTCACGCTAGAAACGCGAGCGTGCATAAACCGTACTTGAATGATTAATGATTTCTTGAAAGTGTCCAGTTTTCAGAAAATCAAGTCAGGGCTTATAACGCTTATTTAGCGGCGCAACACTTTGCGCCTATATGTCAATTGATAATTCAAAGTGCCCGTAGGCATTCTTTGCGGCTGCAAAGGTACAACAAATTTTTGGATTAGACAAAATTATTTGGAAAAATTGTGTAATTTGATGAACAGTGAGTTCATTACCCTTCAAAAATGGCAATTTTTCGTACTGATACCATAATTGATAGTACAACTGTTACTTTTTTTTGCACATATGCAATTTTTGTAGTAACTTTGCAGCCGGAAATGAATAAGAATAACTGTATTTATTAGAAAATAACATTCTCTCATAGGACGATGAAACGATTTATATATATTATTGTGATGGCATTGAGTTTAGTTAGTTGCCACACCATGCGGGTGAAAAACACAACCCCTAAAATAACTGCGGATACTACTCTTCTACCTACTTTCCCTGCTGAAGTACTCTATGTATTAGGTGCGCAGTGGGAAGCTGATAGTTTATTGCAACGCCAAATGACTATTGATAATTATATAGAGCAGCGCCTTATTGATCTATACCCCGAGAAAGCATATAAGGGTTATGTACGCAAGGTATGTAACACAGTGGACCTCCTAATCAAGCAAAACGAGCACCGCCCTACTCTTTACATCCCTAAGAGGAGTGAATTGTCGTTCGTTTCGCCACACAATGCTAAGAAAGAAAAAGCGGGGAAGTTCCACAAGCAAGAGTATGGTGATTTATACTTATATTTGGACTCACTTCCTATGGAACAAGAGTTGGCTATATTAGAGTTAACTCCCACGGAGCGAAGCGAATGGGAGAAATTACAGACGCTTGTTCGTCATCCTAAATTCCTGACTCGCGAGTCCTTTGATACATTACAAATATCTTCTTTCGAAGAGGAAAATCTGCTGCTCACTGTTCTCTTATGGCGTGGACCAAGAATGTTCTATCGTATTATGCAGAGTAAAGCTCGTGCAGAGAAATTAGCGCATTATTACTATGGCGAGGCGACGAATAATGGTCGTCCCGGCGATGCATTTAAACATATTTATGTGAATGTCTTGCTGCGCACTTATGTTGGTGAATGGATGTCCCATGCTGTGATGGACCTTTTCTGGGAATGGAAAAGCCCGAACGCTCCATGTGACCATTATATGGATTTACATAATAACATCATCGGTCGCCAAAGTCGTTATAACGACTTCACGGCGGTGGAAGAAGGTTGTGACAATAGTCGTCATTGGTTACAATGGGCTGAGAATGTGCAATCATATATTCAGGATTCCATCAATGGCGACAAACAGAATTGGGATAAAGAAACGCCCACTTTCATTGTGGAACCAGCCGCAGAGAAAGTGAGCGCATACCAATATATTTATTGGGATAAGTAGTTAGATGTTAGATATCAGGGGGCTTTATTCCTTGATTATCTTTGCTTTCTGGTTGCCTACTACTACCATATACATTCCTTGCGATAAGTGATTGATTGTCACTTTGGTATATGGTCCTGCTACGGATTGCGTATGCACACAGCGGCCATGCATGTCGTATATATTTATAGGTTGTCCTACTTGCGCATCTTTTATAAAGATAGATAGGTAATCAATGGCAGGATTAGGGTACGCCATAAGTGCCATTTGTTCCGCTGGTATTTCGTCCATGCCTTGTGCTGTCTCATCTACAAAAGTGATTGGTTGTGTACATGTTTCTCCAAATCGATTGGTAATGAATGCGCGTACATAGGTTCCCTGATACCCCTTATACGAGAATGTATTTCCTATTCCCACTACGGTGTTTCTCGCCGAAGAAGGAGATGTAGAAGTTTTATCCGTTGCATATATCCAATGCACTAATCCATCTGTTTGGATAGTGATTGTTTGCTGTTCTTCATTTACTTTTATATCCGTTATTCGTGGTGCTTTTCCTTGTCCTGTTCCCGCGGGTTCGTAGCAGAAATAACTCTCTCCTTTTGTCATTGCGTCCTTGAGTTCATCGGTGGTTAAATTCTCCATGAGCATGAAGTTATAATTGCGGAATAACTGGTCGTTATTGTGGGCGTCATCGCACGAATAGCCAAATATATTGCGTTCTGGTATTGTTCGCTCTAATATTTGATCCCATAATATACGGTCATTGGGGCGTCTATTTCCTTGGTTATAGACTTCTAATCCCACCAAAGATGGGAATGTTTGGAAGTTCTTAGCATGCCATCCTGGTCCGTCTTTTTGTGTTTCTGTATAGCTTGTACCTATATTCCAATACTGTCCTGGGTGGTTGATTATCTGCATACCTCCGAGCGCATAGGTATAGGCATATGACTCTTGTAGTGAAGCGAACTCTTGTCCTTGACGACCGGTGAAGAAATCATTATGGTGATTGAATTGTCCTCCAGTGCGTTCGCTCCAACTATTGGTATTATCTTTACTTAGTTCATTACCCGGCACAGCTAACATCTGCATTCCTTCTGGCGAGCGTGCAGGAACGGAAGGCATGTATTGTGGGAATAGTTCCCATGGGTATGGATTATAGTCGTGGTCTGTGAGTGCGAGTATCTTATATCCCGCCGCGTAGTATCTATCCACCACATAAGCGGTAGTAAATCCATCTGACGCGTCATTGGACTGAGTGGTATGGGTATGGAAATTAGCTTTGTATTGATTTACTGTTTGCCAATCAATATCTTCGTATGGGTTTTGGTGAATGGTAGGTTTTATCTCTTTACCATCTATCACTTTGAGATAGACAGCTCTGTGCGCTTTGGTGGTAGTACCGTTAAGTTCTATATCGAGATAGAAGCCATAAATACCGCTCTGCGCTGACGAAATAGTGTAGTATTCTTCTCCATCCGAACCTTGTGTGAGTGTGATAGGTGACGATGGTTGGTTATTTTGGTTCATACGGAAGGAAACCTTGTACCCATTCTTATTGGTAATCTTGACGGACATTTTCGCCGTCGCGCCTACTCTCACCACTGCCGGTTCCACTTTGAAGTAGTCTAAATCAATATCTGAACTACCCCACGCCGTTTCTGTAACGAGTAGTTGGTTGGTAAGGTAAGAGTATGTTACATTAGCCTTGAGGCAGTTGTCTGAGACAGTAGTGCTAACCAACTCTCCCATATCGCTACCCGAGTTCACACTACCATAATGTACAGAGATCGTCTTGTCGTCTGTAAGTGAGATAGTTGCGGTGAGTGTGTAGTTATCTGCGATAGTCATCGTTTGTCCATTCACTTTGAAGTGTGCAGAGGAGGCCGCAGACTGGGTGTAAGTGCCGTCCTCGAAGATAGCCACTCGTTGCCATGAGGTTGTCTTACGACTGCTCTTGAAACCTATATCTTTGGGGCTTGCCATGAGTGTCGTACCGCTACAATCGGCGCCATTATTCATATTCCAGTAATAGGAGTATGTTTTGCTATCAACAGGTATTTCTTTGACCAGCATTTGTGCGGCTTGTGGTGTTTTGCCATCCGCGTAGTAGAAACCTGCCTGTGTGGTTGTTCCTTCGCATGCCAGAGATGAAGAGGAAGTACCATTCATAAAGGTCCAAGTGGTGGTGGATGGTGTAAGGTGTAAGGTGTGAGGTGTAGGGTGTAAGGTGTAAGGTGTAGGATGTGCAGTAGACAACTTGGAGGTTTGTCCTTGTAAATAACTGAATACTTGTGGGAATAGTTTTCCCCACGAGCGGTCATCGTGCATACCATTTCCTTCGCATGTCTGTATCTGCGTAAATCCTTTTTGTGTCAAGAGTGCAGCCACCGATTGTATGTTCTCTTTGGTGCTTTGCATATCTTGGGTAGTGTACGCTATAGCAAAGCGCGTTTGTGTGTTTATAGGTTGGTATGCGTTGAGGTAGTTGGTCAGTTCGGCTTTGTTATACCACAATGCAGGCGAGAAAGCACCGCATGCGCCGAACACTTCAGGGTATTTGGTAGCCGCATAGATAGCAAAGAGTCCCGCCACATCGGCTCCCATGATAGTGGCTGGTGTTTGTGCAGGGTATTTCTTCTCGAACTGAGGTTTGAAGTCCCCTATAAAACTCTTGAGGAATAGTTCTGCTTGCCCTGTACCCATAAATTCAGCGTTCAGCCAAGGTGTTAATTCCGGCAACTGGGCGTAGATAACTACAATGATACCTACCTCTTCTCCTCTTTTCTGCATGGCTTCTGTAGAGTCCGCCACCGCCCATGAATCGGGATAAAGAATACGATCGCCCATTTCGGTGTCCGAACCCGCATCGCGGTAACGCTGATGACGACCAAACATATAGGTAATTGGACACGGCTTATCAGACTGATAATTAGCAGGTAATAATATTTGTACGGCGTAATCTTTGTTATTTATCTTCCATGTCTCTTGTATGCCAATAGGATTGTAGGTACTTGCCCATTTGGCTACCACATCGGGGTTGCCGATGGTTGTGCGATTAGCAACCTCCTCACCAGACGCGGTCTTCTCCACATATTTCCAATCGGGTCCGCAAGTGTATTTATATCCATCAGAATTAGCCACATCCGCAGCTGTTATTCCTGCGATAGTGACTTTGAATTGGTCTTTGCCTTCTATTTTTGTCATTGGCACAGCCGCTCCTGCCGCCCATGCACTCAACTCAGGCAAAGCGCCCACTACATAGCAATACTTCGTACCAGCTGGTACATTGACAGTGAAGGTTACATCTGCCCTTACAGCAGAAAAGGCACATAAGAGTGCAACGCATAGAGTAAGAAAATGCTTCATATGGTATTTAGTTATAAGTCAAGGAGTATGATTTTCGCCGCAAAGGTACTATTTTTTTCTAATATATGCAAGCGCGTGGGTATTTTTTTGTGTAAATAAGACGAAAGGAGCACTAAGGTGCTCCCTTCTTTAGTAGTGAGTACTTACACTTTTACATAAAACCTACCAAGCAACACCAACTGTAACGCCTATACCATGCTGTAAGTATAGATTAAAATTATAACCATCAGATGTGCTTTTCAGCGGTTCACCTTGCATCATTCCCTTAGCCCAAAGCCAATCCATATTATAATGTGCTCCCAGAACGATAGCCGCTGACTTAACCGGGATATGCCAATCTAACCCCATTCGCGTATCTGTATGAATATTGAATTCTATATCAAACCAATCGTCATGAGTCTTTACAGGCCCCACGGCTACACTTTGAGTTATACGCGGTGCTATAATATGCTTTCCTATTGCGATTGGGATTTGACCTCCAAGATATAACCCAAATGTAAAACCATATTGAGTTTCGCTTATGAATATGTCTTCATAATTTTTCTCTTGAGCATTTTTAATGAGTGTTGTAAAACGAAGACCAGTACCTACATATCCACCCCAATCAAGACCAAACTCTAAAGCCACTTGTTGATTAATCGAGAAATAGTTGTCATACACAATGCGGATGTGTCTTAATGTTCCCATTTCTTTTGCTATATGCGGAGCAGAACGGTCATAATGATTGTTGAATTTATTTGCTTTTGCTACTAAACTATCTTTAATAGCGACTGCTTTTGCAACAGGTTCCAATGGTAGTTTCCAGTCTAGTTTACATAAATCTTCCTGAACCGAATCAGGAAGTTGTTCAAACATATATAGCCAATCCTCTCCTGTCGTCTTTTTAAGCATCTCAATGTCTGCTAGATATTTGTTTTTAACATCATTGGTTTGATTTAAGAATGCGTTTATATCCTCTCCTCCTATCGCCAGTCCGACTCCTTCACGGTAGAAGGCTTTCCATGTATTGATACCAACAATGTGGTATTTTCCATCTTCTTCCTTAATCAAGAGAGGACCTCCGCTGCTACCAGGGTCTATCTGTGCGGAATGTTGGATAATATGCGATGAAGGCGCATTTTCTATTACCTGTAAACGGGCATTAGAAATAATACCACGCGTCATTTGCCAAGATGGTTTATCAGCCAATTCGGGAAAACCAGCAGCTACGATAGATATATCTTCTGTCAAATCATTTGTATAGAATGGCAGAGCAACCATCTCGCATTCGTCAGGAAGAACAATAGCTGCTAAATCCGAAGAATTATAAACAGTAATTACAGGGCAATTTGTAAATCGTATAGTTTTACTATGTAATTGAAAAGTGATTGTAGCCGTTTGTGCATATCCTACTACATGAAGATTTGTCAAGACTAATTTCTTTCCATTATATTCAATAACAACACCAGAACCAAATGTATTCTCGTTTTTGTAGGACACTAATGCTCGAGAGGCGCTTTTCATACCAGCTCGTGCTACATATAGGCTATAGTTGTCAAACAGGGCGTATTCCTCAGATGTATATTCTGGCGCTACAATACACACACTGTGACGCAAACCTTGCGCAGTTATAATTACAGATAAGCAAAGCAGCAGAGCTGCCAAAAGAATTCGTTTCATATGATTAAAGTATAATTATTCATCGTCTCCGACTACACCGTTTTGATTTGGATTAATAATTGTTTCTTCTTGAATAGAAGGTGTTTCTATAGTATCGTTTTCAGTTTTAACATCCCCTGCCATTTCATCTAATATATATTGCATATCTGATAGAAACATTTTCCCTTCTTTTATTTTTTCAGATATTGCAGGTTTCTCAGCAAATAGTTCTGCAGCCTTTTTTCTTTTTACAAACCGTCCATTTGCCAGCAATAGTTTGGCCGCTTGCCATTCTGGGCGTTTAAGGTAATATAATGTTGGCGTAGTTGGACCATATGTGCTTGTATATTTCAGAATTTTAACATCACCTGTTTTCTTATCAACAAGATAGTTCATGTCACATTCATAAAGAACACCCCAATTGCTACCTGCAACTGGAACACCCCAGTGATGTTCACCTTGCATTGAAGATTTCTCTGCAAACACATAATAGAACACATGTTCTTTATCAGGAAATTTCTCATGCCATATTTTTATGCCCTTTATGTTTGCGGCTTCAATCGTTTCCCTTTTTTTGTCCTCTTTATTTTTTTTAACGCTTAATTCACTCTTTCCTCCTCGAGGCAATTCTACCTCGTCATACGCCTCATGACTACCATCTATAAAATACACTTCGCCAGGATAGTAATGTGGTATCATTACTTGAAAGTTTGAAAAAAACTGTGCATGTAGCGACATGCAACATAAAAGAATAGCGAATAAAACACATCTCTTGTTCATAATGATAAATTTTGAATGGTTTATATTGATTTTGATTGGATAAAATACCTTACGGAAAGATATACATAGCATATAGACACAAAAAGCGTGAACTTTCGTTCGCTCTATTTGATTTTCTGAGGTTCTGGACTACCTTATGTATTCAAATATACGCACGGAAAACTCACGCTGGAAACGCGAGCGTGCATAAACCGTACTTGAATACATAATGATTTCTTGAAAGTGTCCAGTTTTCAGAAAATCAAGTCTGGGCTTATAACGCTTATTTAGCGGCACAACACTTTGCGCCTATATATCAATTGATAATTCAAAGTGCCCGCAGGCATTCCTTTTCGGTTGCAAAGATACAACTTTTTTTTGAAACCACCAAAAGAAAAATGCCATTTATGCGGAATTTGTGAAATTTGGAGATTTTCTAGCCCGACTAGTCTATATAGCCGAACTAGATAAAATAGGGCATTAGGAGGATGTACGGTTTACAGAGTAGTGAGTACGATAAGGACGATAAGGTCCATAAGGACTTTAAGGTCAGTAAGGAGAAGCCCGCATTAAATGCGGGGAATCAGCACGAAGATAGCATAATAAAATGTATATGTATCGTATATGTATCGTATATCTATCGTATATCTATCGTGTATGTATCGTGATTAATAGTGGAATTAAAAGGTACAAAGGAACAACTTTTTTTGGGGATTATGCAAGAAAAAATATAAAAAAAATAGGGAATTATATAAGTTCAATTGGACATATTGGACGAATTAGACGGATAGGACTAATTGGAGAAATAATGGCGCAAAATTTGCATATATCAGAAAAATTCACTATCTTTGCAACGAAAATGAAGAAGTCATCTATTATAGTGCCCCAAGGAATGAGGCGCGTGCTATTGCATGCGTGTTGTGCGCCATGCAGTTCCGCCATCGTAGAATGGTTGTGCGCACATGAGATAGAACCCATCATCTTCTATTTCAATCCCAACATATACCCTCAAGAGGAATACGAGATACGCAAGGCAGAGAGCAAACGCCATGCCGAGAGTTTGGGTATCCAGTGGATAGATGGGGATGAGCCTCACCCCGGTCCTCCTCTAAAGTCAAGAGTGGAAAGTCAAGAGTCAAGAGTGGAAAGGTGTTATAACCAAGCGCATGCAGAGTGGTTGGAAGCGATGCGCGGATTGGAGAACGAGCCAGAGCGGGGTTCACGCTGCGCCCGTTGTTTTTACTACCGCATGTTAGCCACCGCTAAGAAAGCACAAGAAATAGGAATACCCTACTTCGCCACCACACTCGCCTCTTCACGATGGAAGAACCTTGAGCAAATCAATGCAGCGGGTGAGAAAGCAGCGGAAGATGTTGGATGTAAGATTTTCGATGTTGGATGTAAGATGTTAGATGTTCATTTCTGGGCGCAGAACTGGCGAAAGGACGGATTGCAAGAGAGGCGAAATGCGCTACTCAAAGAGTATGGGTTTTACAATCAGCAATACTGCGGATGTGAGTTCTCCATGCGTTCTAAATCTTGAGATTGATGCCTGCGAAGAAGGTACGAGGTGTAGCAGGGCCGTATATATAGCCCGCGTCACGCTCCATACCTTGGTCGATATCCGATTGGAAATGGTCTAAGAGGTTCTTCACACCTGCGTTAATCTCCAAAGTGTAATGCTTATACAATGGTATGTCGTAACATAGCTTCACATCCCATTCAAAGAAAGTAGGTGTTTGTTCTTCCCTATCCTCGGGTATGCTACCCGCGAAGTGCTGCACAAGCATGCTGCCTGTCACCTTACCATTGGTCACGATATGGAAATGCTCTATGGGCTCTATATTGAGCATGAAATAGCCATAATGGTCAGGTGTGCGGAACATACGGCTTTGGGGTAATATGTTCGGATTTTCGCTCCATTGCTGTGGTTCGATATATCGGCTATGATTATAGGTATATCCCGCTTGAAGCGCCACCCATTTGCCGTACTCTACTTTAGCCTCCACATTCAGTCCAGCCACTCTGGCACCACTGGCGTTGGTGCGTTGTAACAATAGGTTTCCGAACGCATCATGACCATTCTCCACCAAGGTGAATACATCGTTGAGTTGGGTAAAGAAGCCCTCCAGTGTGAAATTCATATTCCATTTACCTATGGTTTTATAGAAGTCCATACTTGCGCTGACTGAGTGGCTGTATTCGGGTTTGAGATTTTCATCGAGTGTGATGAGTGACACTTCACCTCCCACAGCTCCCACATGTAGGTCTTCTTCGTATATCTGCGGTGCGCGATAACCGCTCGCATAGCTGACACGCAAGATGAGTGGTTCGATAGGTGTATAGCGCACATTAGCGCGAGGGGTAAAGACGGGTTTGGTCAATAAAGAATGTTGCTCCAAGCGGCCTCCAATCAAGATGGACCATTGCTTATTTTTCCATTCGTTTTGCACATATCCTCCGCCTAAATGTACGCGCTGGAAGATATTTCTATCGTATCCTAATATCTGGTCATTCAACTGATTATAGGAATACTCCACTCCCGCGCTAAGGTCAGCATTCATCAGTCCGCAAGGATACGAAAACCTATACTGAGCGCCAGTGACAGAGACGATATCCTGCGATTTGCCGTATGCATCCTCGTTATAGTCTGTTCCGAAATAACTATTGCGGCCTATATGCTGAAAACTGGTGTAGGCACTTACGAAATGCTTATTATCGGCGGTGTACATATCCCATTTGAGCGTAGCCGCGTCTATGTTATGGCGCAGCTGTTCGCATAGTGGTGACTCGTGGGGTTGCAGGCTATCTATGCCATACCCTCCGCGTCGGTACTCTGTGGTGTGGTGGTATTCAGCAGTCAGTTTGGAGTAATCAGATGTCTTGAAGAACGAACGAAAACCCGCCGTAGTGGAATTGAGCAAAGGTATGTCCGAATAACCGTCATCATCTCTATCGTATTGCTCTCTATTGCGCTGCACACCGAATAGGAAGATTCCTGCTTTTCTATTCTCTGATACGACACTCGCGTTCATTGCGGTATTGATGTCGTATGTTCCTTTTTGTGTAAAGGCACTGGAATTGCTTATATTGAGGTAGTTACGAATAGGTTCCTTAGTAATGATATTCA
Organism: Paludibacteraceae bacterium; assembly: GCA_045576595.1. Classification (GTDB taxonomy): domain Bacteria; phylum Bacteroidota; class Bacteroidia; order Bacteroidales; family Paludibacteraceae; genus Colicola. Next base: position 48,350 of record JAZNGV010000029.1, on the reverse strand, counting down.
CCACTCCGGCTATGGCATTCGCGCCGTAGAGCGCACTGCCACCACCTCGTATCACTTCTATGCGATCCACCATTCCTGCGGGTAACTGTTCCAATCCATAGACGGCAGCCAGGGAAGAGAAGATAGGTCGTGAGTCCATGAGGATTTGCGTGTACTGTCCTTCCAATCCATTAATACGCACTTGCGGTACGCCGCAGTTGGAGCATGTTTCCTCCACACGGACGCCCGTTTGGAAATTGAGCACATCCGCCATGGAATTGGAGGTAGTGGACTCGATAACCATTGGTGAGATGACATTCACGATGGTAGCCACTTCTTGCTGCTTGGTAGCATAGCGATTAGCCGTAACCACCACATTATTAAGCAGATGAGACTTCTCATGGATAGACACTTTTATTTCAGTAGTCATATTGGAAATGATAACTACTGATTGCTCTTTGGTTTCGTATCCTACATAGGAGAAGATGATTGTTTGTTCTCCTAAAGGTAGATTAGTAAGTAGGAAGTGCCCTGACTCGTCGGTTACGGTACCGATATTCGTTCCTTTGAGTTGTACGGTTACGAAAGGTAAGTGTTCGCCTGTCGTCTCATCCAACACATGTCCTGTGAGGTGGGCATCATTAGTCTGTGCCTTCATTTGCACTGTATTAAGGCATAACAAAAGGCAAGATAGCACAAGACAAAGAATGTTTTTTCTTTGTTTTTTCATAATTTATATATAGTTGTGTTAATATTTTCTATTCTTCAGGTCGTTCTAAATCGTATCTAAACCCGAGGTAAATCTTCCACCCCGTGATAGGTCCCCACGCCATAGAAGCGTCGAAGTCAGGTCCGAATGGTTCGGTAGCTGCGACGATAGGTGACTCTTGTTTGAAGTTCGTCATATTCTCCGCACCGAGATAGATACTACATGTACGGAAATATTTCGTTATTTGCGCCATGAGTTGTGGGTACCATTTATATCGCAGCGAGCCATCTGGTGCTTCATAGAACTGATGTGCTGCCGAGGAAGCTAACCAATAGGTATTGAGTCCATCGGGCATTCGTCCTCCACCATTGAACTGCGCTGTAAGGTCGAACTGCCATTTCTTGAGTGGCGTTTGGTAACTGGTGGTGATGACGCCTTTGAACTGGTTGGTAAGTGGTTTCTGACGCAAGGCGGCTATGCCATCTGCGCCTATCGTTGTTTGCTTAATATCTGTCCATCGGAAGGCAGCCGTCCATGTCCATCCACGCAGCACTTCCATCGTGGCTTCTATCTGCGCGCTATGAGCAAAGGACTGAGCTCCAGGCATATCGGACTGATTATAAACATGCACTTCGTGTGCGTTCTGATCCATATCGACGATGACTGAATTGAGGAAGTGCGTGTAGTAATACTCCGCCGAAAGTTGCAGTTCCTTGCTACCCATCGGGATATAGAAAGTGGTGGATAGACCGGTATTGACAGCCCTCTCTTGCTTGATATTTTCGGTCAAGATAAGTTGCCGTGCCGAGGGCATGATGAAAGCATTGTCTGCTATGGCGTTAGGAGAGCGATAGCCCATGCCGACGCTACCGCGTAGTGTCCACCATGCAAAAGGACTATAGCGCACATTAGCGCGAGGAGTGAAGAAGAAGCCGTAACGGGAAGACCAGTCGGCACGCACGCCTGCCACTAAAGAGAGTTGGTCCGCGTAGGTATAACTATATTCCGCGAAGATACCAGGCGTCACTTCGTCTCTATCGAGTACGAGTGGCAGAAGGGACAAGTTCTCTTTGTATCGATCATAGTTAATCGATAATCCTGCACTCAGTCGGTGGTCATTATCAATCAGTCCGCCACCTTCCCAGTTGCCCTGATAAATAGCATTGAGGTAGGCATTGAGTTGGGAGGCATTCCACGCCTTATTGCCATATTTATTCTTCTGGTCATGGTAACTTGCAGCAACGATTACTGCCACGCTAGAACCACTTATTGGGTCAAATACATACCCATTCTTCATAAATCCCTCTACACGCCATGTATTAAGGTCTATATGGTATGGATTGGCAATAGTATCGGCTAATTGTCCTCCTAAACGCGTATCATAAAGTCCACGCACGAAAGCCTGAAATGTGTAGTCTCCTTGTCTGTAGAACCATCTATTGACTAAATTAGCATGTTGTGTTTTAGGCATATCTACAAAGGAGTCTTTATTCTCATCCATCGCCATAAAGCCTTGACTATAGTGCGCCAAGAGTCCCGTATAGAGTGTGCGGTCCTGAATAGTATCGTTGATAAGTTGCCATCCGCCCATGATGTTCGCCTCTGCATGTAACTCGCTATTGAGCATTAGATTGACACTTAGCGGGTTTTGCGTATTAGGTTTGAGCAACTCCACATTGATTTGTCCGGAAGTAGCCTCGTATCCATTGATGACGGATGAAGTACCTTTGCTCACTTGTATAGAACTCATCCATGGACCAGGAATATAGTTCAGTCCGAAGGTTTGCGCCAGTCCACGCACGCCGGGTGTATTCTCTTGCAATAGTTGCACATAGGTGCCACTCAGTCCGAGGAGTCGTATTTGCTTCGCGCCCGTCGCAGCGTCTGCATAGGACACATCCACCGAGGCATTGGTTTCGAATGCTTCGCTGAGGTTACAACATGCGGCGCGGCATAACTCCTCCGTGCCTATTGTATGTGTATCGAAAGCGGATGTGCGGCTACGGAGCACGCCTAACTTACGCTCGGTGATAGTTACTTCGTCTAAGATAGCCTCGTCAATCATCACGATGGTGAGTGGCTGGCGATTAAGGACGATAGTGGTATCATTGTGATAGCCCACGAAACTGGTCACGAGTGTGTTATTTCCCTTCACAGGCATGAGTGTGAATGTGCCCTCTATATCTGTGGCTACACCTATTGTGGTGCCTGCCCAATAGACATTAGCGCCTATCATGGGTTCACCACTACCATCAACTACCACGCCGCTTACTTGCGCGTGGGTATGTATAGTATAAAGGAATATAAAACTAATAAAAAGCAGTACCTTATTTCTCATAACTCTCATTCGGTCTAATTTATCAAATCCGAAATCGAGTGCAAAGGTACTGCTTTTTTTTGATATACACAATCCCTAAAAATAGGTAAATTGCTTTTTGGTATGTTTAGTGGTCATTTTCTCACGCCATTTTACTCGCCGAAAACTTGCGCCGCATGGTTCTTGGTATCCACTTTATCGATAATACGCTCTAATATTCCTTTTTCATCAAAGATGAAAGTTTTGCGTAGTGTGCCCACGCATGTCTTGCCGCACATTTTTTTCTCTCCCCACGCGCCAAAGGCTTGCAGCATTTGTGTAGAGGTGTCGCTCAGCAAAGGGAAAGGCAAGTTGTTTTTCTCCTTAAAACGCTGGTGAGAAGCCTGTGAATCCTTGCTTATCCCAAAAACTTGGTAGCCTCGCGCCATGAATGATTGGTAGTTATCGCGTATATTACATGCTTCTGCTGTGCAACCGGGGGTAGAATCTTTGGGATAGAAATACAAAACGGTCTTTTTGCCGAGTAAATCTTGCTCTGTTATCGTACGCCCGCTATCGTCTATCACGCTAAAAGCAGGCATTGGGTCTCCGATGTGTAACATATATTTTATTTTATTCGTTATTATAATCACGCGCGTAACCATCCATATTTGACTACTGAATATAGCGGTATGAATGGTAATAAGATAGGTACAGTCTTTTTATATTTCTGGTATTCCGGATCACTGCTGTAGTTTTTATCTTGTCTCAATTCCAATCTTCGTGCTCCACTGAACATAACATACAGTATTCCTATATAACCGATGATAGATACAATCCAATGCCACCATGTGTGCATCGCACCTATACCGCTCACAAAGACACCCGTCCATAGCAGTATTTCACCCAAATAATTAGGGCAGCGTACCAATCTATATAATCCTGTGTCCACAAATCGTTTTGCATTTATGCGCTTAGCGGCACTCTTTTGATGGTCAGCAATGGTTTCCATTAGAAAACCAACTATTGCAACTCCTAATCCTATGTAAGTCCATATAGGGTTGGATATAATGCCTTCCGAGGTTGTATGTAATAGAACTGTAACAGGGAATGTCTGGCAAATATACAATATGACGCAACTAATCCATATAGAGAATAGCACTCCTGTCGGACGCATATCATTCGTTATTTCATCTAACTCGACTGTTTTGACATAAGCGGCACTCTTAATTTCTCGTTGCAGCAAGAATGTACCAAGGCGCACTCCGTACATACATAATAACACTAACATGGCAGCACTATACCAGCTGAGGTCTTTCCAATACAAAACAGCTAATGTAATTGCTATCGATGCTATTCCATATCCATAACCTAAAGAGAAGAAATAGATAAACTTTTTCCATCCAACACTACTCACCAATAATGTGACTATGGTAATAATGATAATTGTTTTAAGCATATACTTTTCATTTTAAATGGTTGAACATATTACAATAATCCACGCGGGTTACGCGTGGATTATTTGTATGATGATTATTCTTCGTCTGTTTGTGTAGCGGCGTATGCAGCAAGGAGTTTCTCTTGCACATCGCCTGGCACAAGTTGATACGAATTGAATGCCATGGTGAATGTAGCGCGGCCACCTGTGAGGGATGAGAGTGTAGTAGAATAGGTACTCAACTCTTTCAAAGGCACTTGTGCTTTGAGGCGTGTGAACTGCTTCTCTGTCTCCATACCGAGCACCATACCGCGACGGCCGTTGATATCACTCATCACATCACCTACTATCTCTGATGGAACGAATACCTCTACATCGTAGATTGGCTCGAGCACCTTAGGATTAGCCTCCTTGAAGGCTTGTGCAAAAGCGTTACGACCTGCGAGGCGGAAGGAGATCTCATTGGAATCTACTGGGTGCATCTTACCATCATAAATGATTACGCGTACATCGCGAGCGTACGAACCCGTTAATGGTCCTTGCTCAAGACGGTCCATAATACCCTTTAAGATAGCAGGGATGAAGCGTGCTTCGATAGCACCACCCACGATAGAGTTGATAAGCACAAGTTTACCACCCCATTCCAAACTGATTTCTTGGGTGTCCTTAACAGAAATGCGGTATTCTTGGTTACCAAACTTATAAGTCTCTTTCACTGGCATACCTTCCTCATATGGTTCTACAATGAGGTGTACCTCACCGAACTGACCTGAACCACCTGATTGCTTTTTATGGCGATAGTCAGCACGAGCAGACTTGGTGATTGTCTCACGATAAGGGATTTTTGGTTCTACAAACTCTACATTCATCTTATCGTTATTTTCCAAACGCCATTTGAGTGTACGGAGGTGGAACTCACCTTGACCAGAGACGATTGTCTGACGCAACTCTTTAGACTGCTCTACGAGCCATGTAGGATCTTCCTCGTGCATACGAGTGAGCAATGCTGCTAATTTCTCTGCGTCGGACTCGTTAACTGGCTTGATAGCACGACGGTAACGAGGTTGTGGATAAGAGATTGGCGCATACTGAAGGTCACAATCCTTGGCGTTGAGCGTATTGCCTGTACGCGTATCTTTGAGTTTAACTGTTGCAGCGATGTCGCCTGCTGATACCTCATCTACTGGAATACGGTTCGCGCCAGCAACCATGTACAACTGAGAAATGCGTTCCTTAGAACCGCGCTCCATATTCTGCATATCGTCACCATTGCGAACGGTACCTTGCATCACGCGGAAGTAAGAAACCTCACCGATGTGTGGCTCTACAGAGGTCTTGAATACATAAAGGCTTGTAGGCGCGCTTGCGTCTGGGCTCACGCGATGGCCATCCACTGTAGGATAAGAGAATTGTGCTGGGCTTGGAGCCATACCATTGAGGAAATCCATCAAACGGCGAACACCCATATCCTTCAAACCAGAAGTACAGATAACTGGGTACATTGAACCATCTGCATATACGGACTTCAGTCCCTGCATGATTTCTTCGTCGGTCAATCCTTCGCTGAGGAATTTATCGAGCAATGTCTCGTCTGCCTCTGCAGCCTGCTCTTGTAACTGCTGACGCATTTCCTCAACGCGGTCTGCGTATTCCGCAGGTATCTCTTTAAATTCAGGAGCACCACCTTCTGCCTTCCATACGAGCATCTTACCCTTGAGCACATCGATAACGGCATTAAAGCCTGCGCCCGCGTTTATAGGGAACTGTATGAGTGTACATTTATTGCCAAAGTTTTCTTTCAATTGATTGAAAGTGCGCTCGAAGTCTGCATCTTGGTGGTCGCACTTATTGATAACAAAAGCGAGTGGCTTCTTTGCTTTTTCTACAAGGCGGAAGTTATTCTGAGTACCTACTTCCACACCTCCGTTTGCGCTAAGAACAATCAGCGCAGAACCGCACATCTGCAATGCTGCTACTGTACCGCCACAGAAGTCATCTGAACCCGCGCAATCGATCACATTCAATTTCTTTCCTTCAAATTCAATGTTACATACTGTTGAAAAAACTGAGTAGCCATACTCTTTCTCTACTGGGAAATAGTCGCACACAGTTGATTGAGACTCAATCGAACCGCGGCGTTTGATGACCCCGCTCTCGAATAACATTGACTCCATGAGAGTCGTCTTTCCAGATCCACTGCCGCCTAACATTGCGACATTCTTGATCTCATTAGCTTGATAAACTTTAGCCATAATGTGTTGTATTTAAGGTTGATATTTAATCTGCTATAGGGTATATATGACATAAAATGCAAAGTACACTTAGCAAAACCGCCGCAAAGATACAACAAAAATTGCACATATGCAAGAGTTTTGAGAAAAATAAAGAAAATAAGATAAAAAAAATAGAGAAACAAGGACGATAAGATGCATGATTAAGGGTGCTTTTAGTACCGATATAGTACCGATATTGATCCGTAAATAATTGTACTACCATTTTTATATGATTGAATCAAAAATTACCACACAAAAACAGGCATGGGTTTGCGTATGTCAAAAAAAATCATTACCTTTGCAGCCGCAAAGGTTTTTAATGCACCAAACGAGAAAACAAAAGACAGACAAACTCCATATGAAGGACGAAGGGAAAATAGAAGTAATCGGCGCGAGAGTACACAACCTCAAAAACATCAATGTGACCATTCCGCGCAAACGATTGACTGTCATTACAGGACTAAGCGGGAGCGGCAAGAGTTCGCTCGCGTTTGACACTATTTTCGCCGAAGGACAAAGACGATATATGGAGACCTTTTCTTCCTACGCACGAGGATTCATAGGAAACATGCAACGCCCCGATGTGGATAAGATAACAGGACTCAGTCCAGTTATCTCCATCGACCAAAAAACAACCAGTAAGAACCCTCGCTCTACTGTAGGTACCATCACCGAAATATACGATTTCTTACGCCTACTCTATGCACGAGCAGCCGACGCATACTCCTATGTATCAGGCAAGAAAATGGTGCAATACACCGACCAACAGATTATCGAACTCATCACCAAAGAGTACGCGGATAAGAAAATACTACTGCTCGCACCACTCGTCAGCGGACGAAAAGGACACTACAAAGAGTTATTCGACACTATCCGCAAGAAAGGATTTATGCATGTACGCGTGGACGGAGAGATATGCGAACTGACACAAGGCATGAAAGTGGACCGATACAAGGTACACACTATCGAAGTAGTAGTGGATAGACTAAAAGTGAAGCCAAATACCAAGGACCAAGGCGGAGAGAATATTGATACCAGAAGACTTAGACAATCCGTCGATAAAGCCATGACGCAAGGCAATGGAATGATGATGATTGTAGAGGCGGAAAACCAAGAATCGGTGAGGTATCTGAGCCGCAGCCTAATGTGCCCAGAGAGCGGAATAAGTTACCAAACACCCGCACCACACACTTTCTCCTTCAATAGTCCATCGGGTTGGTGCCCACAATGCAAAGGATTAGGGAAAGTAGTGAGTAGTGAGTACGGAGTAGCGAGTAGTGAGATAGCGAGTAGTGAGATAGATGAAATTATCATGCAAGATAACTGGTGGGAGGAATTAACTAAAAGCAAAAGAACAGAAGAGGAAGAGAAAGACGAATGGTGCGTTTGCCCCGCATGCCAAGGCAAAAGGCTCAGCAAAGAAGCACTCAGTTACCGCTTAGGCGGGTACTCGATTGCCGATTTGACAGAGATGGACATAGAAACCTTGTTGGGAGTTATCAGTACTCAGTTGTCAGTAGTCAGTAATGAATTAACGGATAGGCAGAAGGCTATTGCAGAACCGATACTCAAAGAGATTTGTGCGCGATTGCGCTTCATGCAGTCCGTCGGGCTCAGTTATCTATCCCTCAGCCGCAGCAGCGAAAGCCTTTCAGGAGGAGAGAGCCAACGAATACGCCTCGCTACGCAAATCGGTTCAAGACTGGTCAATGTGCTATATATACTCGACGAACCATCCATCGGTTTGCACCAACGAGACAACGAACGGCTCATCAACAGTTTGAAAGAACTGCGCGATTTAGGCAACTCAGTCATCGTCGTAGAACACGACGAACAGATGATGCGAGAAGCCGACTGGATAATCGACATCGGTCCTAAAGCAGGACGATTAGGAGGGGAAGTGCTCTTTAGTGGTACACCACAAGAACTGCTCAAAACCGACACACTGACAGCACAATACCTTAAGAATAGAGTACAGAGTAGTGAGTACAGAGTACCAAGTACGAAGGAACAAGAGAAGTGCATTATATTGCGCGGGTGCACGGGCAATAATCTTAAAAATGTCACATTGCGCATTCCGTTGGGTAAGATGATTTGCGTGACAGGAGTAAGCGGAAGTGGTAAGTCCAGTCTTATCAACCGCACCCTATACCCTATCCTCAGTCAGCATTTCTATCGCAGCAAACAAGGACCACTACCTTACGAGTCCATTGAAGGAATAGAACACATAGACAAAGTAATCAATGTGGACCAATCACCTATTGGTCGCACACCGCGTTCCAACCCCGCCACTTACACAGGTGTCTTCAATGACATTCGGGAACTCTTTGCCCAACTGCCCGAATCCAAGATACGCGGATGGAAAGCAGGACGATTTAGCTTCAATGCCAAAGGAGGTCGATGCGAGGAATGTGCTGGTAACGGCTACAAGACCATCCCTATGCACTTCCTACCCGATGTGTATGTGCCATGCGAGGTATGCGGAGCACAACGCTACAACAGAGAAACTTTAGAAGTGCAGTGGAAAGGCAAAACCATCGCCAACATACTCGACATGACCGTCAACCAAGCCGTGGAGTTCTTCGTGGCACAGCCTGCTATCCTACGCAAGATTAAAACGATTCAAGATGTGGGGCTTGGTTATATCAAATTAGGTCAAGCTGCTACTACACTTTCGGGTGGTGAGAGTCAGCGAATTAAACTCGCCACGGAATTAGCACGACCTTCGACAGGTAAAACGCTCTATATTCTCGACGAACCCACCACGGGTTTGCATTTTGAGGACATTCGCGTGCTGCTCGGCGTACTGCAGCAATTAGTGGACAAAGGCAATACGGTGCTCATCATTGAGCATAACACCGATGTAATCAAAGCATGCGAGTGGATTATCGATTTAGGTCCCGAAGGAGGACGCAACGGAGGAGAGATAGTTGCAGAAGGAACCGTAGAAGAGATACGAGAAAACAAAAATAGTTTAACTGGATTATTCATATAATTAGCATGATTACCAATTCATTAGCTATTACAGCAGTTGTATTACTCACCATCCTACTCATACCTATACTATGTAAGAAAATACATATCCCAAGTATCGTAGGATTTATCTTGGTCGGGATTGCGATTGGACCATATGGGTTCAATCTCATCGCCAATAATGGTCTGATAGATGTATTAGGCAAGATTGGTATTCTCTATATCATGCTGCAAGCAGGTATTGAGATAGACCTCAATGACTTCCGCCAACACCAGCGTTATGCCATTACATATGGTATATTCTCTTTTCTCTTGCCTTTTGGTTTGGGATTATTAACAAGCCGCTTATTGGGTTACGAATGGTCCACCAGTTTGCTTTTAGGTGCGATGTACGGTAGTCACACGCTGATGACTTATCCTATTCTCAATCGGTATGGCGTGCAGAAGAATATAGCCGCCAACATCGCCGTGGGCGGTACTATGCCTGCTATCACCCTTTCACTCCTCGTATTGGCCTCACTAAAGAGCAATTTCATGTTGGATGCCAATAGTAGTACATTATGGTTAATCGCGCGCATCGCGCTTTTCGGCATTACAATCATCTCGTTTTTTCCACGCATCACACAGTTCGTTTTCAAGCGCAGTAACGACACGACGATAGGTTTTATGCTCGTAATGTCCATGATGGTTATTTCTGCATACATGGCAGAATGGGCTGGATTAGAGGGGATATTAGGTGCTTTCCTTTGCGGCGCGACACTCAATCGATTAGTGCCCAACCTCAGCCCTGTAATGAAGCAAATCAGTTTCGTGGGAACGAATATCTTCGTGCCACTCTTCCTCATCGGCGTAGGTATGATGATTGATATCAGCGTGGTATGGAGCGGATGGACCACCTTGTTAGTCGCAGTAGTGATGATAGGCACCAAGTTATTAGGCAAGAGTTTGGCAGCATGGTTGGCGCAGTTATGTTTCCGTTTGCAAGCCATGGAGCGCCAATTGATTTTTGGTCTTACGCACGCCACCGCCGCAGGTACTTTAGCCATCGTAACTATTGGATATGAAATAGGTCTCTTTGACGCAAACATACTCAATGCGTCTGTCATCATGATTCTCGTGCTCTGTACACTCTCATCGTTCATCACCGAACATGCTGCCAAACAATTAGCACTGCAAGAAGAAGCACAGTTGGAGATTGAGAAAGAAGATGACAGTTGGCACGCGTCTATCATCGGCGACGAGCGCTTGGACGCACTGCAAGAGTTGGGTAATCTGAGTGAGTTACACAATCCTATTTACTCCTCCGAGAGTGACTGGAACGAAGCTATTCGACTCATACACACAACCAGTACTGCCAGTCTAATCTATCACCCTGCACAACCCATCAATACCATCTCGCGTATCTTGGTTGCCGTTCCCCGCTATGCCGAGAAAGAGCACGATTTCATTTCGTGCTTTGGATTCATACGCCGATTGAGTAGTCAGATAGGTGCGAAAGTGGTTTTCTTCGCTAATCGCGAGACACAACAAGCATTGCGGGAGTTCTGCAAACGCAAAGGTAAGTACCTCCGTGCGTCGTTTAGAGAGATGGAAGATTGGGAAGACGCTTTGATGATTGCTAAACAGATGGGCAAAGACGACTTGATCATCGCTATCAACGCGCGTCCTTCTACTCCCTCCTACAACCCGCTTTTCGAGCAAGTGCCAGATATGCTCAATCGCTTTTTCAGTAATAGCAGTTATATCTTACTGTACCCTGAGCAAGATGTGACCCGCACTACGCAAGATATTCTACATAGCGCACAAACACCTACCAGCACCACCTGGAGCACAGTAAGCATGATAAAAAAACGGATACTAAATGTATTAGAAAAAATTCAACATAAGAAATAATAAAAGGAATATAATTTATTGACTTTATAACAAATGAAAAAGAAAATGCTACCACTCATAGAGAATGTTACCATCACTGGCGTCGCAGCAGAAGGAAAAGCACTCGTCAGAATAAACGATATAGTCACATTCGTCCCCAACTGCGTGCCAGGAGATGTCGTAGACCTACAAATAACAAAAAAGAAACACAGTTTCATGGAGGCTAAAGTGGTCAAACTCGTACAACCAAGCACCACACGATGCCAAGCACAATGCAAGCATTTCGGCACTTGCGGAGGATGCAAATGGCAAATACTGCCATACGAAGAACAACTCAAATACAAACAACAACAAATAATCGACAACCTCACACGAATAGGAAAAATAGAATTACCCGAAACAAACCCTATCTTAGGATCCAAACATATATACGAGTACCGCAATAAACTCGAGTTCTCGTGCTCCGATAGAAAATGGTTGCCTTGGGAACAGATACAAGCCGCAGGAGGAATAGAAAAAGTGGACAACACCTACGGAGTGGGATTTCATATACCCGGAGCGTTTGACAAAGTATTAGATATCGACGAATGTTACCTCATGCCATCTATCAACAATGACATACGCAATACCGTACGCACATACGCCAAGCAACATGGACTCACTTTCTACAACGAACACACACACCAAGGACAACTGCGCACACTCATCTTGCGTAACAACCACAAAGGAGAAATAATGCTCATCGTCTCCTTCGGAGAGAAAATGAACGAACAATGCTTTGCACTCTTAGAGCACTTACACCTCTCCTTCCCACAAATAATCTCCCTACTCTATGTAGAAAACCTCAAGTTCAACGACACCATCGGAGACCAAGAAGTAATCACCTATTTCGGGCAAGACCATATCATCGAAGAGATGGAAGGATTACAGTTCAAAGTAGGACCCAAATCATTCTACCAAACCAATACCGAGCAAGCATACGAACTCTATAAAGTGGCACGCGATTTCGCACAACTAACCGGAAATGAACTGGTTTACGACCTATACACAGGTACAGGTACCATCGCCAATTTCGTAGCCAAACAAGCCCGGCAAGTGATTGGTATTGAGTATGTGCCCGAAGCTATCGAAGATGCCAAAGTGAACTCGAAGATAAATGCTATAGAAAATACCCTCTTCTTCGCAGGAGATATGAAGGATATCCTCAATGACGATTTCGTAGCCACACACGGACAACCAGATGTCATCATCACCGATCCACCACGAGCAGGAATGCACGAGGATGTCATCCAAGTGATTCTCAACGCAGCACCACAACGCATCGTATATGTCAGTTGTAACCCTGCCACCCAAGCAAGAGACCTACAAATGCTCGACAAACAATACCGCGTGACTAAAATTCAACCCGTGGATATGTTCCCACATACACAACATGTGGAGAATGTAGTGCTTTTAGAAAAGCGATAACCACTTACCATCACCGTGTTACTACTCGCCCTCTTACATATCTTCTTTGTTTCCTTCACGGATAAGCCGCTCGCTGACCAACCGGCTCTCTCACCGCGTGCCCTCGAGCAGCGCGCTAAGTGGAAGATAGACATCAACCACTTGGACTATCCTGTCCACACCCCCTATATAGATAGCCTACGCCATGCGGGAGTGGAGGTATGCCATACCAGCCGATGGTTCAACGGAGCCACATGCCAGATGAGCGCAGAAAAAGCCGCACAAGTAGAGCAATGGAGTTTCGTGGCAAGCGTAGAGCAGACAAGAGAGGACGATGTACGAAGTACGATGTACAATGTACGAAGGACGAAGTACGATGTACGAAGGACGATGGAGGCAGGAGTAAGGACCGATGAGCAATTAGACCTACTCAACCTCACACCACTACACCAAGCAGGGTTTGAGGGACAAGGCATACTGATTGCTATTTGCGACGGAGGATTTACCAATGCCAATACACTGCCTTGTTTCCGTCACGAATTAGAGTTGGGGCACTTCGATTTTACGGACGACGCAGACCCTTTCTATGGCAATGAAGGCACACACGGCCTGGCATGCCTAAGCACTATCTCAGCAATGACAGATAATTATCATGGGGCTGCCACACGCGCACAGTACTACCTCATGCGCTCCGAAGAGATGAATAGCGAGTCGCCCAAAGAGATGGATAACCTCATCGCAGCACTCGAAAAAGCAGACTCCTTAGGAGTGAATATCTTCTCCGTCTCGTTAGGTTATTTCTATTTTGACAACCCCGATTGGAACCTCTCACACGATATGTTAGACGGCAGCACTACGCGTCTCTCCATCGCCACCACTATTGCCGCACGCAAAGGCATGTTAGTATGCGTCGCTGCTGGCAACGAAGCACAGAGTGACTGGCATAAGATTTGTGTACCCGCTGACGCAGATAGCATCCTATCTATCGGAGCCGTCACCGCCACAGGAGAGATGAGTACATTCTCCAGTTACGGACCTTCTGCAGACGGACGCGTCAAACCCGATATATGCGCGCAAGGAGTACAAACGGCACTCATCGCACCTGACGGGACAGTGGTGCAATCTAATGGAACCAGTTTCGCAGCACCTACTATCGCAGGACTTGCCGCCTCATTATGGTCGGCACTGCCCAACGAAAACGCCATGCAGATACGACAACGGATAATCAACTCTTCCGATAGAGCCCTCACACCCGATTATCAGTTATTCGGATACGGCATTCCTAACGCATGGAAAGCATACACTATCTACGACGAACAAACACCAAGTATTGAATTAGAAGAGAATAAAGCACGCAAGATAGTACGAAACGGACACATACTCATCCTACGAGCTGAACAACTATTCACCCTCACAGGCCAACGCGTACAATAAGAAAAAGTACACGAAGAAGTATATGAAAAAGTACAAAAAAAAGGGCAAGCTGACTACATCGCACCGCTACAACCTCTTACCCTTGCTTCGGTCAAGACCTGGGGGAGTTGGGAGGGAGCTGGTCGTGTAGGACTTACCCTGTACTTCTTAAAAGCGAGTGCAAAAGTACTGCTTTTTTCTGACATACGCAAATATTTACGCATATTTATGCATTTTTTTGCAAAATAAATTAAATATTACACTTTACACCTTCAACATTACACATTAAACATGCTTGAGCACTTTATCATAGACCGCATCAAGGCAGAACTACCCTTCACGCCTAATAAAGAGAAAGAAGAACTCTTCCTCTCTTTAGGTCGTTTCTTGGTCTCACGCACACCGCGCAAAGCCTTTATACTACGCGGTTACGCAGGCACGGGTAAAACAAGCGTCATGAGTGCTATGGTCAACGCCATGAAGGGACTCAAGCAAGCATGCGTACTACTTGCCCCCACAGGCAGAGCAGCCAAAGTGCTCAGCAAATACGCACGCATGCCCGCCTACACGATTCACAAATATATTTATCGGCAAAACCAATTGGGACAAGAAGCCTTCTCATTAGCCCATAATAAACACCTCAATACACTATTCATCGTCGATGAGGTGTCCATGCTTTCTGGCGCACGAGATAACACCACTTTCGGCACAGGATGCCTATTGGACGACCTTATCAGTTTTGTCTATAGCGGACAAGGATGTAGTTTGCTCTTAGTAGGCGATAGCGCCCAATTACCTCCTGTTGGGAACAATGACAGCCCTGCATTAGAAGATGACTACATGGCTGGTTATGGACTGGACATCAGCAGTTTCTCGCTCAAAGAGGTGGCGCGACAAGCATTGAACTCAGGCATCTTAGCCAATGCCACACGCCTTAGAGAAATACTATCTACTGACGATATGGAGGGTTCACTCACCTTAGACACCTACCCGGATGTCATTCGCCTTAAAGGGGAAGAAGTGGTGGATACCTTAGAGCATAGCTGGCGAGAAGTGGGTGCAGAAGAGACACTCGTCATCACACGAAGCAACAAGATGACCAACCTATACAACCAAGGTATCCGCGCACGCATTCTATGGAAAGAAGAACTTATCTCATCCGGAGACAGAGTGATGATTACCAAAAACAACTATTTCTGGGCAAAGGAATACAAAGACCTCGATTTTATTGCCAATGGAGACATACTGGAAATAACACGCCTCTATGGACAGCACGAGATGTATGGTTTTCAGTTCGCCAAAGCCCTACTCCGCTCCGTGGATTACGATTGGGAAATAGAAGCACTCCTATGGCTCGACACCCTCACCACAGACAACCCTGAAGCCAATTATGGATTACAAAAAGAACTCTTTACACGCGTAGCCGAAGACTACCCGGAAATTCACAATAGGAAAATCCTCATACAGAAAATATACGAATCACCCTACTACAATGCGCTGCAAATACGCTTCGCATATGCCGTCACTTGTCACAAAGCGCAAGGCGGACAATGGAAACATGTATATATTGACACCAGCGCCATTCACGAAGACCAAGAGCGCATGAGCATTCCATCTGAAAGGCAAGAATATATACGATGGTTATACACCGCAACCACACGAGCGACCGAGAAAATTTATCTTTTAAGATAAAGAATGAATAAAAAATCATGAATTATTTGCATATGTGCAAAAAAAGCTGTACCTTTGCAACCTAAAACAAAATAACAAACAATAATGAAAAAAAATGTACTACTCTTTTGTCTAATGGGAGCCTTGTTTACGGCTTGCCATTCTAATGTCAATCTGAATGACATAGACAGCACCACCGAATTAGAATTAGGCATAGCTCTTCCTATTGGTAGCATGAAAGCCACTATAGGAGATTTCTTGGGAAATGTAAACAACATTTACATCGACTCTATCAATCACAAAGGTGTAATCACATGGAAAGATACCTTTAAGATCGAGCGCAACTACCACCAGATAGACTTGAGCGAATATATATCTTCAAAAGATTTCTATTTGAATGTGTATGACAAATTAGAGGCAGCACACTTGATTGGTGCAAACGGCAAAATAACAGGTATAGGAATGCCTGTTACACTCCATTTTGACCTACCTCTCAAGCTCACTGGCATCAACGACGCTACCATGCACAGACGAATAGATAGCGCACTCATTAACAATGCCTCTTTTGCTTCTATCATCACACCGCAAGACCTACCACTCGAGTGGGAATGGGTGGACGAAGTTAAGCTCAATTTAGGTAGCAATATCAGCCGCCCAAACGGAAACACAATGGTTGTTTATAAGAAAGGCGAAAACACTGCCGGATTTAATCAATCTATTCCTACCACTGTGGATAATTTCTCACTCTGCATGATGAAGAATAGAAACTTAGACCCAACCAAAGACCAGCAGAAATATGCTTCGAATGTCATCGACTCCTTGATGTTTGGTATTGATTTCACCTTCACCGTACCAGCCGGAAAAGTAGTAGAAGTGCCATCCACAGCTAAGTTCCGCTATAATCTCAGCGTACAATTCATCGACTATACTGCTATCTGGGGTATGTTCACTCAATCCACTGACATGTACGACGAGGATGTTATTGACCTCAATAAAGAAGGATGGGGAGAGTTGAGCTTCATACAGACCTCATGCCTACCTTTCGCCGACCCAAAGATTGATATGCATGTGATTACCAAAGTGGCGGGAGCGATGATTATGCAAGGCGAGTACTTATTTGCAGAAGACATCGATGGTAATCGTTCATACGCAGATTTCAACGGTTCAAGAAATAGGTATGTTTACTTTACACCCGATGAATACTTAGATCCTATCACAAGCACCATTGGGGACTCTACCACGAATATGGTTGTGCTCTTTGATAAAGACCCAGCTCGCGGACGAATAGACCGACTATTCAATAATATGCCACAAAAATTAGGATACAAGTTCAATATCGACTTCAATTATCAGCAAACACCACAGATACGCATTGTGCCCAATACAGGAGTGCGCATTGAGGCGGCTTGCACACTACCACTCATCTTCAATCAAGGTCTGCAAATGGAGTACAAAGATACTATTAGCGAAATAGACCTCACGCAATTCAGCATTGACTCGCTCATAGCATCCACCTCTATTGACACACTAAAAGCAACGGACCTGAAGATTGTACTCAAAGCGCATAGCACGATTCCTCTATCCCTCAAAGCATCCATGCGATGCATGAATGAGAATGGCAATATCATCATGGACCCTATCACTCCTTCAGAGCCATTCAAACTATTTACAGAAGACACTATCCGCTTGGCACCTCCTACATATAGCTATTCATTAGGAAACTGGAATATGACTACACCAGGAGAGACAACTATCATCGTGTCACTCACCAAAGAAAAACTGGATATAATCAAGCAAATAAAGAATATTAAATTAACGGCTGTTATTGATGACAAGTCTTTGGAATATGCATACCAACAAGGCTTGTTCAATGTACGCATCACAGAAGACGCCTCACTCAAACTTAATATTGGTATAGCAGCGCATGTGGATGCCATTATCAATGGCAATAATACAGAGGAAGGAGGAGTTGAATAATGAAAAAGATAGTACGATATATTTGCGTATTGGCGGCAATCAACTGCATCCATTTAGCTCAAGCACAGCAGATAAATACACTCTATTTCTTAGAGAACGCACCTATGCGTCACACCATTAACCCTGCATTCCAGCCGCATAGCAAAGGGTTTGTCAATGTATCACCTATTGGATGGATGTCCGTTGGAGCAGGAAACACATCACTCACAATGAGTGACCTACTATACATAGATGCACAAACAGGCAACACCATCACTCCACTCCATCCCAATGGAGATAAGAAAGCTCTATTAAGCCTCTTCAATGGTATGACCCTCATTAACGGAGACGCCACATTAGGCATTGTTAATCTCGGTTTTAGAGTCAAGGAAAAAGGATTCCTAACCATCGGCATAAACGAACATATAGAGATAGGAGCCACACTTCCAAGAGCAATTCCTCAAATCGTGCTCGGTGGGTTTATGACTGATTTAGAAGGACAAAACTCTTTCAACCTATCACGCCTCGGAGTAGCAGCTACCGCATATACAGAAATAGGAGTGGGATATAGTCATCAGATAAATGACAAATGGACTATAGGTGGTAAACTAAAAATCTTAATCGGGCAAGCCAATGTGGGATTAAATGCAAAGAACCTCACTCTGGATGCAAGCATAGAGCAATGGGATATAAATGGTAACATGCAATTAGGTTTGGCAGGACCTTTCAATCTGGCACAACTACCACCTATAGACGGAAGACCCTTGATGGATATTATCAACGAAGCATCTACTATGGACTTGTCACAATTAATTGATTTTTCCAATCCACTAAAGATTGCTTTCAGCGGCAGTTATGGCGCAGCTATTGACCTTGGTTTCACATACAAACCAAATCAAAACATACAAATATCTGCTGCATTGAATGATTTAGGTATGATTCACTGGGCAAACGCTAATGTCTATAATTGCAGCATGGACACCACCTTCGTAGGAGCAGGAGAATTTGAATACAGCGACCCAGCTTTCCACGACCAAGAAGGTAATTTCTCCACACAATTACTGCTCGATTCTGCCCTGAGCAACTTACAAGGACTAACAAACGCTATTCGCATGAACCATGCAGGAAACGCATATAATAAGATGATTTCTGCAAAACTCAACTTAGGAGTAGATGTTAGTTTCTTGAGTAACAAACTAACTGTAGGTTTATTATCTGCTACCAGACTATATAACGCACGCCTATACGAAGAAATCACTATTGGCGTCGGATACAAACCATTCAATTGGCTCAATATAGCAGCATCCTATTCGCTCATGAATAATGGTAAATTCAGTAATATTGGCGCAGGATTAAGTATTATGCCGAAAGATGGAATCAATATGACTTTGGCATTAGATTACATCCCTACCACATACGCAGGAATAGATATGAATGGTGCCACAAAATACCTATTACCATACAAGAGCAAGATGGTTAATGTAGCCCTTGGATTCTCAGTTTGCTGGGGAACCAATCCTAAAAAGGAAATTGTCACTCCAGAGCAATTATAAGCATTTAACACATATTATTAATACAATTAAAAACTTATATTATGGGACGCGCATTTGAATATCGCAAAGCAACCAAACTCAAAAGATGGGGACATATGTCTCGTACATTCACTAAATTAGGAAAAGAAATCACTATCGCTGCACGCGAAGGAGGTGCAGACCCTGACTCCAACCCTCGCCTGCGTGCGCTTATACAACAATGTAAGCGCGAAAACATGCCGAAGGACAATATTGATCGTGCTATCAAGAAAGCAACTGATAAGTCTTCTGAGGGATACAAAGAAATCAACTATGAGGGATACGGACCTCATGGTATTGCTATCTTCGTGGAGACCGCAACCGATAATAACATGCGTACAGTGGCTAACATACGCTCCTACTTCACCAAATTCGGCGGCACACTCGGCACTCAAGGTTCATTGCAATTCTTATTCGACCGCAAGGCATGCTTCACTGTAGGTATGAAAGAGGGCATTGACCTCGAAGAACTTGAGTTAGAGTTGATTGACTTTGGCGTAGAAGAGTTAGGTGTAGATGAAGAAGAGAATACTATCGTCATCTATTCAGACTTCAACGAAGCTATCAATATGCAGAAATACTTGGAGGAGAATGGATTTGAAGTACACTCTTGCGAGTTCGTGCGCATTCCTAACGACACCAAGCAATTAACCGATGAGCAACGCGAGTCTGTACAAAAACTCATCGATAGAATAGAAGAAGACGAAGATGTACAAAATGTCTTCACCAATATGGCAGAATAATACATTATGATTATCTCTGAATATTTCACATTAACAGCACGCCAGGCTGAGCAATTCGCTCAGCTTGACGCGTTGTATAGAGATTGGAATAGCAAGATCAATGTTATCTCACGCAAAGATATAGATAATCTCTACGAGCACCATGTACTCCACTCCCTTGCTATCGCCAAATTCCTACCCTTCCAACCGGGTACAACCATCTTAGATGTAGGCACAGGAGGTGGTTTTCCGGGCATACCTTTGGCTATCTTATTCCCTGAATGTCAGTTCACACTCATCGATTCAATTAGAAAGAAGATATTAGTTGCCACAGAAATTGCGAAAGCACTCGGACTCACCAATGTAGTCTGCAAGCAAGAGCGAGCAGAAGAAGAAAAACAGAAATTCGATTTTGTGGTCAGCCGCGCTGTAATGCCTATGCCAGACCTCGTTAAACTGGTACGCAAGAATATCAAACCTACTCCTAAGAATGCCATTCCTAATGGTCTTATCGTTCTCAAAGGAGGAGATTTAAAAGAAGAACTCCGCCCTTTCAAAGAAGCGGAGCTTATTCCTTGTAGTCAGTGGTTCAAAGGCGAATGGTTTGATACCAAGCAGGTTATCTACTTGCCTTTGTAACCTCCACTCCTTGTATTGTGTAGGTTTTACCTCCTCGTTGGATTAACAACTGACCATCTTTCAGCACCTTAGTACTTCGTACTTCGTTATCTTGTATCTGGTCTATGTTTTCTGTGGTCTCCACATACCCATCCTCCATTACAGGACGGTGTTTCATTGCATAATCCAGATACATCTCAAGCATGGTATATCCGCTCGCATGGCGGGTGTTTTGGTCTGCCAATTCGGGATTACAACCATTGCCTACCTCCCACTCGTCTGGCATTCCATCTTGGTCACTATCTACCAATGCAGCCACCTCCGGATAATCATAAAAACCCTCTGCGTCAGTAGGTTGGTCAATGATACCTTTCTTCTTTGATTTGCTGCCAAAATAAGTATTTTTTCCTTGCTTCGTATCTTCTATAAGGCGCAGTTCCACATGGTCACGAGGCCAGCAACCTACTGTATCCAGCACGGTTTGGTATGCTTGTTCTGCCGTCTCATAAGTTTCTACAGCATAGGCATATAGGTCAAAATCATAGCGTCCATAGGTAGAGTCAGCCGTCCAGCGCCACCATGGTGTATTGGGACGAATTAAGGTATCGACACGCAAGGTATCTGTATTACTGTATGCACCCTTACCCGCTACCGCTGACCAATTATCTTCAGTTGCAGTCGGAACGCCATCAAAAACATTCCCGTCTATAAACCATTTACTTGGTCCCCATGAAGGCGATTCATTGATATTACGAGTTAGTTCTACGGTTAGAAAAAGTTTCTTATTGGTTGTATTGGGTCCTACTTTGTAGTAGTTATTGATAAAATTACACTCGTGGGCAGAGTTAAGACCATTATACTCTCCCTCGCTTAACTTAGCTGTGTTCTCTCCGCCATAACAACCATTTGAACCACCTTCGAAATTATACACCACATTATTGATATAATCCAGATAGACCACATAGTCATTGCTCTGCGCGCCATTAAAACGGCAAGAACGCTTATTATTGTGTACTAACAAGTTATGATGATAACTTGCGGGCGAACCACCCCACTGGCAACCATAGCCACGCGCTCCTTTTGGGTGACCTGAGTTATACAACCCTTCATGCACTATACAATGCTGCACCGTGATGAAATGACTATCATAGGAGTTCATATTCTCTTCTGCCGACCAACCAAAATCGCAGTGGTCAAAGATAAAACTCTCGCAGTTCTCTGCGCCTACAGCGTTGGCTGTCAGCAAATTGCCATTCGCATCTGCATTGCCCACGCGAAAGCGTATATTACGGACTATAAAGTTCTTAGACCCACCGAAATTCACTTTGTTATGACTAATTACGATTCCCATTCCGGGTGCCGTTTGACCTGCTATGGTGAAGTTCTCGCGTCGATTGAATCGCAAGTCTTTTTTGAGTTGTATATTACCCGAAACGGCAAAGCAAATAGTCAAAGGTTCGCCTGGGTATTGCGCGATGGCCCATCTGAGGGTACCGGGTATAGCACCTTCTGTGTCATCCTCGAGTGAAGTGACATATACCACTTTTCCTCCGCGTCCACCGGATGTGTACTTACCAAATCCCTCAGCGCCAGGGAAGGCAACGAGCGTATCTGGCATGATTGCTGCTTGCAAACCACTAAAAGACAATAGACAAAGAAGGAAAGTGAATGTTAAGTGTTTCATACTAAATCATGGGTTATAGCTCGCCATAACTTATCATTGGGGACGGGAGCGGTGATACATATTTCTTGTTTACTAACAGGATGAATAAATGCTATTTGGTGTGCATGCAGACTGATGCCACCATCGGGATTACTGCGCTTGGCACCGTATTTGAGGTCACCTTTTATTGGACAACCGAGAGCAGCTAACTGGCAGCGTATTTGGTGATGCCTACCTGTCTCTAATTGTATTTCTAATAGTGTGTAGTTATCGCTTGTGGCAATTACAGTATAGGTCAATACTGCCAATTTAGCATCCTTCGTGCCTGGTTTGGCAACATACGATTTATTTTGTTTCTCATTGCGCACGAGCCAGTTTTCAAGCCTTGCTTGCGGTTGTTTGGGTGCATTCTGCACGATAGCCCAATAGGTCTTTTGGATCTTCTCGTGACTTTTGAACATCTCATTGAGCCGCGTGAGTGCTTTGCTTGTACGTGCAAAGAGTACTACTCCACTCGTAGGCCTATCCAAACGATGCGTCACACCGAGAAATACTTCGCCTGGCTTATTGTATTTATCCTTTATATAGGCCTTTACAATCTCACTCAGCGGTGTATCTCCAGTTTTGTCACCTTGCACTATCTCGTTGCAAGTCTTATTAACGGCTATAATATGATTATCCTCGTATAATACCGTCATGCTATTCCTATAACTTGCTTATCGGTTAGTCAGTAATTGCACTATACGATTGGCATCAGAACGCGTAAAACCATTTGCTACAATAGTTACACCTCCAGTAGTCTCTATGGTCACATCACAAAAGAGCAAACCAGCAGTTCTTGACACAGAACCAATAGATGAGAAGCGAATATTAGTTTCCTCATAACCTATTAATTTCTTCTTGCGATAGGTAAACATTTGAGTATCCTCATCTATCACAAACTGATCTGGAAACACCACATTTCCACCTGTCACTCTACTTGCAGAAAATGTATATCTCATAATTATTTAATTAATTGTTTTTTAATTATATGCGCCATTTAGTGCGCCTTTTCGTTTCTTTTAAGTTTATCATTCACTGTATTCATTACATCTGTTATCAGTTCTGAGTCCCTACGAATCCATATCTGCCAGAATTGTTCTCGCAATGGATCATTTGTATCATAAGTATTCATTATAGAATCTCGTATCCCCCATTGGGCTTTTTGTTGTTCTGTTATTTCCTCCATACAAGATTGATACGCAAGCATATCCTGCGGATTAGATATATCAAAAAACTCATTTCTACTGAGTATTTCATTATATATATCTTGCTTTTGGAGCATATAGTAATCTATCTGTGTTACCATTGTATTATATCGCTCTTGCTCTACCCGTTTTGCATTCCATGAAGAATAGAAGAGTAATGCCGCTACTATGAATAGTAGAATAGACAAGACTATAGGTGCGATGCGTACAATACGATTGCGGTTATAAATAGCCATTTGTATCGCATTGATAGTTGAGAAATCTCCTTTTTTACATTTCTTCACTATCCTGCCATACTTATTTGGCAATATTATTTCTATTAATTGACCTACTCTTTGTATATCCCTTTTAGGGTCATTGGGTACAGGAGACAAAGTAGAATCTGTAGCCGCAAGCCCGAAATCAATCAGTTTCACATTGCTTCCATTGCGTGTAATCAGGATATTATCTGCCTTCAAATCATGATGAACTAATTGTAGGCCATGCAAATACTCAATAGCCTCCAATAGTTGTGTTACTACTCGTTCACGCGCTGTATTAGTTGGGTTTGAGCTCAACCATTCTCCTAAGGTGACACCATCTATCCACTCTTGTACTATACAGCGCCCCACTCCGTTAATTTCTTCTAATGCATACGTAGCAACAATATTGGGGTGCACCAATTGAATTCCCAATTGAAATTCTTGCTCTTGTTGCAATTGATAATCGGTCAGTTCTGCACACTTAGAAGAAAGTGTCTTTAGCACAAAACGCCGCCCGTAACGCGATGCGGTATAGATGGTTGTATAAGTCCGCTCTTGCAGAAGACTTATCTCGTGCCATTTCGCAGAAAACTCTGCAGGAGTAATGAAACCAGAAGAAGATACATCTATTATACTCATATCTTACGAACGCTAACTAATCCATTTTTTGTTCCTGCCGCATAGGATGTAAGCACCTTTTCTCCTCGGACAAGACGATCTATATATAGTGGTTTCCCCACTATAAAACAAGCCGCTTCGAAGCGGTCATTCACACATAACTTGCTATTATGGGATTCTATTACTACATAATGTGTCTCTCCCTCATAGCGAAATACACAATGCCTATTGGGCAACCATGTTATTTCTACCAAATCTCCCTTTCCCAAATCGGTGCTATGTATTCCTTCTCCTTGAAAATCCACGCTCTCTATATCCGTACGCATAGCCAAGGCTATAGTGTATGCTTCCCAATCCTCATATCCCAAAAAGCGAGATAGAAGACACAAGGTACTGCGACGGGTTGTTTCTGCTCCGTCGATATATCCCCAGAGGCGCTTGAGTGTAGTGGGAGAAATATTCTCATGCATACGCTCCCATATAACACCCACTAAAAACTCAAAGTCATAGGGAGTGCGGATTTTACGCTTTACCTCACTCTCTATATCCTTCCGCAGGCATAATATTTCCGGTGCTCTTTTATTCATTCGCTGCAAAGGTACAACAAAATTGTCAATTATGCAAGAATTTTTAGAAAAAAGATTTATTTGAAACAAAATGGCTCTATTATGTTTGCTACTTTTGATGGACCAACACATACGCA
Organism: Paludibacteraceae bacterium; assembly: GCA_045576595.1. Classification (GTDB taxonomy): domain Bacteria; phylum Bacteroidota; class Bacteroidia; order Bacteroidales; family Paludibacteraceae; genus Colicola. The sequence continues at coordinate 22,940 of JAZNGV010000029.1, read as the reverse complement.
CCCTATGAGGATGTTCACGATGCGTAATAATCGTACCCTTGTGGTTAAGAACGAGATGCGAACGGTGGAGAATGCTAAGCAGAATGAGACATACGGGACAGATACGAGAGACATACGGGACGATAGCGACATCAAAAATCCACCGCCACTCATGATGGGTGGCGGTGGGTGAGTAATCACTTATTCGTAGTTACCATTTTCTTCTGCCCCACGGTTCGTGGTATAGGCTATAATAGAAGGAAATGCTTACTTGAAGCGGATTGATGCGTTGGGCAACGCATTCTGCGGCATTATTGATGGTAACGGCAGGCACTGGATAGGCAGGATCAGTGATTGGTGCCACCACAATAAGTGGATTGGCGCTATTTCCTGCAAAGGTATTCCACACATTATAATCAATACACGCTACCAAACCTAAGGCGTTATTGTTTTTCAGCTCCCACTCGTATCCTAATTTAGCCACGAGATGCAGATTGAAAGTAGGCGCATCATTCTTGAAAGACTGAGACAACTGTGTATCATCCACTTTGCCTGTTACTAATTCATTAACAACATGCACATCAAAAGCGGTATAATACGCATCCACATTTGGATTAGACAATGATTGCTTGGATTGTGACCAAACAGGTAAGCCTATTTTAGGACCTATATTGAGTACAAAACCTTTTGCTTGCATACCCACCAAGATAGGTAATTCCAGTTTGAGGCGTTGTGACTGTACCCCTACATTACCCGAAGTGGTGTATAGGAGTTCGTTTCCCAAATAATCCAGATTGGTAAACTGATGACTAAAATCTGCCTCATAGGATGAGGATGCAAAATTAGCAATTAGTCCTGTCTGAATACCCCAATCTACTGTATGGTAACTCGTGGACCAATAATAGCCGTACCCAAATTCAAATGCAGTGGCATACCCTACTCCTGTTTTTACCTTATGTTCGCTCGTCACAAATGGCAAGTCTAATCCGCCTTGTAATCCAAACGAAATCTTTGATTTAGCTTGCACACTGCTTGCCATTATGAGTGCTACTAATATGATATTAATCTTTTTCATAGGATTACTAATTATGAACGATGTAACGTAATACTTGATTATGAGATGGTGATACTACTTTTACTTGGTAACTACCTGCTGTGTATTGTGCAGGGAAATAGAATGTCGTTTGTCCTGTGGATTGCATTACCTCCACCAATTGTCCTGCAGCGCTATAGATGTATATTTCTGCTTGCTCGCTGGGATTGAGTCCCACTATTTTGAGATCTTGTCCAGGACGTGCAGCAGAAGGCATGAGTGCCAACGCTGATTTATGCGAAGCCTTAGATGCATACTGAATAATAACACTTCTCATCAATCCGTCGCACAACATTCCTTGCGCATTGCTAACATCTACTACAGCGTAATAATTGCCTGTACCAGATAGGTTTTGATTGAGTGTAAGATAATAACTGCCCGTAGTAACGATTTGGTCATCTTGCGGAAAATCATTATGCATATCGTCTGCTTCACCTACTACGCGATACCAGGTCACATTTGCCGGAGTGAAGTAGTAACCCATCTGGTTGATTTGCTTCACATCCACCATTAGCAACCAGTCGTATAGTGCCACTACAGGCCAATTAGCATATTCTTCGCAATTAGCAGCAAAGAAAGCAATATAAGTGGCATCCTCGTGCACTTGTATCTGGCGTATGGAATCGGTATTTTCGTCCGACCATTTCACAAAATGAAAGTCTTCAAAAGGATGCGCAGCTATCTCAATCCACGAACCACACACAATGCCTGTATGCTCCTCTGCCTTTGCAGGGCAGAAGAACATAAGACATATGATGATTATGATGATATGCTTTATTTTCATTTTGTTACGCTAACTGTTCCTTGGGTCTCATCTGCAGACTCTACCTTGATTGTATAGGTATCAACTGCGAAGATAGCGGTGAGTGAAATATTTCCTGTCACAACGATTGTTCTATTAGCATTGGTATCTCCATCGCTCCATTTCACGAAGTGGTAGCACTCTGCTGGTATAGCCACAATATTGGCAGATGTACCATAGGTGTATGTACCTGCGCCGGTGACTGTACCATTCTCTGCATCCAGAGTAACGGTGTAACTATTTACATCATTAGAGAATGTTGCGGTGTATGTAGCATCGCCAGTAACTGCTACGATAGCAGGTGACCAACCAGAGAAGGTATAGGTATATTCGCTAGTAGCAGGTTTGGTAGGTAATGTTTCGGTAAATACAGGCATTTGCCCATACTCAACTTCGTAGGTAGCAAGTGTAGTACCATCCCAATTATTGAAGGTGATAGTGTATTTATTTACTATAGTCCCAAATTGTGCGGTGTAAACCACTTCTCCCGTCACTGTTGTAATCTCTTTATCCCATCCTTTGAAGGTATAGGTATATTGGTCAGTAGCAGGCTTGGTAGGTGTGGCGCCTGTGTAATTAGGCAACTCACCATATGCTACGCTGGTTGATTGAAGAACTGAACCATCCCAATTCTTGAAGGTAACGGTGTATTGATTTACAGTAGATGCAAAGACAGCAGTATATGTCTGCTCTCCTGTGACGATTCCAATATTTGGCGACCAACCATCAAATGTGTATGTATATTGTGCGTCAGCAGGCTTGGTAGGTGTAGAGCCGCCATATACAGGTGTGGTACCATAATCAAACTCAGCCTTGTAGAGCTCTGAATTATCCCAGTTATTGAATGTAATCATGTACTTATTGGGTGCAAAATACGCAGTGTAGGTTGCATTACCAGTGACATCCACGATGCGTGGGTTGTCGGTATTGTTATCATTCCAACGAAGGAAATGATAACCCTCCTTAGGAGTAGCAGAGATAGTAACTTGACTGCCGCAGTCGGCTGTAACTTCTGTGGCTGCTTGTGTAGTGAGTGCGAAGGCGAAAAGCATCATCGCAAATAATAGATTTTTTTTCATTGTTGTAAAATTTGTATTGTTATTTTTAATTAGTTATCTATTTTTCTACGCTGACTGTTCCTTGTGATTCATCAGCGGATTTAGTATCAATAATATATTTGATAGTACCGAAGTCTGCAATAAATGTGGTATCGTCTGAAATGGTCATTACGCGTTGAGGATTAGTGCTATTATCTTCCCATTTCTCAAACGTGTCACAGATGGGGTCAGTTGGTTGTGCAATCAATGTAAGTGTTGCGCCATTAGGTATTCGCTCTACTAATGGTGTAGTACATGTATTTGTTTGTACTATTACCGTTCTATAAGTAACCATAGAAGTATTATATGTCTCAAATTCAGCGCAATAGGTAGCATCATCTGTGACTATTAAATTTCGAGGATTGGAGGTGTTTCCATCACTCCATTGTTTAAATTTATAGCCCTCAATAGGCATAGCTTCCAATCGCAATGTAGCACCAACCACAAACTCTCCTATCAAAGGAGTAGCGCACTCTCCACTACAAAATTGTATCGTTTTCTTATCGGGTAACTCTCCTCCGTTAGCAGCAAATGTAGCAGATAAAATTCTATCAGATGTTAACCTCTATTGTTCTTGGATTCTCCGTAGAGCCATCTTCCCATTGCACGAAGTGTGCCCCCTCATCCGCCGTAGCTACAACAGTAAGCAGAGCACCATCGTCAACCGTGTATGTTTGCCAAGTACCACAAACAGAAGATTGTACACGAACTTCATGCCCCTCTGCATATTGTATAACAAAAAACATACAGAACAATGCGAGTAAATATTGAATCAGTTGTCTCATTCTATATAACTTGTACAATCTTGGTTAACATAAATAGTATAATTATTCTTTGTGAATTGTGCTATATAAGTAGCATCTCCTTCCACAGTAACAGTGCGTGGGTTGTCGGTATTGCCGTCAGACCAACCCACGAAAGTACAACCTTTCTTAGGTGTAGCGGTCAATGTAGCCGTGTTACCTGGCGCATATTCGCCCCCACCCTTCACAGTGCCGCGATTGGCATCGCATGAGCCAGTGATAGTAAAACGTGGACCTGCTTGCCATTTCAAGATTGGATAACCATCGTTAAGACCCTCTAAGTCCATGGTGAAATAGTCGCCAAGAGTATTTAACAATGAAATCATTGTTGGTGATTTGAACATAGCATCAGACTTATATATTCCTCCCGTTGAATTGCTTGAATTATGAAAAACATTGGAAGACTGTGCAGGTAAATTGCCTGTTCCTATTGCGTAGCAACTCTCCGACACCTTTCCTCCTAATAAATTACCGACCCTTGTAGTAGTCACACCATAACTATCTGTTGAGGAACCAGAAGACATATCAGTGTTAGTACGCACAAAACACCCTATGATATCATAATTTCCATTAACCAAACCTGCAACATTTTCTGCAAGATATTTGGTAGATCCAGTAGCTTTCGTGAACGTTGATATAGTGGCAATATGATAACATTGCATCACCAATCCCTTATTTGACGAAGCATTATGTCCTACTAATCCTCCCGCATATAGACGTACCTTAGTCCCACCAATGTAACCAAGATTAAAAACATCTACTGCTGCTGATATATCACCAGTATTATAACAATACTTTAAAGTAGATATGCATGTTCCAGAAATTTTACCTATCAAACCTCCACAATAGAGTGATGCTATTTTATAGCTACCCTCTGTTTCATTAAATGATGACTTGTTATAAAATGTTAACAAACCTTCATTATAGCAGGATTCAAGTGTTAACGTATTTGTATTAACACTCGCTATTAATCCTCCCGCACTATAGGCAGTACTATTTATGTTTGCATGATTACTACAATTGTATAGGGAAATACTATTTCCTGTCGCGGACACTATTAAACCTGCACACGCATTATTGACAACTGCATGGTTGTGACAATTAATTACTTCTGTTTCTCCTTGCACTGTACCTATCAAAGGTGCTGCTACGGAAGCATTAGAGGAACTATATGTTCCTTGAATAGAAAGGTTTACAATCTTGGTATTTTCCGTAATACCAAACAAACCATATTGATTAGTTTTGATATTACTAACATATTTATTAGCACCGTTGTATATTCCTGCAAACTTATATGTAGTAGTACCTATTGGTCTCCACGTTTTAGACTGAAGATCAAAATCTTCTGTTTGCTGGAAATATACGCCTGCATAAGTTTCACCTGCGGTAACTTGCGCAGAGAGATAGGCAAGATTAGCAGGAGTCTCAATCAAGTAGGGATCTGCTTCTGTACCTGTACCTTGTGTCCACATTTCCGAGGATGTACCATCCCAAGTAACAACAGCATACATGGCAGGTATGCTGAATAAACTAATGATTAAAAATAGAAAAATCTTTTTCATTGTTAGTATGATGTATATATGTTTAAAACTATGGTTCAATTACTAATTTCTCCGTTGAGATATTATCTTGGTATATGTCATACTTAATCAGTTTACTGATGTTAAGCCCTTTGTTTCGTAAAGTATTCATCAAAGAATCCCACTCAGAAACAGATATTGAATTGCTGACACGAATCTCCTCTATAATATCTATCCATGAGATATCAACATACAATTCCGAGTCTGACATTTCTGCTTTTGGTATTGCGAAATAGCGAACCTCTTGTTCGTATGAAAATGCAGAACGTTTTAGTAGCAATAAATTGAGATAACTATCTAAATCAAAATTATTATACAACAAATCATGACCTTTAACTTTATATGATTTTCCGCCTCTTAAATATTTTGGCTTATGAAGAATAGATATGTGTTCTGCCTTTATACCATAATTGGCTAATCCTTCGTAGAAATAGATGTTATGGCTCGCACTATATTTACTTAATAGTTGTAAGAATTTCTTTCGATTAATTTTTATTTGAACCATTGAACTTTTACTATACATTTGCCAACTTGGTTCACAATCTTTTGCAATAGTAGTACACAAAGCATATAATTTAGGATGTGTATCACTAGAAGCATGTAATTTTGTAACATAATCTGCCTCATAAAACCTTTTTTCAAACTGATCCTTCCATGTTGATGGTTGTACAAATCGTATATTATTATTGCTAAGGCATTGATAGAATATATCTATCGGCATGTATCGATAGATAAATCGTTTTTGATTTGGAGAGCCAATTGATCGAACACCTCTCAATCGTGTTTTCTGTGATTTTTGCTTGTAAATTGTTTTAGTCATAATGTAAAATTGGAATAAACATTATTATCTTTTCGCCTACTCTTTTATGGATTTTCGGCTTACTCCTTATAATATATAAATAGTGTTATTCAATTTTTCGCTGCAAAGGTACTACTTTTTTATGACATATGTATGGTTCTTGTTGGTCCTTTTTGCGATGTGCGCTTGCGTATATCGCAAATTAGTTGTACTTTTGCGTCGTTTTTGCAAGCTTTAGCAAGCGCCCTTGCACTTTTTTGCGTGTAGAAATCACACAAAAAAAAAAGTGTGGACTTCTGTTATATCGGGTAATTCAGGCTTCGACTCCTATAGACTCCAATATACGCAGAAAGTCCACACTCACGGTGCGAACATTCACTATATCGCGGAAGTCTATTCTAATTTGTCGAAGATTGAATTACTCCTCAATAAAGTAAATAATTAAAACGATACACACTTGTATCTATGTATTTATGTTATGACCTCTTAGGCGGAGGTCGCTTCTCCCATTCCGTTGGGAGAATGCTCCGGGTTTCAAGGCATGTATTCCAAACAAATAGCAAACGCTATAATATCAATATATCTTGCAAAAAACTCTTTGCGGCTGCAAAGGTAGTAAATTATTTTGAAAGTACCAAATTTGCAAAGCATATTTTGCAAAATTTTAGTAGGAATTAGTCCAATAAGACAAATAGGACAAATAGGACAAATAAATCCCTCAAAGGTATAGAGAGGGTATAGTTAGGGTATAGAGAGGGTATTAGAACCATCAACAAACCTCTAAGTAACCACTAACTTATCTCTAACGATTGATCCGAAAGTGAGTCGGCGCGGATAGTGTGTGACTAATTCCTGAGCTCTAGATTTCTAGACTCCTAGATTTTTAGAACAGAGGGAATAATTTGATATTAGTTCACTCCGCCTCTTTGGCGTATGGCTTCGTAGATAAAGACTCCTGCCGCGACAGATACATTGAGCGATTCAATCGTTTCAGTCATCGGCAATCGTACTTGGTCTGTACACAGTTTGAGGTTCTCCTCGTATATACCCTTCTCCTCCGAACCCATGACAATACAAGTAGGAAGCGTCATATCCACTTCCGTATAGTTGCGCTCTGTGTGCTCTGTTGCCGCCACGATACGCAACCCGCTATCGCGGAGGTATTGCAATGTATTCTGCAAGTTCTCCACCTTACAGATTGGTAATGAGTGTAATGCGCCAGCAGATGCCTTCACTGCATCGCCATTGATTGCTGCACTTCCTCGCGCTCCTATTATAATAGCGTGTACACCCGCGCAAACGCATGTACGCGCAATAGCACCGAAATTACGCACATCCGTCACACCGTCCAAGAGCATAAGCAATGGAGTTTTACCCTCGTCGTAGAGCGATTGCACTAAGTTTTCAAGGGGATAAAACTCTATCGGACTGATGAAAGCGATAACTCCTTGGTGATTCTTATCAGTGAATTGGTTCAGTTTCTCTACGGGTACACGCTGAATAGGCGTATTGGTTCCATCCAATTTGAGCAATAGTTCTTTACCAATAGCGGAAGACATATCGCGGCGCAATAGCACCTTATCCAATGCCTTACCAGCATCAATTGCTTCGATTACAGCGCGGATACCAAAAATCATTTCTTTTTCAGGTGGACGCTTGGTGTCGTATGAGCGTTTCATATGGTTAGTATTTTAGCCAGTTGATAAATTCTATTGGGTCAGTGGTGAAGGCAATGGGTTCGGTGATTTGGTTACCATCCTTGTCCAACTGCACATAGAATGGTTGAGCATTCGCACCATAGAGTTCACGCTGAATGCGTGAGTTATAATCGCCAATGGACAATTGACCATCTTGTTGATTATAAGGGCGTTTATCATCTACATACAGTTCAATAAACACATAATTCTGCAAACGCGCCTTTACACTATCGTTATCCAGCACATAGGCTTCCATCTTACGGCAGTTGACACATCCATAGCCCGTAAAATCAATAACTACCGGTTTACCTACTTGGCGGGCATATGCCATTCCCTCTTCGTAATCATGGAATACCTCGCGTCCTTCTATCTCCATTGGTGGCGCGAAAGCACTGATGGCTTTCACGGGCGCGCCCCATAATCCCGGTACGAGGTACGCAGCGAAAGCGAAAGACGGAATGATAACGATAGTACGGATGATCTTACGCGTTGTTGATATTCCGCGTATATTCCATAGCAAATATATTCCGATGCCCGCGAAGCATGCAATCCAAATGGCGATGAAGAGCCAACGAGGCAGTATTCCCCACCCATATGCGAGATCAGCCACGCTGAGGAACTTGAGGGCTAATGCGAGTTCAAGGAAAGCAAGAACCACCTTAAAGGAAGTCATCCAACTACCTGAACGCGGTGCCTTCTTAATCCATTGTGGGAACATGGCAAAGAGTGAGAATGGCAGTGCCAAGGCGATAGCAAAGCCCAACATTCCCACTGCTGGTGCCAATAAACTTTGCCCTGCTGCTTCCACCAATAGCGTGCCAATAATAGGTCCCGTACAAGAGAAAGAGACAATAACGAGCGTAAACGCCATAAGCAGTATGCTGAGGAATCCACCTGTGGAGCGCGCCTTGTTATCCAATGCCGTGGACCATGAGTCTGGTAGCGTTATCTCAAAGAGTCCAAAGAAGGAAAGTGCAAAGATAATCAAAATGAGGAAGAATATGATATTCACAACCGCATTCGTACTGAGGTCATTGAGTGCTGATGCACCGAAGATAGCACTGATGAGCAATCCGAGGCCCACATAAAGGATGATAATACTCAGTCCGTATAGGATAGCGTTCGTGGCTCCTTTATCTGTACGCTTAAGGAAGAAAGAGACGGTCATCGGAATGATAGGCCACACACAAGGCGTGAATATCGCCAACAGACCACCTAAGAAGCCCATTAGGAATATCCATAGGAGCGAGCCGTCTGTATTTGCCTGCATTTCGCCACTTGGCACTTCTTCACTTGGTACTTCGTCTCGGTATTCCCACACTTCTGGGGCAGTACACATCACATCATTACACGCATTAAAACGGATAGGCGTCAGTTCTGCTTTTGCTATTGTGATGATAAACGAGTCCGCATATTCCTGTGCAAACTCGCGGTCTCCGAACTCAATAATGGACATGTGCCATCCCTTTTCTATCTGCGCTTTGATACGCACACTATCGTTCATGAGTTCTCCAGTCCATTTAACCGGTTGCACCATTTGTGCTGCCACCAACAGCGGAAATAATGCAAATAATATAATTAGGTATTTTTTCATATGCTATTGTTTATTTTTCGGGATATTGGGATGTTATTCCTCTCTCGTGATATTTGCGCCAATAGCATTGAGGCGCGCTTCTATATCTTCGTATCCACGATCGATTTGGTCTATATGGTCAATCTTACTTATTCCATCCGCCGATAGAGCTGCAATCAGCATAGCTATACCTGCGCGGATATCAGGCGAGGTCATGTTATTTCGTTTGAGTTGTCTTGTATGGTCGTGACCAATAACGACTGCTCTATGCGGGTCACAAAGGATAATCTGTGCACCCATGTCAATCAGTTTATCCACAAAGAAGAGTCTTGATTCAAACATTTTCTGATGAATAAGCACCGATCCTCTTGCCTGCGTGGCTACCACAAGAATGACAGATAAAAGGTCAGGGGTCAAACCAGGCCAAGGCGCGTCTGCTATCGTGAGGATTGAACCATCCAAGAAAGACTCAATCTGGTAATGCTCTTGCGCAGGGATAACTATATCATCTCCATCTACATCAATTTGTATGCCAAGTTTGCGGAAAGTATCAGGAATAATACCTAACTCCTTGTACGCTACATTACATATACGGAGTTCAGAGCCCGTAATGGCTGCCATTCCAATGAACGAACCCACCTCAATCATATCCGGCAAAAGCGTGTGCTGCGCTCCATGCAACTCGCTCACTCCTTCGATCGTAAGGAGGTTAGACCCTACTCCACTTATCTTCGCTCCCATATTATTGAGCATCTTACATAACTGCTGCAAATATGGTTCACAAGCGGCATTGTAGATAGTAGTTGTTCCTTCTGCCATGACAGACGCCATGATGATATTCGCAGTACCCGTAACAGATGCTTCATCTAAAAGCATATAACATCCATTGAGTTTATCCGCTTTGAAATGATACGCCAATAATTCTTGGTCATAGGTGAATGTAGCACCGAGATTGACCATTCCTTGGAAATGGGTATCGAGTCTTCTTCTACCTATTTTATCGCCTCCCGGTTTAGCATATACCACTTCTCCTAACCGCGCTAAGAGCGGTCCTATGAGCATCACCGAACCACGAAGCTTATTGCATTTCTTTAGAAAATCTTTGCTTTTGAGATAGGCTGTATCTAAATCTCGTGCACAGAAAGCATATTTACCTTTTGCCAATTTCTCCACCGTCACTCCCATAGATGCCAACAAATCAATCAGATTATTAACATCCAAGATATTAGGCAGATTATCAATAACGATTGTTTCTTTTGTTAACAAAACAGCACAAAGCACTTGCAGCGCTTCGTTCTTTGCGCCCTGTGGTGTGATTGAACCATGTAGTTTATGTCCGCCTTCGATTACAAATGTAGCCATAAAAATATGTATGATTTATTCATTTACAATTATATATAGTTGACCTCCGGAGAGATTGTAATACCAAATTTCGTTTGCACATCCCTACAGATAGCTGCTGCGAGGCTGACAACATCTTCAGCTGTAGCATTATCCGCATTAACGAGTACCAGCGGTTGCTTGGGGTAACATTGTGCTCCTCCTAATTTCTTGCCTTTCCATCCACATTGCTCAATAAGCCATGCGGCAGGAATTTTCACAAACTCTTCATTTCCTTCTCCTTGAGGGGAGGGGAAATAAGGCATATCCGGATATTGCTTGAGCAGAGCATTAGCTTTCTCTTTAGGAACAACAGGATTTTTGAAGAAACTACCTGCACTTCCTAATTCGCTTACTTCCGGTAATTTTTGTTTTCTGACACGGATTACCGCATTGCGAATAGATAGCGTGCTGACAATATCTCCCACTTCGCGAGCAAGCCCGCCATATTCTAATTTAGGTGTGAGTTGTTTATTAAGGCGGTAAACGACGCTTGTAATAATGTATTTACCTTTTAATTCATTCTTAAAAATGCTATCTCGATAGCCATATTGGCATTCGTCATTAGTAAAAATGCGTTCGTCTCCTGTGGCTATTTCTATTGCTTTGACCTGCACAATAACATCTTTCGCTTCCACGCCGTATGCTCCTACATTTTGGACAGCACTTGCTCCAACTTCGCCAGGAATATAACTAAGATTTTCCATTCCCGAAAGCCCCATATCGCATAATTGTGCGATAAGTTCATCTAAGACTAATCCATTTTCTGCTTCAATAAGTACATGCTCATTATCTTCCTCCAACGCCCTTGCACGGCACATTGCAGAGTGCAAGACTAATCCGTCAACATCGCGAGTAAAAAGGAGGTTGCTTCCTGCGCCTATATGAAGGATTTGTTCATTCTTATACTCTTTTAACAATTGGCGCAGTTCGTCCACGCTCTTATACTCAGCAAAGAGTTTGGCGCGCGCGTCAATACGGAATGTATTATAAGGTAAAAGTGATATATTTTCTTTTATTGTCATATTATTTTCGAGATATCGATATATCGGTATTTCGGAATACCGAAAATTAAATACAACTGGCGTCGGATGGCATTCTCCAGTCACCTCGTGGTGAGAGACTGACACTTACGACTTTCGGTCCATCTGGCATGCAAGTGCGTTTGAACTGCTGTGTGCAGAAACGATGCATGAAAACAGCCAACCATTTATCAATCTGCTCTTCCGTGTAATTATCCTCAAAGGCTTGGATGGCCATATAGCGTATTTTCTCGCGCGTGAATCCATAGCGTAAGAAATAATAGATAAAGAAATCGTGTAACTCATATGGTCCCACTTTATCTTCTGTCTTTTGTGTTATTTCTCCTTCGTCATCTGTAGGCAGGAGTTCAGGAGAAACAGGAGTCGCCACTACATCGAGTAATATTTGCCGCAACTCGTCTGCATAGAGATTTTCTGCCGCATATCTCACCATGTATTTAACAAGCGTCTTAGGTATTCCAGCATTGACGCCATACATAGACATTTGATCACCACAATAAGTTGCCCATCCAAGTGCTAACTCGCTCAAATCACCAGTTCCAACAACAAGTCCATTGAGTTCGTTGGCTAAGTTCATGAGAATAAGTGTACGCATTCGCGCTTGGGCGTTTTCATATGTAATATCATGATTATCCAAGTCATGAGCAATGCTATTGAGGTGCTGCGTGGTGATGTCACAAATATCTATTTCGCGGTGGGTGATACCTAATTGAGCCATCATTTGGAGCGCATTTTGATAGGTGCGATCGCTTGTACCAAATCCCGGCATGGTGACACCTATTATGCGTTCCCGATCGTAACCAAGCATATCAGCTGTCTGCACGCACACCAAGAGCGCCAATGTACTATCTAATCCTCCTGATATTCCTAATACTAATGTGTCTGCGTGGGTGTGCTCCCATCTGCGCGCGAGCGCGTTTGTTTGAATAGAGAATACATCCATGCAATAACTATCCTCCTGCCCTTTCTCAGGCAAGAAAGGATACGCAGAGAAATGACGATGAATTGGTTCTGTAAACTCCACTTCCATTTCTATCGGCGCCACATTGACTAATCGGTAATGCCCTGTTTGATCTTTGGTGAAGTTTGTATTGCGCTGCCTATCTATACGCAGACGCTCCACATCTATTTCCTGTACAATCATCGAACTCGCGCGCTGGAATCGTTCTCCCTCGCATAGCAGTACCCCATTCTCGGCGATATATGTGCTACCAGAGAATACGACATCCGTAGAAGACTCGCCTACGCCAGAGGATGTATAAATATACCCGCAGTGCACACGCGCGGACTGCTGCGTAATCATTTGTCTGCGGAAAGCGTGCTTACCCACGATACAATTACTGCTTGACAGATTGAAGATCAGTTCTGCCCCTTGTATTGCCAACTGAGTCGATGGAGGAAGCGGACTCCATAAATCTTCGCACACTTCGATACCAAAAGTATAATAGCGTGTGGCGAATAACAAATCAACACCGAAAGGCACATCTCCACTCCATAACTCTACAGTAGGTATGCGTGGCACTACTCCTCCCGGTGCGAACTCTTTCGTAGCTCGTCCGCTTGTGAACCATCGTTTTTCATAGAACTCGCCAGTATTGGGCAGATTAACCTTTGGCACAACACCAATTACTTCTCCGTCGGTCATCACAAAGGCGCAGTTAAACAAATCATTTCCGACTTTCAAGGGCGCACCCACAAGCACGATAAGTGCCTTGCCTCTCGTGTAGGCGCATATATTCTCTAATTGCTTCATGCAATTCTGCTGCAACTGCTGTGTAAAGAATAAATCTGCGCAAGTATAACCCGTCAGACTCAACTCTGGGAAGCAGATAATTTCCACACCTAATTCCAACGCTTCATCTATCTGAGACTTGATTTGCGCAGCATTATACACACAATCTGCCACACGCATAGTAGGGACTGCAGCCGCTACACGAACGAATCCGAAATTTGTATTCATATCTTAAATCAAATAAATAGCGTGCAAATTTACGAAAAATCTCTCACATACACAACAAAATTAACAAAATAATCATTTTTTTTTCAAAATATTTGGTCAATTCAAAAAAAAGCAGTACCTTTGCACTCGCTTTTGAAAAAAGTGTCTGGGTGCTATCGTCTAGTGGCCTAGGACAACGGCCTCTCACGCCGTAAACCCGGGTTCGATTCCCGGTAGCACTACTAAAAAGGAACTTTCGGGTTCCTTTTTTGCTACATAAAGGGGAATCCAACCCGGGGGTTCTTAGCCCCAGAGGGGCACGATTATTGCTAGAAGCAATTTTCGATCCCGGTAGCACTACTAAAAAGGAACTTTCGGGTTCCTTTTTTGCTACATAAAGGGAATCCAACCAGAATCCAACCAGCATGTAAAAGTAGAATTATTGACGAAATAATAGTTTTTTTTGTAAAAAAAGCAGAAATATTTGTGCATTTCAAAAAATCTTTGTAACTTTGCGCGTTGTTTACAATGCACAAACTAATATATAGCGTGTATAGAATATCGTATAAACCCATGGCAAAATACAATCTCTTTAGGTATCTCCTATTATTTATCAGCATTTCTTTCCTTTATGTTCCCGCGCTGCAGGCACAGGGCGCGCGTGTAACATGGAAAAAAAACATAAACAAGCGGACCGGCTTATATACTACCACCAACTCCTTCATCAAGAATGGATTTAGTATAAGCGGCAATGCTATGTATTATTTTGGTGATGTGGATAACGAGGGAGTAGCTTTTAATGGTGGTTTTAACAAAGAGAATGTGAGTTACGGCGGTTCTATCATATTGGGTTATTTAATGCCAGCAGGCAACCATTGTAATATGCGCTACACGCTAATGGGTGGTACGCTAAGTGGTAATAACAAAGTGAAGTTTGACAATCTTAATCCTCCTCGTGACGATTATAGAAGATTTAAATCAATCATCATCCAGCCAGCCGTTGGTGTTGAATACTACCCATTTTCTAACGCAGGTTTTTATTTATATGGAGGAGTGGCACTCACGGCAAGTATCATTCGTGAATTTGAATTCTACTATTACCAAAGCACTCCAAGCGGCAAGGTAAGAAATCCCAAACCATTAAGTGGTAAAACCTTTGGTTTTCTACCTATGATTCAACTCGGTTTGGGTTATTCGTGGTATCTGTCTCCATCATGGACTATTAGCGCAGAATTGCTCATTCAAGAAGGAGTGATAGACACTCACTATATGAACTTAGACGCCTACCCTCTTGCCCCTTCCCAGAATAGTGAAGGCATCGCTATGGGTGGTACTTTTGGCACATATATCGACCGCTACGGCAAAGAGCAACTTCGCTGGAACGACGGTTGGTTCCAAGTGGGAATCACTATCGCCTACAGATGGAGCAATTGCGAGGAATGCCGCATTCTGAATAACTATAATGGCATTCGCGGACGCCGTTGGTAAACAAGCACTAAGTATTACTGCATAGGAACAACTGCATAGAATTCCAGTTCTGTGCAGTTTTTATTTATTAGACTATGCGCATTCCCGTCTGGGCAATAAGTGCATTGTCCCGCGCAGATTATTTTTTGCTCATTATCTTCGATAAGCACTCCCTCTCCCTTGATAACGAATAATACTTCGCAATTTCCCTCGTGGGTATGCAAACCGATAGACGCTCCTTGCGCGAGTTTGCCATGCATGATACGCATATTCCCGTCCCAATACATTTGCACTTCAAAAACGCCTTCTCCGCCCTTAAAATTAGGCAATTGCTCGAAGGGTAAGTTATTAAAATCGATTATCATAACATTAATAACGACTTATGAGTTAGTGGAATATTTTTATTTACGCCCACAAAGGTACTACAAAATTTTGATATATGCAAAAAATGTAGTAACTTTGCAGCGATTTTAACAAAGACTAATCCATACACTGCCAATTTGGCAGTCTTTTGCATTTGGCATACAAATTGTATGGTAATAATAGGGACCATAAGGACTTTAAGGACTTTAAGAACTTTAAGGACACTAAGGAACTATAAAAAACAACGCTTAATTGATTTAAACATTATATACTATGAGTAAAATTCAACCATTAGCAGACCGTATATTGGTTAAACAAGCGGCTGCAGAAGAAAAGACAATTGGCGGTATTATCATTCCAGACAGCGCCAAAGAGAAACCACTTCGTGGCGAAGTGATTGCCGTAGGAGAAGGAACCAAAGAAGAGAAAATGCTTCTTAAAGAGGGTGACCTTATTTTATACGGCAAATATGCGGGTACAGAATTAGAGTTTGAAGGCGAGAAATACCTTATCATGCGCCAAAGCGATGTACTCGCAATCGTTAAATAAACCGCACACATTAAACATTACACATTAAACATTAAACATCAAACATTAAACATCATATGGCAAAAGATATTACCTATAATGTAGAGGCGCGTGAGGCGCTGAAGCGTGGTGTTGACCAGTTGGCCAATGCCGTAAAAGTGACACTTGGTCCAAAAGGACGCAATGTGATTATTGACAAGAAATACGGCGCTCCGCATATCACCAAAGACGGTGTGACAGTAGCGAAAGAGATTGAATTGAATGACGCGGCAGAGAATCTTGGTGCACAATTAGTTAAAGAAGTAGCCTCCAAGACTGGTGACCAAGCGGGTGATGGAACAACGACTGCAACAGTCCTTGCACAAGCTATTGTAAGTGTAGGACTGAAGAATGTAACTGCCGGCGCTAACCCACTCGACCTTAAGCGCGGTATTGACAAGGCCGTTGTGGCAGTAGTAGAAGAGATAAAAAAGAACGCTGTGGTAGTAGGTAACGACTTCGATAAGATTGAGCAGGTGGCTACCGTTTCCGCCAACAACGATGCTGAGATTGGCAAACTGATTGCTGATGCGATGCGCAAAGTGAGCAAAGATGGCGTTATCACTATCGGAGAAGCCAAAGGAATGGACACTACTATTGATGTGGTACAGGGTATGCAGTTTGACCGCGGATATATCAGTCCATATTTCGTAACAAACACCGAGACAATGCTCGCTGAGATGGACAAACCATATATTCTCATCTACGATAAGAAGATTAGCAATTTAAAGGAGTTACTACCTATATTGGAACCAGCAGTACAAAGCGGTCGTCCATTGCTTATCATCGCAGAAGATGTAGATAGCGAAGCACTTACTGCATTGGTTGTCAACCGTTTGCGTGCACAATTAAAGATTTGTGCAGTCAAAGCTCCCGGTTTTGGTGATCGCCGCAAAGAGATGTTAGAAGATATTGCTATCTTAACAGGCGGTACTGTTATCTCTGAGGAAAAAGGTGTTCAATTGAGCCAAGCAACTATTGAGATGCTCGGTACTGCAGAAACTATCAGCATAAGCAAAGAAAACACTACTATCGTCAATGGTGCAGGTAACAAAGAGGCCATTGCTGCTCGCATTGGACAAATAAAAGCACAGATTGCTGCTACTAAATCTACATACGACAAAGAGAAGCTACAAGAGCGTTTGGCTAAGTTGGCTGGCGGTGTAGCTCAACTCAATGTGGGTGCAGCCAGTGAGGTAGAGATGAAGGAAAAGAAGGACCGCGTTGATGACGCTCTCTCTGCTACTCGCGCCGCTATTGAAGAAGGTATTGTACCTGGTGGTGGTGTGATGTACATCCGCGCACAAAAGGCCTTAGAAGGTTTGAAAGGCGAGAACGACGATGAGCAAACAGGTATTGAGATTGTAAAACGCGCTATAGAAGAGCCATTGCGTCAGATTGTTTCTAATGCAGGTAAGGAAGGTGCCGTAGTAGTGGATAAAGTGCGTAATGGTGAAGGAGATTTTGGATATAACGCACGCAAAGACACCTATGAAAACTTATTCGAAGTGGGTGTAGTTGATCCTGCTAAGGTAACCCGTGTGGCATTAGAGAACGCTGCTTCTGTAGCAGGCATGTTCTTGACCACAGAGTGCGTGATTGTAGATCACCCCGAAGAGCATCCTACTCCATCAATGCCTAACCCAGGTATGGGAGGGATGATGTAAACCGACCACTGACAACTGACAACTGATAACTAAAAAAGGAACTCGATGAGTTCCTTTTTTGTATTAATGCTCCAAGGTTGCTTTTATTTGGTTGATTTGTTGTCTCAGTACTGCGTCAAATTCCAATTGTTCTCCAATATATGAGATAGAATGAAGCACTGTAGCATGTGTTCTTTTTCCCACTCTGAGCCCTATCTCAGTTAAGGAACTATTGGTCAGTTGCTTGCAGATATAGAACACCACATGTCTTGCGTGCGCTATTTCTCTAGATCTATTTTGAGAAATGACTGTTTTCTCGGGTAAGTTATAATGCTCACAGACAGCTCCGAGTACATCAGCGATAGATGTTTGTTTAGGTTGTATAGCCACGATATGACTAACGACTTGTTCTGCGAGTTGTAAGTCAATTTCTCTCTCAATAAGCGTAGAGTGTGCAAGTAGCGAAGCTAATATACCTTCAAGGTCTCGTACTGAATTACGCACATTCTGTGCGATAAAATCGACTACTTCGTCATTGAGTTCGATACCATCTCTACGCATTTTGCTAAGGAGGATGTTCCTTCTTAGTTGGTAATCGGGTTTGGTTATCTCCGCAGATAATCCCCATTTAAATCGCGTAAGCAGTCTTTCTTCTATATCTTTAAGTTCGATAGGAGGTCTATCGGATGTGAGAATGAGCTGCTTGCGGCTCTGCTGCAGATAGTTAAAGATATGGAAGAATGTATCCTGTGTTCCTTTAAGTCCTGCGAAATATTGTATATCATCCACTATAAGGACATCTACCGATTGATAGAAATTAAGGAAGTCAGGAATCTTGTTATTGGTTCTTGCGTCTTGGAACTGCAGTTTGAATGTATTCGCGCTAACATAAAGAACGCGTGCGTGCGGGTTATATGCGCGCACTTGGTTTCCGATAGCATTGACAAGGTGAGTCTTACCTACTCCACTTCCTCCGTATATGAATAGTGGGTTAAAGGCTGTGTACCCAGGTTGTTTAGCGATGGCTATACCTGCCGTACGAGCCAATTTATTTGGTTCGCCCGCGACGAATGAATCAAAAGTATATTGACTATTCAATTGCGGGTCGAGATTATTAGCGATTGTTGTTTGCTGGATTGCCAAATTTATATTCGGTGTAGCAGAAGTATTTGATGGCAGCATAGTAGTAGCTCCCGACGAGGCATCTATAAGTGCTCTATATTCCAGTCGTGTACCTTGTCCGAACACTCGGATGATAGCCGCAGAGAGGAGTTGTATATAGTTTTCCTCGATGTATTCTGCCACGAATTGTGACTTCACTTGCAGCACCAATAATTTATCCACATACTGCAACGGAACAATAGGCGCGAACCATATTTGGTAAGCGCTTGAGGTCAAGTTATCAGCCAAGATAGTCTGACACTGTTTCCATTGCTGTTGCAGTGTATTGTTCATTATATTATAAGTATATCGTTGCTTAAAATCCCTTCTGGCAACACCAAAAGGAGCGAAATCGAGTGCAAAGGTAGTATATTTTTTTTGAATGGGCAAATTTTGCTTTTTTACCTATCTTCGTGAATGTTTATAATTGCCTTATTCATCGCAAGTTACACACAAACACCTAACATTCAATGAATTAAGCCAGTTATAAACGTATAACTCATTGATACATAGATAGTTTAAAATACGCAATAGTTCAGTACAATTTTATGTTCAAAAAGTTCACAAGTTGCTTATTTTCTGCAAGTTATTTATTGTTAAAAATAATTTGATTTTAGAAAATATACAAATATACTTGCTTTACTTTTCATCTATTATCAACAAGAAAGAATTTATTTCCCAAAGACTGATATATTGATATATTTTTTTGGGTGTTTCTTGATATCTGTGATAAGTGAGTCAGCAGAAATGACAGTTGCATCTATGTGTTTATAAAGTGTTGTATCGTAGATAAGTTTTCCGATAGTACCTTGTTGTGTTTGCACATCGTTAATAACTGTATTTATTTTAGCGATGGTAGTATCTAACTGTGTGATTGTTTGTTTGATATCTGCTTGTTGTATATCTGTGGTGATAGCATTCACATTAGTGAGTATAGAATCCGTATTATGGATTATATTCGGCATTTTCTGCTGCGCTATATTTTTCAGTTCATTAGAGACGGAAGTAAGATCAGATGAGATTGTATTGAGGTTGTCAAGCGTATTTTTAATATTATTGCCTTGTAGTTGCGCTTGTAATTGCATGATTAGCGAATCGATGTTTGCGACAGCGCTATTTACATTAGCGATTAGTTGTGTTTGTATGGCCTCCAGTAATCCAGGTTGGTATGTAGTATGCAGTGTTGAGCCTGGGAGTATTGCTTGTTGGTTCTTTGCGAGTTTTAGTTCAATAGCCATTCCTCCCATTATTCCATCTGCCACGAGTGCCATAGTAGTTCCTTGCGGGAGTGTTATATCTTCATTAATAGAGATATTTACGGTGAAGGTAGTATCTTGTGTATAATCATAGGCAATACGGTCCACTTGTCCTATCTTATATCCATTGATATATACCGGTGCTTGTGCTTCAAGTCCGTGCATATGCACAAAATGTCCTTGATAAGTGTTAGTTGGTGTGAAGATATTAACTCCTTTGAGGAAATTAAATCCGAAAAAGAGTAAGAAGAGGCATATTACAGCCAATAACCCTACTTTTATTTCTCGTGCGTATTTCATATTATTTTTGGAAAGTTATTATCCAGCAGTCTGGAAATGATTTTTTGACTTGTTGTAGTTTTTCCTCCACTTTCTTTTTATCTGTATTTTCGGCGGTGTAGTATTTGTAGTATCCTCCTGCTCTTATGTATTGGCATTTATATCCCTTAAACTGCGGAGCATTAGCTTCGAGAGGTTTCTGCGAAGCAAATATTTGTATGGCGTAGTAGGTTGTTTTTTCTTTCTTTACTACTGTTTTTTGTTGCGTATTGTTTTGTGTAGTTGCTATTTTAGATTTATTTGTTGGTTTATTTTGCTTGGTTGTGATTTTGTTATTTTCTACCATTCTATACTTCCGTGTATATGCTCCAAAGGCATCAGTTATAGCTTGCGCCATTTTGTCTATTTCTGCTGCTTGGTTAAGCAGTTTTTCTTCTTCTGGATTTGAGATAAATCCCATTTCGAATAAAATAGAGGGGCATGCTGTCTTGAGCAGTACCCAAAAAGCAGCTTGTCTAACTCCCCTATCATGCCTATTGAGTTTCGTTGCACATTCTTGCTGTACGAGTGTAGCAAACTGAAGCGATTGGTCCATGAATGTATTTTGCATGAGTTCGAACATGATATACGAGTCAATGGAATTAGGATTGAAGCCCTGGTATGTCGTTTTATAATCTGCTTCAAGCATCATTACTGCATTTTCTCTCATTGCAACATCCATATTCTTCTCCATATTATCGGTGCCTAATATAAATGTCTCAATTCCTCTTGAAGACTTTGCTTCAGTAGCATTAGCATGTATGGACAAGAATAAGTCAGCATTATTTTCATTAGCAATTTCCGACCTTTTCTGGAGAGGTATAAACACATCTGTATCGCGAGTATATATAACCTTTACATTTGGATATTGCTTATTTATTTTCTCACCTATTTTGAGTGCGAGATTAAGATTTAGTGTTTTTTCGTAAGATTTCTTACCTACTGCTCCTGGGTCTTTTCCTCCGTGTCCAGCGTCTATAACGAGTGTATAAGCATTTGCGTATGGTGCAAATGCGATAGCAATCCATAGTAATGCAATTATTTTCAGTAAATTAACGCGCATAATAAATGCAAATTATCAAATTCGGCACAAAGGTAATAAAAATATTGCATACATGCAAATTATTCCTTATATTTTACTCGTTTTTAGTGTATTTTGTGTAATCAAAAGCGGCAATGCTAATCTTAATGTACAATTCACATTATATGTCCGTACGGATTTTATCATTTCGCCCTATTTCAACGAATGGTTAATCAGCCACTCTCGCGCCACTCTCGCGCCACTCTTGTGTATCAAAACCGACCTCTTTCCTTTCGGGGAAAGTCCTCTAAACTCAATGAAAGGGATTAAGGTTCAAATTGTGCGTCTAACATACGCATAAGATACGCGTAACATACGCCGTTTTGCAATTGTTGTTCGAACACCATTCAAAGCATTTTGATTAGTAAACCTCTTTAGGCTCTCAGTCAACCTTTTCAGGTATTAAATCAACCCTTTTAGGTATCGAGTCAAAAGTTTACGATTTTTAAGATTCCATCTCAGTTGTCGAGTCAACCTTTTTCAGTTTTAGTCACAGGTTTAGTCAATCACTACTCAGCACTCATTTCCGAGATAATCGTTAGAGATAAGTTAAAGATAAGTTAGAGGTTTGTTGATGGTTATTATACTTTCCCTATACCTTCAATATACCTTCACTATACCTTTTGTGATGTCTATGCTATTTATTGTTGCACCAGCCAAGAAGTAGTTTATCTTCCTTTCTATTAATAGTCTTTTTTGTAAAAGCTATACAAGTAAATGCAAAAGTAGTAAAACTAAAATAGAGTGTAGTAGCGATACTTTTATCTTGCTAAACATCCTGTTGATCAGCAGTTTACAAAATCCTATAAAAAACCTCTCGCTCTCCCTCCTAATCGTTTATTTGTAGTGTTCTCTGTGCGTCAGCGCAGAGCTTAATTAGTTAGTTTGTTTATTGCGCCGGATACCATCCGGCTTATCTCCCCGTCCTTCCAGTCCCTCTGGATTATCCGCCCTTTGTCCTGCCAGCTCCGCCGGTCTCTCCGGACCTTAAAGACCTTAGAGACCTTACTGTCCTTAGAGTCCTTAAAGACTTTATCGCCCCCTCTTCACTTCCTTTGCTCTAATGGGTAGAATAAAAAAACGGAGACGAACATTCTCGCCTCCGTTTGATCAGTAATAGTAGTGAGTATTTACTTCACTTCTTGTCCTTGCATAGTGTAGGTTTTACCATTGCGGAGAATGAGAACCTGACCGTCACGGAGGATAAGCCTACCTCTGTCTCCTCCCTGAAGGGAAGAGGAAATTTCTTCTACTCCTGTCGCAATACCTTCGCTTGTCGTGGTAAAGCTACCGGAA